>MEKI01000055.1:9333-41819 GCA_001766905.1 Acidobacteria bacterium RBG_13_68_16
GCCGTTCGATTCGCAGGTAGGAACCACGAGGCTGCGCGCTCTCCGGAAGCTCGCCGGACAGGACCAGCGAGCCGCCCTCGAGGCGCAGGTCGATGTCGCCCCCGCGCGAGCCGGGAAGCTCCGCCTCGACAATGACCTCGGTGTCGTTCTCCCAGACATCAACCAGAGGTTCGAACGTTACCGGCCGGGTCAGGGCAACGGAGGAGGGGGGGAGCAGCGCCCGCTCGACGACCTCGCGGAGGCGCTCGCCCACCGCCATCAACTCGCGAACGACACGCCAATCAAGATCACCCATGTCGTCCTCCGTGGTCGGCATTGCCTACAAGCGGTGTCGAACGCCCTTGAAACGCGTCGGGATCCCTCGTCCCGCCAGGAACGGGACTCGGGATGACGCGGCTGCGCTTCCACGACGCGGTGATGTTGTGCGGTGGCTCAGCCTTGGTCAACTTCGCTCCTGTGCCACGGGACCCCTCGCTTCGCTCGGGGTGACCCCAATTCGCCCCTGCGAATCGGGGTCAATTCGTGGGCTTCGACTCCACGTCCACGTACTCCGCGTCTACCACGTCGCCCTCGCCCGAGGCCGGGGGTGTCGGCCCAGCCCCTGGCCCGGTGCCGGGTGCCGCAGCCCCGGGCGCCGCGCCGGCGGCGCGATAGATCTCCTCAGCGAGGCGGTGCGACGCCTTGGTGAGCTTTTCGTGCGCCGAATCCATTGCGTCCTTTTTGCCCTCTTCGAGGGCATGCTTGGCGTCGGCGATTGCCGCCTCGATGTCCTTCCTCTGCGCTTCGGGCAGCTTCTCCTTGTTCTCCGTGACCAGCTTGTCGGTCGAATAGATTAGCGAGTCGAGGCGATTGCGTGACTCGACCTCCTCACGCCGCTGGCGGTCGTCGTCGGCGTGCTGGTCGGCCTCGCGCACCATCTTCTGGATCTCGTCCTCCGAAAGCCCCGAGGAGGCGGTGATCTGGATCTTCTGCTCCTTGCCGGTGCCGAGGTCCTTGGCGGTGACGTGCATGATTCCGTTTGCGTCGAGATCGAACGTGACCTCGATCTGGGGTATGCCGCGAGGCGCCGGTGGGATCCCTATCAGGTGAAAGCGACCGAGTGTCCGGTTGTCGTGGGCCATCGGACGCTCGCCCTGCAGGACGTGGATCTCGACCTGTGTCTGGCTGTCATCGGCGGTCGAGTACACCTTGGACTTGCGAGTGGGGATCGTGGTGTTCCGGGGGATGACCACGTCCGTCACCGAGCCGAGGGTCTCAACGCCGAGAGACAGCGGGGTCACGTCGAGAAGCAGGAGGTCGCGGACCTCCCCTCCGAGCACTCCGGCCTGGATGGCGGCGCCGACCGCTACGACCTCGTCCGGGTTGACGCCCTTGTGGGGCTCCTTGCCGAAGAGGTCCTGGACCAGCTTCTGCACCCGTGGGATGCGCGTGGAGCCGCCGACGAGGACGACCTCGTCGATATCCTTCGGCTCCAGGCTGGCGTCCTTCAACGCCTGCTTACAGGGCCCGACGGTGCGCTGGATGATGTCCTCGGCGAGCTGCTCGAACTTCGAGCGCGTGAGCTTGATGTTGAAGTGCTTTGGTCCCGAGGCGTCGGCGGTGATGAACGGCAGGTTGATCTCGCTCTCCTGGGTCGTGGACAGCTCGCACTTGGCTTTCTCGGCGGCTTCCTTGAGCCGCTGCAGCGCCATCCGGTCCTTGGAAAGGTCGATCCCCTGGTCCCGGCGGAACTCCTCGACCAGCCACTCAATGAGGCGCTGGTCGATATCGTCGCCGCCCAGGTGCGTGTCGCCGTTCGTGGACTTGACCTCCACGACGCCCTCGCCGACCTCGAGGATCGAGATGTCGAAGGTCCCGCCGCCGAAGTCGTACACGGCAATCGTTTCGTCCTTTTTCTTGTCGAGCCCGTAGGCGAGGGCGGCGGCGGTCGGCTCGTTGACGAGGCGGACGACGTCAAGGCCGGCGATCTGGCCGGCGTCCTTGGTGGCCTGGCGCTGGGCGTCGTTGAAGTAGGCGGGCACGGTGATGACGGCCTTCTCCACCTTGCCCCCCAGGTAGTCCTCCGCCGCGGCCTTGAGCTTCTGGAGAATCATCGCGGAAATCTCCGGCGGGGAGTACGGTTTGCCATCCACTTCGACGCGGGCCGTGTCGTTCTCACCCCGCACGACGTGGAACGGGAACATCTTGATCTCCTGCGTCACCTCGTCGTAGCGGCGGCCCATGAAGCGCTTGATCGAGAAGATCGTCTTCTCCGGGTTGGTGATGGCCTGCCGCTTCGCCACCTGTCCGACGGGGCGCTCGCCGTTCTTCCCGAACCCCACCACCGAAGGAGTCGTGCGGCTCCCCTCCTGGTTGGCGATGACGGTCGGCTTGCCGCCTTCCATCGCGGCGACGACCGAGTTGGTGGTTCCCAGGTCGATTCCAATGATCCTTGACATTGATGCAACCCTCCTCAGGTCAACTGCACGAATGCAATATAGAACCTGAGTGAGTTGTTGTCAAGGTGTTACGAGCGCAGCCCCGGGGCCGCTGGTTGCATCCTCCCCCTCGGTCCCTAAGTGTTGGGACAACAAGAGGTTCGAGTCCGGGGCTCCGTGTGCGTTGTTGCCGGCGAGGAGTACCGACTGCTCCCGAAGTACATAGCGGTATGGCCGTTTCCAGGGATCCTGAAGGTCCCTGGGGGACATCAGACGCTCGCGGGCGAGCTCGACAAGGGTGTCCGGGTAGCTGCCCACCAGCATGGCTCGCGCCTGGAGGCAGTGCCAGATCCCTGCCATCCGAGCCCAGGAGGACGCGGCCAGGACGCGAGGAGGCAACTTCGGTCCGGGGCCGAGGAGGGGATTGGCGGGGTTCCGTGGAGCCAGGAGCACGGTAAGGGCGAGCAACGGCATGAGGGCGATGGCGAACCACGGAAACTGCACGCGCCAAGTGGTCCGCCGGCCGACATCGGTGGTGGCCTTCTGGGCCGCCCGCGTGACCTCGTCGCGTGTCGCCTGGCGGATTAGGGAGCGCGTCAGAAGCGTGTACAGCCCCTTGCACGTGTCGAACTCACCGTGCGGGCTCTTCCGCACGATGTCGTCCACTGCGTTCACGCCGTTGACGAGCGCCAGGATATCGCGCTCCGTCGGTGTGATCTTCACCCTTCCAGGTGTCGGGGGCTTCGAAGGGACCGGCTCGAGGTTCATGTCGAACGTGTCGAGGTTTTCCTCCTCCTGCTCGAGCGTCACCTCGGCCTGACGGGCCGTGGGTGTGGAAACGAAGATCATGCCGCGGTGTGGGATGCGCTTCTCAATGATTGGCCACTCGTCGAGCATCCGCGCCCCTTCCATGAGGATGCTCTCGGATCCGAGCGGCGTGACCAGCTCCGCGTCGTAGTCGACGCTCGTCTCCTGCGAGAAGTGGTAGTCCCCGTCCTGCCACCGGAACACCCGGAAGATGATCTGCAGGATCTGCTGCTCGAACGCCTTGCGCAGCTCCTCCTTGGAGATCACGGTACGGTCGAGCAGGATGTGGCCGAGCCGCTCGAGTGTCTCCATCTGGGTCTTGAGCGCCGCGTCCAGCTCTGCCTTGGTGACGGCCCCCGTCTTGAGCAAGACCTGTCCGAGACGATCCTCCAGTCTCTTGTTGAGCGAGTCGGCCCCAACGACCTTGCCGTCGAGGAACGAAACCGTCACAACGTCCTCGGACGCCCGGAGGGTCAGCACCCCGGTCTTCCGCTGCAGACCGATGAGCTGGAAGATGTCGGAGAGAGAGAAGTCGCGGAGGGTTCCTTCGAGCGCCATCCCTACCTCCATTCAACCGGGAGCAACTGGGCGACCACGGCTGCGGCAGCCCAGATCCCCCCGAAGAGCATCCTGAGGGGCCAGATCGGGGTGGCCATGAGCGCCGGGGAAATGAATCCCGGGAGCCAAACGAGAACCAGCATCGCGCTGACCAGTGCCAGCAGCACGAGCGCACCTCCCAGCACGGGCCGGCCGCCAAAGCCAACCCCGATACCCGGCAGGAGGAGATCGCTGATGCGTCGCTCCGCTCGCAGCCAGAAGTGCCGCCGCGTCAGCTGCTGTCGTTTGGCGAGCTGCGCCTCGATGCCGACCATGTCTTTCTTGAGGAAGATGTTGATGCACTGTGTGCAGTAGCTCTGGCTCTCGTGGGAGAGCTTGCACCGTCGGCAGAACGCCCGCCCGCACTTCAGGCACGCCGCGGCAAAACCGCCGCTCCGTTGACGGATCAGGCGGTGCAGGACCGCGAGGATCAGAGCCACGACGCAGCCGATCGCAAGCGGGTGCTCGACGGTTCGCTCTCGCAGGAGCGGCGGCGGCGACAGTCCCCGGTTAAGGAGCAGCAGGGGATCCTTCCGGCGCAGCATCTTGGTGGCCTCTTCGTGGGTGAAGCCTGGAAGGATAATGTCGTGCTCCCGGCCGCGCGTCAGATCCTGCAGGCGGCGGTCGCCGGCCTGGCGCGCCGCGGCCATCGCGTCCTCACTCTCGCGGAAGTGATACGTCTGGGCGTAGGTGAGAGAGAGGTTGTAGTTTGCCACTACCGAGTCGTAACCCGTTTCGAGGGCCGTCTTGAACGCCTGCAGCGCAGCGTTGTAGTCACCCTCGAGGTACTGCACGGTGCCGAGCGCCTCCGAGAGGGCCGCGTTGCCGCTCGCGGTTCGCAGGCCCTCGCGGTAGGCGATGGCGGCGCCGTCCAGCAGCGCGAACTGACGGTAACAATCGCCCACCAACCGGTGAAAGTCCGGCTCCTCACCGAAGGTGTCCGTGAGCGCGTCGAGCTCCTCGAGGATCTGGGGTTCGTAGCGGCGGTCCGAGAGGACCTCGGTCGCCGCGAAGATCGCGTTGGGCGGGTGAGTGATGCTGCG
Source organism: Acidobacteria bacterium RBG_13_68_16 (assembly GCA_001766905.1). Classification (GTDB taxonomy): domain Bacteria; phylum Acidobacteriota; class Thermoanaerobaculia; order Thermoanaerobaculales; family Thermoanaerobaculaceae; genus RBG-13-68-16. The sequence continues at coordinate 14,198 of MEKI01000055.1, forward strand.
GAAACCAAGCTCGACCAAGGTCGGGGTCGCGGCCACCAGGAGAAGCCCGAGAGCCCCCAGGGCCCGCTGGCCTGCGGGTAGATACGCCCAGCACAGCGTGAAGAACCAGATCAGCATCCACACCGGGTCACCGCCCGCGAACACCGGAAGGGCGATGATCAGCAACCCGAGCACCACTCCGTTGGGGCCCAGGCGCCACTGCGCACCCATCTCCCCGAGGTCGTGCCACAGGCGCGGCACGGTCCGTCGGATGGCCAGGATGCCCCAAACCGCAAACCCGATTACCAGCATCACCACACCCGTCAGGATGGTGCTCGCCCCGACCAGTTCGTCGAGGCGGGGATCCGTGAACAGTGTGTAGACGCCTCGCCCGAGGGCGACGACGCCCGAGGCCAGGTTGGCGCGCCCCAGGCGGACATTGGCGAGGGCGAACCAGGCCTCCGGGCAGCCCGCGTCCAGCCGGATCGCCTGGGTAATCGTCACCTCGGCCTGCGTCGACGCCTGCGTCCGGGCGTGTGCGACGAGGGCGAGAGCCAGCGATGTCATGCGCCGGATGTCGGACTTACCCGCCACCTGGACCAGCTCGTCGGTGCGCTCTCTGAGCGCATCGGGGTTGAACTTGTCGAGGCCCTGGGCAAGCCGGAACCAGGCCTGTTCGATGTCGCCACCGCGTCCACGCTCGACCGGTCCGGCGGCAAACGACACCACAGGGAGAAGGACGAGCGCGAGCGCGCTAGCGCGTCGCAGCCACGAAAAGCGAGCGCAGTTGATAGAGGATGTCCTCAAGGTAGCGGTTCTCCTCCGGGGCAAGCTGCCCGGCCGTCTTCTCCTGCACCACTCCCAGCAGGTCGATGAAGAACCGGGCTGTCCCAGGGTCGCGGCCGCGACCCTGGACCTGCCCGGACAAGAGCCCTACTGCCTGTTGCGCCAGGAAGTCCACAAGGTCCAGGAAACCGACTTTCGAGGGTGGCTGATCGGGGCTGGCGGGTGGTGCTTGCGGGTCCGTCGGCTCGGGAGTCGGCGGGGACGGGGGAGGAGGTGCGGTGAGCTCCGGAGGCGCGGGATCCTTGAGCTCGCCGTCGGCGCTGAACCAACGCCGATCCACGACCCGCACCTTGTCGTCCTTCTTCTCGTCAGCCACCTGCCCCTCCCCGAAGCGAGCCTGGAGCAATCTTAAGCATTTCTTGCCGCCGGAACAAGCGCCAGCCCCGCGCTATACTGACCGGCCATGAGCGAGGAGCACGCTTTTGACGCTCTGCGCGTACTGAGCCAGCGCCTGCGCGCCCCTGACGGTTGCCCGTGGGATCGCGAGCAGACGCTGGAGACGCTCAAGACCTACATCATCGAGGAGGCGTACGAGGCGGTGGACGCGATTTCAAGCGGCAACCGCGGGACCATCGCGGGGGAGCTCGGGGACCTGCTGTTCCAGATCGTGTTTGCGGCACAGATCGCGCAGGAGCAAGGCTGGTTCGACATCGAAGAGGTCTGCCGGAGGATCCACGCCAAGATGGTGCACCGTCACCCCCACGTCTTCGGGAACGTGGAGGTTTCCGGGGCTGCCGATGTTGTGCGTAACTGGGAGACCATCAAGTCACGGGAGCGGCGCGAAACCGGCGCCTTGGCGGGCGTCCCGCGACAGCTGCCGGCCTTGCTCAAGGCGCTGCGAATCACCGAGAAGGCGGCCGCAGCGGGGTTTGACTGGGAGCGCACCACCGACGTCGTCGCCAAGCTCGACGAGGAAGTCAAGGAGCTTGCGGCCGAGCTCGGGCCCGACCCGGCTGCACGGCCCCGCGAGGGGGTTCGGGAGGAGCTGGGTGACCTGCTCTTCGTCCTCGCCAACCTTGCCCGCCAACTGGGAATCGATCCTGAGGCCGCCCTGCAGGGTGCCAACGAGAAGTTCAGCCGACGCTTCGCCGCTATGGAGGAGGACGCCCGTGCCCGCGGCGTCGCTCTCGCTTCGCTGAGCCTCGCCGAGCTGGACGCCCTTTGGGAGGCAGCGAAGGCCCGGGAACCCCGCCGTGAGTGAGGTGAAGCTACAGCTTTTTGTTTGACTTTTTGGCGGTCGGCGCCTAAGGTTCGTCGGGTTTGCTCCGCGCGCGGAGCAGGGAGATACTCCATGCGTCTGTCCCGTTCAGTGGTTTTCCTCGCCGCCCTGACGGCGTCGGCGGCGTTTGCCGGAAAGCCCGTTCTGCGGGTCAACGGTGATGAGATCACCGACGTCGACCTCAAGCTTGCGCAGCGGGCCATAGCCTCGCAGATGCAGGGCGTGCAGGCCAACGAGACCGCGTTGCTCCGACAGACGATCGAGCAACTGATCGGCCGGACCCTGATTCTGCAGGCCGCCCGGGAAGCGAAGGTGTCCGTTGACCCTAAAGAGGTTGCGGCAAGCATCGAACACCAGCGCAAGCAGATGGGCGGGGCCGAGGCATTCTCCAAGGCCCTCGCTCAGGCCGGGCTCACCGAGCAGGACCTCACGCGCATGGAACAGGACCGCATGATGGTCCAGAAGTACGTGGAGTCGGAACTGCTCAGCAAGGCCGGGGCGGGCGAGCAGGAGGTGCGGGCCTACTACGACGGGCACCCCGAAGAGTTCAAACACGAGCAACAGGTCAAGCTGCGGATGATCGTCGCCCAGGTACCGCAGGGTGCCGACCAGGCACAGCAGGATGCCGCAAAGGGGCGCGCAGAGGCGGCGCTGAAGCGGATTTTGGCCGGTGAGGATTTTGCGAAGGTGGCCACGGATGCCTCGGATCACCCCAACAAGGCCAACGGGGGTGCCCTGGGCAACTGGGTCCGAGAGGCGGCGTTGACGGAGTTTGAGAGCACACTCAAGGGCGTCAAGGTCGGCGGGGTCACCGACGTCCTGAAGAACCAACAAGGCTTCTTTATCTTCAAGGTTGAGGACCGCCGGGCGCCTGGGTTGACGAGCTTCGATGAGGTGAAGGACAACCTGACCACCTTCCTCAAGAACCGGAAGCTTGACGACAGCATCAGGCTTGTCATCTCGACCCGGCGCCCGAAAGCGAAGGTGGAGACCCTCAACCCTGCGATCAAGGCCGCCATGGAGTCGCCTGCGGGCGACCAGAAGCCGGCCGCCGGCGCGACCACGCAGACGCCGGCCGCACAGGCCACCGCCGCCGCCAAACCTTCGCCGGATGCACCGAAGAAGCCGTAAGCCAGTTCGTCGATTAGTGGTCGCCGCCGTTGTCCGGCGCGACGACGGCCGTTTCCTTCTCTCGCGTCGCCTTCCCGATTCACACCTCGGCGGACTGTGGGAGTTCCCCGGGGGCGCGGTCGAGGATGGCGAGGGCCCGGACGAGGCCCTCCGCCGCGAGCTCCTGGAGGAGCTCGGGGTGGACATCGCCGTGGAGGCGCCGATCACCTTCGCCTTCCACCGCGACCCGCAGCGGGACGTCGTCTTGCTTTTCTACGAGGCTCGCATCGTGAGCGGCGTGCCCGTTGGCAAGCAGGGGCAGGAGATGGGGTGGTTCACCGCCGCGGAGCTCGCATCCATCGCTACGCCACCCGCAGACGCGGAGTTGATCGCCGGGCTCACGAAAAAAAGGGAAAGGGGGTAGAGGGAAAAGGGGAAAAGGAAGCCCAACATCCGGGGTCAGTCGGAGCCCGGCCTGCACGCTTTCCGCTTTCCGTTTCCTGTTTTCCCTTTCCCCTTTTCCGTTTCCCCTGGCCGTCACGCGAACCGCGGCTTGCCGTCCACAAGCAAGGGCTCACCGTCGAGCGTCAGCGTCGGCTTGAGGATGATCCCGTCGACGTGGAAAGGGATGTCCACGCTCCCACCCATGGAGGCGTTGTTGCCGAAGGCGACGTGCACCGTTCCGAGAATCTTCTCGTCCTCCAGGATCTTGCCGGTCAGAGCGGCGCGGTCGTTGGTGCCGACACCGAGTTCCGCAACGTTTCGGGCGAGCCGTCCCACGCGGTCGAGTTGACCGGCGAAACGCTGAGCCGACTCGCCGCCGGCGACGTCAACGGCAATGCCGCCCTTGACGGTGATGCGCACGGGCTCCGTCACCATGCCGATCCCAGCCAGCGCCCCGTCCACCACAACCACGCCCTCCGACTTGCCCTCCTCAGGGCGCAGGTACGCTTCGCCAGACGGGAGGTTGCCCCACTCCCCGGCCTTCAGGATCAGGCCGGTCGATGCGATTGCCGGAATGCCTTCGATCGGGAGAGTGATGTCGGTACCGAGTTTGGTCGTGAGGCGGGCAAGACGAGCCCGGGTCAGGAGGTCGGTGACCCTCCGGGTCCGCTCGGCGATCACGTGGTAGTCGGCGTTCATCGTCCGGATCAGGCAATCTTCCGTAATGCCCGGCATGGTGGCGACGCGCGCCCCGGCCGAGGTGGCGGCTCGCCGGGACGCCGTGTGGGTGATCGACTTCGAGGTCACGGCGAGCACCACATCCACGCCGGCCATTGCGGTGGGCACCGGAGCCGGCGGTTCCTGGCCGTTGAGCTCGCGTTCAGCGTACTCGACGACCAAGCCCTCGCGCGCCAGCGGCCGCGCCGCGTCGGCAAGCACGCGGGCCAGCGCGGCGAGCGCCCGGTCGGTCACCACCAGGAGAACCTCGTGCCGCTTCAGCCCGAGGCAGTCACGCACCGCCGTGAGGGCGGCGCTTTCCAGGGCACCCATGGGGACCTCCGGTCGGGATTGTAGTCTCTTTGATGCCTTCCCCGGCAGACGGGTTTCCCTTTTTCACTGCGTGGCTTTCCTTTGCCCTGCGGGTTTGCCTCTTCCTTTTTCACTGCGTGAGGCTTTTTGTTTGCCGGTGCCGCGGTGGCCATCTGCAGGCTTGTGTACCCCCGTGCCCTGCGCCTGCAGGCTCCTCTGCCCGCGACCGGAGGGCGCGATCCGCGCCGGGGCCCCTCGGCGTTCGCATGAGGCCGCGCCGCCGTCTCCCCATCGTGGCTTGCGCGTCCGGTGCCCGCGGGCTCCGTAGTGACCGGCCACCCGCGGCACCGGCGATTTGAACCCCCCACCCTTAGGCCAGAGGCATTGAAGCTGGTGCCGAGATGCTCTCATACCAGGACCTCTCGAGCGTTTCGTTCGAGAGCGGGGTTGGGGGTGAGATCCGCCCCACGGGCGGACGGAGCCATGATGCCGGAGCGTGCGGGTCCCGAGCGGCCAGACCGGCGGGCGGAGACGCTGGCCCTGACTGAGTGTCTTTCGCGAGGGAGGGGAACAGCGAGGGTCCGCACGCCGGGCTGTGCCTGCTCGGTCACACGCGCAGGCGGGTCGGAGGGCTGGGCTCGATGCCCAGCCCGAGCGGCGGGTCCTGGCCCGCGGGGCAAGAAGAAACCACGGAGTGGAAAAAGAAGAGGAGGAGATGGCCGCGCACCCGCCGGGCAAAACACGAGCTACACGCAGTGACATGATGAACGGGAGCCGTCGTGTGGGGGACGGCGGGGGTCGCAGACCCCAGAAAACATCAGGCGCGGGTGACGCACCAGATCGGCACGGTCGCGCGTCGGGCCACGTACTGGCTGGTCGAGCCGAGGGCCAGTTCGACGATCCGGCTGTGCCCATGGGCCCCGAGGAAGACGAGGTCGAACCCTTTGGGCTCCAACATCGCGAGCAGCTCCTGCTCGACCTCTTCCCCACGGCGGAGCTGGTAGGAGACCTCGACCTCATAGGGGGCGAGGTATCGGCTGGCGTCGTCCAGCCGGGCGCGCGCACGCTCCTCCTGCTGCTCCACCGTCACGACCGCAAGGGGAAGACCCAGGGCGCGAGACATCTCAGCCGCGTGTTGCAGCGCGCGCACCGCTTTTGGGCTGCCGTCGTAGGCAACGAGGGGGCGGTGCGGCAACCCGGCTTGCTGGGGAACGACGAGGACCGGCAGCGAGGAACGCCGCAGCAACATCTCAGCCGCGGATCCGAGGAGATCCTCGTGGAAGCGGGCGTTCACCCCACGCTGGCCGACCACAAGCAGATCCGCGAGCTTGCCGGCGGCCAGAAGGCCATGGACCACCCCGGCTCGCTCGAGGTGAAACTGGCCCTCTACACCTGCCGCCTCGCAGCGCGCGGCGAAGTCGGACCGGATCACCGCCGCGACATCGTCGAGGGTTGCCCGCATCTGCGCCTGCAGGTTCAGGAAAGGCTCGAAGCCCATCGCACCCGAGATGTCGGTGATGAACGCTCCCTCCAGGAACGTTGCATCAACGACGTGGATGCCGTGCACGACGGCATGCAAGCGCTGCGCAAGGTCCAGGGCGAGGCGCTCGGCATTTGCGGCATGAGCCGACCCATCCAGACCGATCGCGATGTGCTTGACCATGGGGGCCTCCCTGAGAGCAAGGTAGCGCGCGTTCAGGGCGGGAGCAAGGGGCGGGAATGCTCCGATCCAAAGGAAGATTCAGCTTAGAATGAGGACCTCGACGCCGGCTGCGGCACGCCTCCCGGCCGGCGGCAAAGGGAACGGGCAAGGAGGGTGGAGATGGCCTCGGTGGCGAAGAACGAACCGGCAGCGCTCCCGCTCGCCGAGGTCCTCGGCGCCTACCGCGTGATGCTCACCTCACGGCGAGTAGACGACAAGGAGATCCTGCTCAAGCAGCAAAACCTGGCGTTCTTCCAGATCAACGGCGTCGGCCACGAGGCAGTGCTCGTAGCGGCCTCCAGGCACCTCTCCGCCGGGAAGGACTGGTTCTTCACCTACTACCGGGACCGCGCCCTGGCGATCGCACTTGGCATGACGCCGTATGAGATATTCCTCGGCAGCGTCGGCGCGGAGGCCGGCCCGGACTCTCGCGGGCGGCAGATGCCGAATCACTGGGGGCAGCGCCGCCTCCACCTCCCGGCGCCATCCTCGCCCACCGGGACGCAGTGCCTGCAGGCCGTCGGCTTCGCGGAAGGGGGCCGGTACCTGCTGGCGCTGGGGAAGGCGTCCGAGCGGGCCGCGGTGGCGCCCGACGAGGTGGTGTGGGTCTCTCTGGGTGACGGGACGACCTCGGAGGGAGAGTTCTGGGAGTCGTTGAACACCGCGTGCAACCTCCGGCTGCCGCTGCTTTACGTGATCGAAGACAACGGCTATGCGATCTCGGTGCCCGTGGACGTGCAAACCGCTGGGGGGTCGATCTCCAAGCTGGTCACGGGCTTTCCGAACCTGACGATCTATGACGTCGACGGCTGTGACTTTGTCGAGTCGTACCGCGTCATGGGTGAAGCGGTGGCACGGGTCCGCTCGGGTGAGGGGCCGGTCCTGGTGCACGCCAAGGTCGTGCGGCCCTACTCACACTCGCTTTCGGACGATGAGCGGTTGTACAAGCCTGCGGCTGAGCGGCAGCGCGAGGCGGAACGCGACCCGATCGAGCGAACCGCCCGGCTGCTCCGCGAGCATTACGATGTGAGCCGGGAGGAGCTCGAGAGGGTCGAGGCGGAGGTCCAGGCCGAGATCAACGCGGCCGCGGAGAAGGCCGTGGCCGCTCCCCAGCCCGACCCCGCCACATGGGCGGACTTCATCTACTCCCCCGAGGTGGATCCGACCTCCGAGCGCTTTGCGGCGGAGCCGGCCATCGGTGATCCCGCACCCAAGACCATGGTTGACCTCCTCAACGCTTGCCTGCGCGACGAGATGCGGCGCGACGAGCGCATGGTGATCTTCGGGCAGGACGTCGCCGACGCCTCACACGAGGCGGCGCTCGCCGAGGTCAAGGGAAAAGGGGGCGTCTTCAAGGTCACCCACGGCCTGCAGCGGCTCTACGGCTCACGCCGGGTGTTCAACTCGCCGCTGGCCGAGGCGAACATCGTCGGACGCGCCTTCGGAATGGCGCTTCGGGGACTCAAGCCGGTGGTCGAGATCCAGTTCCTCGACTACATCTGGCCAGCCTACATGCAGATCCGGGACGAGCTGTCCAACATCCGCTGGCGGTCCGGGGGGCAGTGGTCAGCTCCGGTTGTGGTGCGGGTGCCTTCGGGAGGCTACCTCAAGGGCGGGGGACCGTACCACTCCCAGTCGGGCGAGGTGCTCTTCACTCACATTCCGGGCCTGCGCGTGGTCATGCCCTCGAACGCCCTCGATGCCAACGGACTGCTGCGAACCGCGATCCGTTGCGACGACCCGGTGATCTTCCTGGAGCACAAGCACCTCTACCGCCAGACGCACAACAAGGCCCCGTACCCCGGTCCCGACTTCACGGTCCCGTTCGGCAAGGCCGCGACGGTGCGGGAGGGGAGCGACCTCACGGTGATCACCTACGGGGCAACGGTCGTCCGCTCGATCCAGGCAGCCAAGCGGCTGGCCGACTCGGGCGGCGGCGAGGTCGAGGTGCTGGACCTGAGAAGCCTCGCCCCGTACGACTGGGATGCCGTCGCGGCCTCGGTAAAGAAGACCCACAGGGCGCTGGTCGTGTACGAGGACTGCCTCTCATTCGGATACGGCGCCGAAATCGCCGCGCGCATCGGCGAGGAGTTGTTCGCCCACCTGGACGCACCGGTGCGCCGGGTTGCGGGCAAGGACACGTTCGTGGCCTATGCGCCGACCCTCGAGGACGTGACCCTGCCCCAGGTGGACTCCATTCTGGCCGGATTGAAGGACCTGCTGGCCTACTGACGGCTGACAGCCGTCGCACCGGCGGCCTTTTTGGGCGGGAGGGTGAGCTGCCGGCTGGTACACTCGCCGAAGGCTGTGGAGGGGACGGACAGGTGGGAGCATTCCGCATCGCGAAGAGGTTCGAGATCGAATCCGGTCACCGGCTCTCCAAGCACCCCGAGAAGTGCCGGTTTCCCCACGGTCACACGCGAACAATCGAGGTCGTGCTGTGTGCCAATTCGCTTGACGAAAACGACATGGTGTGTGACTACAAAGCGCTCAAGACGGTCGTGGAGCGTGAGCTGGAGCGCTTCGACCACGCGATGCTCCTGGCTGCCACCGACCCCCACCGGGAGAGCTTCGCTCCCTTCAGCGAGCGGGTAGTGCTGCTGGAGGAGGGGGACCCCACCACCGAGGTTCTCGCCCGTCACCTCTTCCACCGCATCGCGAAAGCATTCCGACCCGGGATGGAGGTTGCAGCCCCTGGCGGCGCGGTGTATCGCGTGCCGGCGTCCGTCCGACTTGAGCGCGTGCGGGTCTGGGAGACCGCCAGCACCTGGGGCGAGTACGGTGAGGACCCAGGCAAGGGGCACGGCGCACGGGGCACGGGGGAATGAGCGGTAGCGACGGGGCTCGGTGGCGCGCGCTGCCGACGACGATCACTCGCGAGGAGCTTGGGCCCTGGTGTTCGCGGATCCCGGTTCCGTTGGTGGTGACGGGCGCCACCGGATTCGTGGGGTCGCACCTTCTGGAGGCGCTGCTCGAGGGCGGCGTGCGTCCGCGGCTGTTGGTGCGGGAGCCCACGCGGCTTCCGGAGCGTGCGTGGGCGCAGGCCGAGGTCGTGCAGGGGGGGCTGGAGGAGCGCGACACACTGGCCGGGCTCGTCAAGGGGTGCGGCGCCGTGGTCCACGCTGCGGGGCTGGTCCGCGGCGCCCGCGCCGGGCAGTTCGACCGCACCAACCGGGTCGGGACCAAAACCCTGGTCGAGGCCATCAGGGACCATGCGCCCTCCGCTCGACTGGTGCATCTCTCCTCGCTCGCGGCGGCGGGGCCGAGTGCGGAGCCCCTGGGCAAGCGACCCGACGACCCGCCAAACCCGGTCTCCACCTACGGGCGCTCCAAGCTCGCCGGCGAGGCGGCGGTCCGGCGCCACGGCGGGAGCTGGGTGATCCTGCGCCCGCCGGCGGTCTACGGCCCGCGGGACAAGGACATCCTGCAATTCTTCCGCTTGGCGGCCCGCGGGGTGGTTCCGATCCCGTCCGGGGAGCGCTTCCTGACCGTAGCGTTCGTGGCCGACGTCGTGCGTGCGATCCTGGCGGCCCTCGCAGGCGCAGCAGACGGGCAAACGCTCCACCTCGGGGAGCCGGTTCCCCGGACCCTGCGGACGATGGTCGGGGTGCTGGCCGAGACGGGCGGCGTGCGCGCGCGCTGCGTACCCGTGCCGACGGTCCTGGCGCGGGTGACGGGGCTGGGCGGCGATCTTCTGCAGCTCCTGGGGATGCGTGGGTTGACCCTGACGACGGACAAGGTCCGCGAAATGGTGGCCCGTCACTGGTCCGCCCGCACCGAGGAGTCGCTGCTGGCGCTTGGTCTCGAGGGGTTTGTGCCGTTCGAGGTGGGTTCCACGACCACCTGGGCGTGGTACCGCGACCACGGCTGGGTCCCTCACGCCCGGGGCGCGTGCTAAGATTCGCCCGCGGCACGTACCTGAATGTGACAGGAATGTGACAGAGGGTAGGAGGAGACGTGGACCTATTTGAGAAGTGTCGCAAATTCCGGGACGCGGACGTGGTCAAGGAAGCCGGCCTCTACCTCTATTTCCGCACGATCTCCTCGGCGCAGGACCCGGTGGTGACCATCGACGGTAAGCCGGTGGTGATGCTGGGTTCCAACAACTACCTCGGGCTGACCAACCACCCGGAAGTCAAGCGCGCGGCCCAGGATGCAATCGCCAAGTACGGGACCGGCTGCGCCGGCTCTCGTTTCCTGAACGGAACCCTCGACATCCACATCCAGCTCGAGGAGAGGCTCGCGGCGTTCATGAACAAGCCGGCGGCGGTCACGTTCTCCACGGGGTTCCAGGTCAACCTCGGCGTGATCTCGTGCCTGATCGAGCGCGGCGACGTGGTCTACCTGGACAAGCTGGACCACGCCTGCATCATCGACGGTGCCAGGCTGGGCTTCGGCTCGGTCGTCAAGTACAACCACAACGACATGGAGGACCTTGGGCGGCGCCTGCAGGTGCATGATGCCAAGAAAGCCGCGCTAGTGGTGGTGGACGGTGTTTTCTCCATGGAGGGGGACGTCGTCGACCTGCCGGGGCTGGTGAGGGTCGCTAAACCCCACGGCTGCCGGATCATGGTGGATGACGCCCACAGCATCGGCGTGTTTGGCGCCCACGGCCGGGGGACCGCGGAGCACTTCGGGCTCGAGGACGAGGTTGACCTGGTGATGGGCACGTTCTCCAAGTCGCTGGCCTCGGTGGGGGGGTTCGTCGCCGGTGAGGAGCGGGTGATCAACTTCATCAAACACCGTGCCAGATCCCTCATCTTCTCGGCGGCGCCGCCGCCCGCCTCGGTGGCCGCGGTACTCAAGGCGGTGGAGATCATCGAACGCGAGCCGGAGCGGCGCGAGCGACTCTGGGAGAACACCCACTTCATGGCCGAGGGCCTACGCTCCCTCGGTTTCGACACTGGTGAGTCCAACTCCCCGATCATCCCTGTGCTGGTCGGGGAGGACACGCTCGCCTTCGTCATGGCGAAGCGCCTCCAGGAGGAGGGGGTCTTCGTCAACCCCATCGTCTCGCCCGCGGTGCCACCCGGCGGGGCGATGCTACGGACCTCCTACATGGCCACCCACACACGCGAGCACCTGGAGCGCGCTTTGGATGCCTTTACCAAGGTCGGGCGGAAAATGAGCGTGCTGGCATGAGCGCACAGCAGCTCCGCGTGACAGTCGCCGCGTCGCGCGCGGACCTCAAGCGTTTCGTGGATCTGGCCTGGCGGCTCTACGCCGGCGACCCTTGCTGGGTGCCGCCGCTCAAGAAACAGGTGCTCGGCTACCTCGACCTGAAGCATCCGTTCTACGCAAACGGGGCGGCCGAACGCGAGGTCTTCCTGGCCTGGCGAGGGACCCGCGTCGTGGGCCGGATCGCGGCCATCGTAAACCGGGCATACAACAGCTTCCACAACGACTCCTCGGGCTTCTTCGGCTTCTTCGAGTGCGAGGACGACCCGGTTGCCGCCGCCGAGCTGCTGGCGACTGCGGGTGCCTGGGTTAAGGCGCGCGGGTGCGACACGCAGGTCGGGCCCGTGAACCCATCCACGAACTACGAGGCCGGCCTGTTGGTCCACGGGTTCGATACGCCACCCTGCGTGATGATGACCTACAACCCGCCACGATACGCGGAGCTGCTGGAGAGGACCGGTCTCACGAAGGCGAAGGATCTGTACGCCTACGAGTCTGCCGTGCACCCGAAGTCTCTCGAGCGCCTCGCCAAGTTCGCCGAGCGCACGCACAAGCGCGAGCCGCAGCTCTCGACCCGGCCCGTCATCATCAAGCAGATGGTGTCCGAGGTCGCGATCGTCCGGCAGATCTACAACAGCGCTTGGGAGAAAAACTGGGGGTTCGTGCCGGCCAGCGAGCCGGAGTTCGACTGGCTGGCCAAGGAGCTGAAGCCTCTGGTCGATCCCCCGCTGGCCCGCATCGCGTTCATGGACCGCGAACCGGCCGGCTTCCTGCTCGCCATACCGGACGTCAACCCCGCTCTGGCGGCGCTCAACGGCGGTATGGCCAACCCGATCCGCCTGCTGCGGGCGACGCTCATCGGGAGGAGGCGCGTCGGTCTGCGTTGCATCATCATGGGGGTCAAGGAGCAGTACCGGCTGCGCGGGATCGAGGGCGTCATGTTCCACGAAGGGCTCCAGGCTGCGCTGGACCGGGGGTACAAGACGTGCGAGTACTCCTGGATCCTCGAGGACAACGAGCTGACCAAGCGCACAGTGCGGCTTATGGATGCGGTGCACTCGAAGACGTACCGCATCTACTCCAAGCCCCTCTAGGGTGCGCCTCCGGTTTCCGACCATCCGCTTTGTTGCGCATCACGGCCTCGCGCCCTCATGTAGCCTCCGGCTACACTCCGGCGCGGGCCGCTCGCGCGCCTAGCGGCTGGCCGAATCCCGGCGGCGCGAGCTACGCGCCATTCGCGTAAGCCCTGCGGGTGGCAGCGCGGCTGCTGTTGGGTTTGCGGTCCAGACCTTCCTACACAAGCTCCGCACGCAGCGGCGCGGGCTACACGCCATTCGCGTAGGCCCTGCACAGACGCGGCGCGGCTGCTGTTGGGTCTGCGGTCCAGCCTTTCCTACACGAGCTCGAACGTGGCGGTGAAGTGGGGGAGGACCGCTGGGCGGTGGACGAAGCGCAAGCCCCGGATCTCACGCCGGTGCTGGTAGAGTTCAGTGATCCCTTCCACGACGTAGTCCATGTGGCTCTGTGTGTACACGCGGCGGGGGATTGCGAGCCGCACGAGGTCGAGGGCGGGCCAATTCCACGCGCCCGTTGCCCTATCTTGCGTGCCGAACATGACGTTGCCGATCTCGCAGGCGCGCACGCCGACGTGCTCGTAGAGTGCCACTGAGAGGGCCCACCCGGGGAACTTGTCGTCCGTCAGGTGGTCGCAGAACCTCCGGCCGTTGATGTAGACGGCGTGGCCGCCGATCGGCTTGAGGAGCGGCACGCCGGCTTGCGCGAGGTGGTTGCCGACGTACGCGGTCGAGGCGATTCGGTACTTGAGGTACTCTTCGTCGAGGATCTCCTCGATCCCGATCGCGAGCGCCTCGAGGTCGCGGCCGGCGAGACCGCCGTAGGTGATGAACCCCTCGGTCAGGATGAGCGCCGTGCGAATCTTCTCGGCCCACTCGTCGGAGTTGAGGGAGATCACCCCGCCGATGTTGCCGAAGGCGTCCTTCTTCATACTCATGACCGCGCCGTCGGAGAGGGCGAACATCTCGCAGGCGATCTCGCGCGGGGACTTGTCTGCGTACCCGGGCTCCCGGAGCTTGATGAAGAAGGCGTTCTCCGCGAAACGGGCCGCATCCAGCAAGAGGGGTATATGAAATCGTTCACAAATGGCGCGGGTGCCTCTCAGGTTCGCCATGGAGACGGGTTGCCCGCCGCCGGAGTTGTTGGTGACCGTGATCAGCACGAACGGCACGCGCTCACGGCCCACCTCCGCAATGCAACGCTCGAGGTCGGCGAGATCGATGTTCCCCTTGAATGGGTGATCGAGGTCGGGGTCGAGCCCCTCAGGGATGACCATGTCGCGTGCCTCGGCGCCGGTGTCCTCGATGTTGGCGCGGGTCGTGTCGAAGTGGGTGTTGCCCGGGATCACGTCGCCGGCCTTGACCACCGCACGACACAGCAGCCGCTCGCTGGCGCGTCCCTGGTGGGTGGGGATCACGTGCGTGTGGCCGAAGATTCCCCGTACCGCCTCCTCGAAACGGAAGAAGCTGCGTGCCCCTGCGTACGACTCGTCACCCTCCATCACCCCGGCCCACTGGTGGGTGCTCATGGCGCCGGTGCCGGAGTCGGTCAGGAGGTCGATGAGCACGTGCTCAGCCTTGAGCCGGAAGGGGTTGTAGCCGGCCTGACGGATCAACGCCGCGCGCTCCTCGCGGCTCGTCATGCGGATCGGCTCTACGACCTTGATGCGAAACGGCTCGATGATGGTCCTCACGGCGGCCTCCCGTCGTGCTGCACTCTGCCACGTGGGGTCAGGGTACACCGGGCCCGACCTAGGAAAGGAATCTACGGAGGGGAAGAGGTCCCGCCCTGCGCGGCCGCCTGCACCGGCACTCTCCCAGGATGGGCGCGGGCCCGGAGCTTGGCGGCCTGGTCGAAGTACTTGAGGGCTTCCTGCAGCTGCTCGTCGGACTCGATGAATACGCTGTAGCCCGCGTTGAGGGAAACACCGGCGTTGAGAACCTCGGAGCGGATGGCGATCTCGATGTCCCGGCGGTCCTTCGGATCCGCAAGCGCTGCGTCAATCTCCTCGGGCGTAAGCCACTTTCTGTCCACCACGCTGGCGCGGAAGGCCTTGAGGACGGTGTCGTCCACGACGAAAGCGCGGGCCGCCGCGGCCTTGTCCGGCTTGTCAGCGAGGTGGGCGACCGCAAACTGGAAAAACGCCGAGTTCCCCAGCAGACGGGCCACCCGCTCGGAGTACTCGCCCTCCCGGACCTCGTGGTCGGGGGTGATGCCGCCTTCGCCGTACACCCTGCGGCCGGAGTCGGTGAAGTAGACGTGCGCCCCGGGCGGAGGGGTGGGGCGCGGCGCCAACGGGGACACGTCGCTCTCCTCCCTTGGGTGGACGTAGTCAAAAAAGGAGTCGAAGTCCCGCTGGATGCAGCGGCCGGACGGGGTGTAGTACTTGGCGGTCGTGAGCGCCAGGCCGGCGTCGCGCACGGGGTAGATGGTCTGCACGACGCCCTTACCGAAAGTGGTCTCGCCCACCACCAGTCCGCGGTCATGGTCCTGAAGCGTCCCGGCCACGATTTCGGCGGCCGAAGCCGACCCGCGGTTGACGAGCACCACCACGGACCCCTTGAAGTGAAGCCCGTCGCGGGACGCGCGGTAGTCCTGATAGGAGTCCGTTGTGCGCCCTTTGGTGGAGAAGACCTCCTGGCCCGGCTCGAGCAGGAGGCCGGAGACCGCAACGGCCGAGTCCACGATGCCTCCCGGGTTGTCGCGCAAGTCGAGGAGCAACCGGGTGGCGCCCTCGGCCTGCAGCCGCTCGATCGCCCGCCGCACCTCGTCCCCGGTCGAGCGGATGAAGTCGGTGATTCGGACGTAGGCAGTGTCCTTGCCGATCATGAAGGCGTAGCGCACCGAATCCGCCGCGACGCGCGCACGCTGGATGGTCAGCTCCAAGGGCTCCGCCAACCCGGGTCGGCTCACCGTGATGCGCACCGTCGAGCCTTCGGGACCACGCAGCTTTCGGGCGGCGTCATCGAGGTCCATGGCCTCGGTGGACTGGCCGTCCACCGCCTCGATGGTGTCGCCGGCGCGAAGACCGACGCGGGCTGCCGGCGAACCCTCGATCGGGGTGATAACCGTGATCTTCCCGCCACGAAGCGAGATGATGACCCCGATGCCGTGGAACGCCCCTTGCTGGCGTTCCCGCATGTGAGCATAGGCGTCCGGCCGCAGGAAGTTGGTGTGCGGGTCGAGGAGCGAGAGCATACCGTCGACGCTGGAATACACCAGGTCGTCCGGCTCAACCTTCAGCGGTGCGTTGGCGGTCACCAGGCGCAGGAGCTCCGCGTACCGGGTCATGAACTTGTCCGACCGCGAGAACTCGGCCCGCGAGACGTCGCCGGCGACAGCACCCGCGATAGCACCCGCTCCGACCACCACCGACGCCAGGAGAACGCGTTGAACGGCCCGCATCGCACCCCCTTGGGAACGGGACTCTACCACACTATACTTGCGCGGCTGGAGGTGGCACGGCGCCACAGGGGGCAGCATGTTCGGGTCGATCGGTCTTCCGGAGCTTCTGCTCATCTTTGTCATCGCCCTGCTGCTGTTCGGGCCGCGCAAGCTCCCGGACATCGGCAAGAGCCTGGGCAAGGCGATGGGTGAGTTCCGTCGCGCCTCCACCGACCTACAGAGGTCGCTGGAGGAAGAGGTGGCGGCCGATGAGCTTCGCGCCGCCCGGCGGGAGGTTGAGGACGCCACAAAGCCGGTCCCCCCCACGGAGCCGTCCGCTCCCACCGAGGGGGCCCCGCCGCAGCCCACGGAGCCCAAGTAGGCGATGGGCGAAGCGTGGCAGCGCTCCGGGGAGGCCGGAGAAGAGCTCACCCGCATGACCCTGCTGGAGCACCTGGAAGAGCTCCGGCGGCGGCTGGCGTGGTCGATCGCCGCGATCCTCGTCGGGTTCCTGCTGTGCTGGTACTGGGCGCCTCCGATTTTTGCCTGGCTCTCGGTACCGATCACCCAGTTCCTGCCTCCGGGCGAGAAGCTCGCCTTCACCGGCCTCGTGGACCCGTTCATGCTCTACATGAAGGTGGCCCTGCTGGCGGGCATCTTCCTCGCGTCGCCGGTGATCCTGTACCAATTCTGGCTGTTCGTGTCGCCCGCGCTGTACCGCCACGAGCGCCACATCGTGGTGCCTTTCGTCGCCTTCACGACGGTCTTTTTCTTGGGCGGGGGTTATTTCGGCTACAAGGTCGCGTTCCCGATGGTGGTCCATTTCCTGCTCCAGGTCGGGCAGGGCTTCCGCCAGGTGGTCACGATCAACGAGTATTTCTCGATGGCAAGCAAGGTGATCCTCGGCCTCGGCCTGGTCTTCGAGCTCCCGGTGCTGATCCTGCTCCTCTCCCGCCTCGGGATTGTCACACACCGCTTTCTGCTGAAGTACTTCCGCTACGCGGTGCTCGTGATCTTCCTCATCGCCGCCGTCATCACCCCGACCCCGGACATCCCCACCCAATGCGTGTTCGCCCTCCCAATGATCGCTCTCTACCTCCTGGGGGTCCTGGTAGCCTGGGTGTTCGGGAAGAAGAGACCCGCCGAGGAGAGCTGAGCGAGTCCCGCCTCCGGCGGGACGAGCGTGGGGGTCCGGGGGGCTCGAGGCGGCGGGAGGGTGGTTGGGCTGCCGCCGGGCCCCCCGCAACGTATGGTGCATGGGTGTTCGGCAAGAAGCGGCCCGCGGAGGAAAGCTGAGCGCCTTAGGCAGGAAGAGGAAAAAGGGTAAGGGGAGGACAGGATCCAGGACCGTTGCCTGCTGTTCATTTTTCCTTTGATCTTTGCCGTCCGCCCGTTTTCCGCACTCCTCTCCTCACCTCCGGGCGCGCGGGGACTGCTTAACCACCGAGGAGCATCTCGTAGAGCTTGACGTACTCGCGGGCGGAGGCCTTCCAGGAGAAGTCGCGTTCCATGGCCCTCTCGCGAACCTCGGCGAGCCTCGTTGGGTTGGCGAGCAGCTTGAGGGCGCGCGAGAGCGTGGTCGCGAGCTCGGCCGGGCTCAGCTCCTCGAGCACAAAGCCGGTGCCCCCCTCCTGGCTCGCGTCCACCACCGTGTCCGCCAGGCCGCCGGTGCGAGTGACCACCGGCAGGGTCCCGTAGCGCATCGCGATCATCTGGCCCAGGCCGCACGGCTCGTAGCGGCTCGGCATGAGGAAGAGGTCGCTCGCCGCGTAGATCCGATGGGCCAGCCGCTCGTCGAAGCGGGTCAGGACCGCGACTCTGCCCGGGTGGGCGGCCTCTGCGGCGCGCATCGCCTCTTCATAGCGGCGCTCCCCGGTCCCCAGCACCACGAGGTCGAACCCCAACGAGACGACGTCGTCGAGTGCGGCCGCGAGGAGATCGGCCCCCTTCTGCTCCGCGAGCCTGGAAACCATGCCCAGCAGCGGCCGACGGCTTTGTCCGACACCGGTCTCCGTGGCCAGCAGCTCACGGGCCGCACGCTTGCCCTCCTCGACATCGTCCGGGCCGTATGGGAGCTCGAGGTACGGGTCCCGCCCGGGGTCCCACTCCTCGAGGTCGAGACCGTTGAGGATTCCGAAAAGCTTGTCGCGGCGGCCCGCCAGGATGCCGTCGAGACGGCAGCCGAAGGCCGGGGTGAGGATCTCCCTCGCGTAGGTGGGCGAGACCGTGGTGAGGGCGTCGGCGCTCACCAGGCCGCCCTTGAGGAAGCTGACCTGGCCGTAGAACTCCAGCAGATCCATGGTGAAGAGCTCACGCGGCAACCCGCAGGCCTCCAGCGCCCAGGGTGGGAACAGCCCCTGGTAGGCGAGGTTGTGGACGGTCAGAACGGTCCTTGCGCCCTGCAGGCCGAAGCGGACCTCGCCGTTGTGACGCAGGAGCAGGGGGGCGAGTGCCGCCT
The DNA here is from genome assembly GCA_001766905.1 of Acidobacteria bacterium RBG_13_68_16. Taxonomy (GTDB): domain Bacteria; phylum Acidobacteriota; class Thermoanaerobaculia; order Thermoanaerobaculales; family Thermoanaerobaculaceae; genus RBG-13-68-16. The sequence continues at coordinate 32,621 of MEKI01000055.1, forward strand.
GCCAGTCGTGCGCGTGGACGATCTCAACTCCCCCGAGCTTGGCGAGGGCCAGGAGCGCGGCCCGGGCGAAGAAGGCGAAACGCACGGCGTTGTCGGGGAAATCGCCGTCGGGCAGGGAGTACAGGGCAGGTCGAACGTACAGCGCCGGGCAGTCAAGCAGGACGGCCCGTACTCCGCGGTGCGTCAGCACGTTGAGCCTCGCGGACAGCCCGAGCGCGCTCACCTCGCCGCGGGCCTCGCCGGGAAGGGCCTCCTTGAGCGTGAGCCGGTGGCCGGGCACCACGACGGTCACCTCGTGACCGAGGGCGGCGAGGGCCGGCGGCAGCGCCCCCGCCACGTCCGCCAGACCACCGGTCTTGGAGAACGGCACCACCTCGGACGCCAGATGAGCAATTCGCATGGCTCTCTCCTCGCCGACAGCCTACGCCGCTACCAGGTTCGCGGGTTCCGCGTGTTCTCCTCAAGCCGCCCGCCGTCGGCTGTCAGCCGTCGTCGTCCGTGGTGAGTTCCCTCAGGAAGCGGGCTGCCTCCTCCGGAGGGGTCGGGTTGATTGAGTAGCCTGAGCCCCACTCGAACCCGGCGATGCGGGTGATCCGCGGGACGAACTCGATGTGCCAGTGGTAATCAAACTCGATGGTGGTCCAGTAGCGGGGCTGCCCGGGGCGCGGGTGTGGGCTGGGTGCCGTGTGGAGGATGAAGTTGTACGGCGGGTCATCCAGCAGCTTGCGGATGCGGCGGAGGAAGTCGCGTACGAGCCTCGCCAGGTCTTGGAGGATCTGGTCGGTGCAGAGCGCGAAGTCGTGAGAGTGATCCTTCGGCATGAGCCAGGTCTCGAACGGGAACGAGGCGGCGAAGGGCTCGAGCAGGACGAAACGGTCGGTCTCGAGCGCGATCCGGTCTCCGAACGACCTCTCCTGTTTGATGAGGTCGCAGAAGATGCAGCGCTCCTTTCGGCCCCAGTGCTCCCGCGCGACGTTGAGTTCCTCCACGAGAGCCGTTGGGATGATCGGAGTGGCGATCAGTTGCGAATGGGGGTGGTAGAGCGAGGCGCCGGCGTCGCGCCCGTGGTTCTTGAAGAACAAGACGTAGCGGATCCGGATGTCTCGCCGCAGGTCGATCAGGCGCTCGCGCCAGGCCTTGAAGACCAGGAAGATCTCTTCCGGCGTCATGTCCGCGGCCGTGCGGTGGTGGTCGGGCGTCTCGATGATCACCTCGTGAGCACCGATGCCGTTGACCTTGTCGAACATCCCCACCGCCTCGCGGGAGAGCTCGCCTTCGATGCCGAGGGCCGGGAACTTGTTCGGCACAACGCGCACCTGCCAGTTGGGAGTGTTCGGTTGACGCGGTTCCTTCGAGAGGGCGAGGATCTCCAGCGGCGTTGCGCCTTCGTTGCCGTACTCGAAGGGGCAGGCCCCGACGTCGCCCGGCTGTTCCGGGCCGGAGCGCTTGAACTCGTGGGGGCGGAACCGGCGCTCCGTAGCTATGATCGACCAGCGTCGTCGTATCGGATCAAATCGCAGTTCAGACATGGTTTACTCCCGTCGTTTCGTTGAGCCGAGGGCGGCCGAACCGCCGGCGGAGGGAAGTCGCCGTTCAGCTTGCCGGGGTCTGAGTCCTGTGAGCCTCACATCGCTACCGGACGAGCCTTTGGGAACAAGGCTTCCCCTCAATCCTCGAACCTCGGTCCTCATGCCCACCCTCATGGTTCGTCGACCTCGAGCAACTCGAGCCTCCAAAATCCTTCGTAGGGCATCCTCTCACCGTTGCTCTCGAGGGCGAGCAGCACCTCCCCGTCGGGGAGGGGCAACACGGCCTCGATGCAGTGGCCCACCGCGCACCCGTCGGGAAGGTCCCCGGGCAGCGTCCAGCCCGTTCGCGCCTTTGGGGTCACCATCGACACCACGAGGGGTGTCGGCGGCCGGGCTCCCGGCCGTGGTTCCACCCGCACCCAGAGGCGGCCGGGCTCGGCGCGCAGCGCCGCGCGGGCAAAGCGCTGGTAGGTTTCGGAGGCCTCGACCCAGGCCGCGACGCTCCACTCGAAATAGCTGGTGGTCTCGCCGTCCAGCACCGGAGGGGGCCACTCGCGTGAGAGAGGAACCACCAGGCGAACGGCGGCCGAGCGCACGGGTGCCGCCAGCTCCGCCGGTGGCGGGACCCCGGCGGCGACGCACGCATCACGCAGGTGGGCGCGGAAGAGCTCATCGTAGAGCGGTGCCAGGATCGTCGGGTTGTCGTCCCCGAACCACCACCACCAGTCGCTACCCTGGGCCGCCAGCCACGAGGGCCCGCCCCGGGAGGCCCCCAGGGCCCCGATGCGGGCGAGCATCTCCCACGCTCGGTTCTTCTCCGGGTGTCCGATCCAGGTGGCAAAGGTTCCCCCGATCCACGACCCGGGGTGGAGGCGCGGGAGCGGCCTGGGCTCCTCCTCCGCTGCCCGCTCACCGAGCGTTGCAAGCCGGAGTTGTGTTGACTGCTCGAGCTCCCGCGCCAGCGTGACGAGGAACGTGGCTCCGCCCTGGGGGTAGCTGGTCCAGGGGTTCTCCCCGTCGAGGGCGACCACGATTCCGGCGTCGCCGGGCAGGTGGGACGCGGTCCGCCGCAGGTTGGAGGCGAGTTCACGGGCCGCCTCGGCCTCGTCCGCGAAGCGGGAGGCCTGGAAACCGATGAAGTCCGAGAAGCCTCGGTGGCGGAAGAACAGAACGGGGCCACCGGCGGAAAGCCGCCAGGGGCGGAAGAGCTCCTGGCCGACCCCGGACTCGCTCGAGAGGGCGCGCCCCAGCGAGGCGGCCAGGATGCCCTCGTCGGTGGCGAGCCAGCGCACGCCGTGCTGGCCGTAGAGGGCGACGGCTGCCTGGGAGACCGAGCCCTCCGGTGGCCAGCAGCCCACCGGCGCAAACCCGAACGCGCGCGCGGTCTCGAGTCCCAGGCGGAGGTGTTCCGCCGCATCGTCCGGGGCGGAGAACGCCGGTACCGCTGGCGCCGGGTGCGGCGCCCACGATTCCTCGACCACGCCCGTATCGAGGAGCAGCGGCATGATCGGGTGGGCATACGGCGAGGTCGAGATCTCCACGCCCCTCTCGCCGGCAAGCCTTCGGTACCCCTCAAGGAGACGGCCGGGGCACGCTGCGAGCCACTCGACGGCCTGCCGGCGAGCCGCCTCCCCGAAGCCGGCACCCCGCTCGGCCAGCTCCTTGAGGTCCGGCTCCCAGGCGAGGTTCGGCGCCGCATACGCAAGGACGATCAGGACCTGCAGGTCCGTGAGGTCTTGGATCGTGAAACGCCGCTTGGCGTCCTCACCGGGTGCGCCGCCGGCCCTGGCGGTAAGCTCGGAAAGCCGCGGCCAGCGGCGAAGCTGGTTGGGGTGCAGGATAAACGCCCACCGCAGCAGCGCCCTCTGCCCCTCGGAGGTGAGCGAGCGGGCAGGCGTGCGAAGCGCCTCCAGCAGAGGGTCGCGGGCGGTGCCGTCCCGGTAGGCCGCGAGCTGGTCGAGGAAGACCGGCGTGAGGTTGAGAACCTGGCCCGCCAGCCCGGTCGCGGACAGCGCGTGGAGGAGGGTCAGATACTCGCCGCCGGCGTGGAGGAGGACCCAGGGCGCGTGAACATGCCCGTCGGCGGTGCGGTACTGGGGCTGGTGCAGGTGCCAGACAAATGTGAGCTTGGCCATCGAGGGGTCAGGCGCTCCTCACCAGCCGCAGCACCTCCTCACGGTGCTTTCCGAGCAGCTTCTGGGCCGCCTCCGGGGTCTCGGCCTCAGCGTGCATGTGCAGCGCGGGCGCCACCCTGTCCGGCCGCAGCAGGACCCAGCCACCATCGAGGAGAACCTTGATCCCCTCGAGGTACGAGACCTCGTGGCCCTGGACCCGCTCGCCAAAGCGCCGCATCACCTCGCCCTTGCGCTCGACCGGGCACGGCACGGTTACCTGCGCCACCGGCAGCGGCGGTGCAAGCTTGGCCACGTCGGCCAGCGGTCGATCCGCCCGCGCGAGCAGCTCGAGCAGCTTGCCCAGGGCGAACAGGGCGTCGGGGGCGTGGTGGAGGCCTGGGAAGATGAAATCTCCCTCGCCGGAGGAGGCAAACAGCACCTCGCGCTGGCGCGAGGCCTCGGTGAGGGCTCGTGGCGCCGAGAGTGTCTCCCGCAGGCGGTGGCCCGCTTTGGTGAGCGCAGTGCGGAACGTAGAGGGCGTGAATACGGGTAGCACGACTTCTCCGGGGGGCAGTTCGGCCGCGATGACCGCCCCCACCATCAACGCAGCGAGGTCAAACTCCGCCCAGAGACGCTGCTCACGGTCGGCCACCACCATGCGCTCGCAGCTCGGGTACAGCCAGACGCCGAGATCCGCCTCGAGCGAGGCGACGATGGTCGCGAGTCGGCGATGGGCAAGCGCGATCTCGCTCGCGAGCATTGCCTCGTGCACACCCTCGGTATGCGCGTTCAGCGTGACCACGTCGCAGCCGAGATCGGCAAGCAGCCGTGGCAGGGCCGCCACCGCTGCCGAGTGAGCGTAATCGACTACGATTCGCAGACGGCGGGCGCGGATTTGCTCGACTGCCAGGGCCTTGAGGAACGACTCGGTGTAGAAGTCGACGAGACGCGGGTGCTCGAAGATGACCCCGATATCCTGGTGCTGGGCGCGGCGGAATTCCTCGCGCAGGAAGACCCTCTCCACCGACTTGGCGAAACTGGTGGAGATGTCAAGCCCGTGATCGTCGAAGAAGCGGATCGAGGTCATCCCCCGCACCAACTGAACCTGCTGGAAGGAAACGCCCCCGACCTCGCCGAAGCCCTCGAGCTTGTGGCGCATCACCGGCACCGGCAGCATCCCGAGGTCGACCACGTGCGCGCCCGTGGAACCGACGCCGCCGACGAACGCGCGCCGCAGCATGCGCGAGGCGGGGTGGTCGTCGCGAGCAGTGAGGATCGTGCTGCCCTGGGGCAGGAGCGTGCCGTAGGCGGCACCCAGGCGAGCCGCGACCTCCGGTGTTAGTTCAAGGTTGGTGAGGCCGGTGACCGCCCCCTCCTCGAATGCCGATGTCCTCCAGCGCTCGGCGTACACCAGATTCGAGTACACGACCGCGTGGTCCTCGACGACCTTCGCGGGCCAGATCTTCACGGCTTCCTTGACCCGTACTTCCTGGCCGAGCACGGTGTCGTCGGCGATGACCGCGCCCTTCTCGATCACCGTTCCTGCCCCGACCTGCACCCGCGCCCCGAGAACCGCATCCTCCGCGCGCGCGCCCTCGCCGACGAGCACCTCGTCCCAGGCCACCGTCCGGCGCAGTTCCGCGCGCGAATCGACCACCGTTCCCGGGCCGAGCACCACGTCCTCGAGACGGACGGCTGACCCGATGCGACACCCCGGCCCGATCACCACCGTACCCCGCACCTCGACGCTCGGATCGAGGTCGGCCTTTCCCTCGATCCACAGTGGCTTGCCGCCGATCTGACGCAGCTCCCCGGGCGGCATCAGCCGCAGTGCTCCCTCGAAGTAGTCGCGGTGTAAGGCCAAGTAGGACTCGGGGTCACCGATGTCCCGCCAGTAGCCGCGCAGCACGTGGCCGTACAGCGGCTCCCCACCGGCGAGCAAGCGGGGAAAGAGGTCACGGGAGAAGTCGGAGGTCTCGGTCCGCGGCACCTGGGCCAGCGCCTTGGCCTGCAGTACGTAGATGCCCGTGTTGACGGTGTCGGAGAAGACCTCTCCCCACGTGGGTTTCTCGAGGAACCGCCGCACGCGGGCCTCTCCGTCAATGATCACGATGCCGAACTGGAGAGGGTTGGCGACACGGGTGAGACCGATTGTGGCCACGGCCCCGTGCTCCTTGTGTGCGGCAACCAGCGCCTTGAGGTCGAAGTCGCAGATTACATCGCCGGAGAGCACGAGGTATTCGTCCGCCTTGACGGCATCGGCACCATGGGCGACGGCGCCAGCTGTTCCCCAGTCGTGGTCCGCGTTGTTGTAGTGCAGCTTCATGCCGAGGCGCTTGCCGTCACCGAAGGCGTTGCGGATCTTGTCCGGGTCGTAAAAGGTCAAGAGCACTGCCTCGCGCATGCCGGAGCTCGCGAGGTGGTTGAGCACTCGCTCCAGGATCGGGCGGTTGACCACCGGAAGCATGGGCTTCGGGCGGTTCGCCGACAGCGGGCGTATCCGCGTTCCGAATCCGCCCGCCATCACGATCGGGATCAAAGCGAGCCCCCCAGACAGCGCCGCACCGCCTGCCTGAGCTCCCCGAGCTCGGACGACTTGACCACGTACGCATCCGCGAGCCACGAGGAGAAGTCGTCCTGGTAGCGCGCGTAGGCGGTCGAGAGCACCACCGGCAGGCTCGAGTCCTTGGCCTTGATCTCGCGAAGGAGAGCGAGGCCGGAAACCTCGCCGAGTCGGATGTCGAGGATCACGAGATCGATGCCTCCCTGCGCCAGCCGTTCGCGGGCGCCCTCGATGGTTGCGGTGGTCTCCACCGCATACCCGTCGCGGCTGAAGGCGGCCCGGTAGAGCTCAAGGAAGCCCTCTTCGTCATCAACGAAAAGCAAGCGCGACGCCGTCACGACCACCTCCGCAGGAAGAGAGTGAAGCGCACCCAGCCCGGTTCCCCCTCATCGTACTCCACCCTGCCGCCCATTGCTTCCGCCAGCGTGCGGACCGAGGCGAGGCCGAGACCGCTCCCGCCGCGGCGCGTGGTGATGCCACCGGCAAACGGGTCCACGCGCATAGGGGCGGGCAGCGGCAGGCCGTTGTCGGCGACCGTCAGGCGCACCCACCCCGAGTCTTCGCGCACCGCCACCTGAATCTCGCCGCCCGATTCACCCAGGGCCTCCAGAGCGTTGGAGAGCAGGTTCTCGAGACAGCGCTCGAGCGACGGGATGGCGGCGGCCGCCATCAACGGGCGCCCGGGGTGGTAGCAGAGCAGCCGCACCTGTCGACTGGTGGCGAGCGGACGGAACGCGTTGGTTACCCTCTCAGTGAGCGCACCGACCTCGACCGGCCCCAGGGATATTCCGTCCGCACGGCTTGCCAGGCCGGCCACGAGCTCTGCCACCCGTTGCTCAGCGCGGGTGACTGCTGCGGTGACGATGCCGAGCTGACGGGTGAAGCCTTCACGGTCGGCCGGCGGGGCGGTCATCATCTCGTGCGCCAGCCCGCCCGCCAGTGCCAATGGGTTCTTGAGATCGTGGGCCAGGGTGCGAGCCGTATCGAGCAGGGCAGTCGCGTGCTCCGCGAGCATGCGACGCCGCTTCTCCTCCTGAAAGCGGAGCAGCAGCTGGGTGCGCTCGAGGGCGGCGCGCAGGTAGTGGGCGAGCGTCTCGGCAGCCTCGAGCGTGTCGTGGTAAATCGGCGCGTGTGTGACGAAGTTGTCTGCCAGGACGACGCCCCACGGCTGGTCACCCGCCATCAGCGGTACCACCGCCAGTTCGCGGGAGTCCAGCACTGCGGCCCAGTGACGCACACAGGAGTTGGGATGGTGGCTGCGTCCGATGAAGGCGCGCTGCCACACTCCGCAACCCTTGACCGCGTCGTGGGAGAGTGCCGCGAGCGTCGCAGCATGGCGGCGCCTCTCGGCCTCGACGGCCTCGAGGTCGGGCTCCCTCAGTCGGTCGAGCGGAAGGATCCCGCGCTGCCGCAGGTCCGCCCACAGTTCCCGTGCCTCGTCGCGGCTGCGCGGGCCGACCCCGAACCAGCCCCGGATCCGGTCCTCCTCCGCGAGCAGGAGGAAGGCCCGGTTGAACCCGAGGCCTTCCCCTGCGGTGTACGCAATGAGAACGCTCCACGCGGCCACCTCCGGGTCCACCACGGTCTCCAGAACCTCGGACACGCGCCGGAGGAGGTCGAGCATGCGTCGCGGGCGGATACTGCGGAGCACCGGCCCGCGCGCGCGGCCGTGGACTCCCCGCACGGGACGCGCCCGGGCCTGAGAGCGCCGCGACACGCTACGGCCGCTCATGTGCGCCACCCCGGCGCAGGAAGGGTGTGTGAGTTCAGTGCGCCTCCCGGTCACGAGTGTACCGCCGGTAGGCGGGGCCGCGACGAGACCGGCCTAGGTGGCCGCCCGTCCCCCCTGCCGCTCCAGGGATAGCTCCTTCCAGCCGGCCTCGTCGAAGAAACCGAACCTGCGCTCCAACTTTGCGAAGAGGCGGACGCCGTCGGGGACCGCCTCGACAGGGAGCCGGAGATCGCCGCGTCCGTTCTTCCCGCAAAACTCGGCATCGCCGAGCGTCCTGCCGGTGTGGAGGTCGCGCACCTTCACGACACCGCCGTCGTCGGGAAGGTCCACCGCGAGCCGGACCGAGGCGTGGGAGAAGCCGCCCACCAGGCACACGGTTCTGGGGCCGAAGGAGCGCAGGAGACTGCGCGAGACGAGTGTCAGGTCGAGGGAGCGGGCGCTGCGGGACGCGGCACGGACGGGATGCTCGAAGAGCCCGACGGGGGACTCGGCGAGGAAGAACCTCTCCTCCCGCTTCGCGAACGAGAGAAGCCAGGTGCTGCGCAGCACCAGCTGAGTCTGGTGGCAGGCGATGGCCGACCGCTTGCGGGCTCGCTGCGTGGCGGAAAGCGGGAGGACAAGAGAGCCCTCACGGCGGCCGAGCAACCGAGGGTTGTGCACCAGGTAACGAAGCTGGCTGCGCGGGGCCACCGTGTCGGCAAGACAATCGAGCGCCAGTTGGAGCATCACACCGAGAGCGCTGTGGTCGGGGTGGAGGTCTAGCAGGGAGGGCCCTACGACGACGGTGGGCCGCCAGGCCCGAACCGCTTCGGTAAGCGTGCCCATCGCGACCTCGTTGCCGTGCAGCACGAGGTCGGTCGTGCCTTGATCGGGGAAGCCGAGGAATCTGGTCGAGGCCTCGGCTACCTCGAGCCGCTCCAATGCTCGGCGAGCTTCGACCCGGCGGCGAGCGGCAAAGCGGGCGCGGTCCGTGGCGGTGATCGCCCAGCGCAGCTCGTTCACCCGCTGCGCCCAGGGGTTGTTGTCGCCATCGGTGAAAAACACCACGACGATCTCGGCCCCCACCGCGAGGGCGTGTTGCAGGAGACCTCCGGTGGCCACGGACTCATCGTCGGGATGCACCGCCAGCACGAGGAGCCGGTCCGATTGGTCGAGTGCGAGGGTCTGGATCACCGGGCGTCCTGAATGGCGGCCGACTCCGAGAGACGTCCGGCCAGCACCTGCGTCCACACGATCGGCACCCGTTCCGTCCCGCGTTCGG
>MEKI01000055.1:41852-42086 GCA_001766905.1 Acidobacteria bacterium RBG_13_68_16
GGGTTTTCTTGTGCCCCGCGGGCTTTGAGCGGTCGCTCGGGCTGCGCATCGAGCGCAGCTCTCCGACGCGCCTGCGCGTGCGACCGAGCAGGGACATCCCGCGGTGGGGCCCCTCGCTGTTCGTGTGAAGCTACGCCAGCGATACCCCACCGCGGGCCGCCCGCTCGGTGCCCGCACGCTCCGGCGTCATGGCTCTTCACGCCCGCGGGACGATCTTGACCACCGACCCTTCGG
>MEKI01000056.1:0-908 GCA_001766905.1 Acidobacteria bacterium RBG_13_68_16
CGTTGGGAGCCTGCACCTCCGCGGAGATCCCGAACCCTTCCTCGGATCCCGCGTTGATCGTGTAGAACGTGATCCGGCTGGCGTTGGCGTGGAGCGCGACCACTTGCACGGGGTGCATGAGCCTGTTCTCGGGGCTCAGCACGCTCTGTCCCTGACCTCCGGTGAAGCGCTCGCCGAACTCCACGAACAGGTCGGCGTTCGGGTCCGTCGGTATGCCCTCGCTCACGAACAGGACGACCTTGCGGCCGGGCACGCCCGAGAGCGAGTCCACGAGCGTCGTCAACGCCTCGAGGAGGGAACGCTCCAGGACCGTCAGTTCCGAGGCGAGCGATCGCGTGTCGTCGAGAATCGCCTCTCGGGCGGCATCGCCCATCTCCCCGCGTTCCTGAGCGACGGGACGCCCCATGTCGCGCAGGATGCTGTCCCTCTGCGCTCGGACCATCATGCCCTCGAAGGCGGTGTGCTTCAGGTCATCCAGGGCAGCCATGATCCGCCAGCTGTCGCGGGTGAGCGGCGTGAGGCGCCGGAGCGAGCGGCTGAAGCTGAACAGAATGACGCGGTATCCCTCCTGAAGACGCTCGGTGAGAAACCGCCCCAGACGGTCGACGACCGGCTTGCGGGCACTGACGCTCAGGTTGAGGTCATCCACGAACACCACGAGTGTGCGCTGTTGCTCCTCCTCCGAGGGGGGCGCGATCTCTCCCGGGGCCGAACCCGCCACGCGTGCTTCCGCCGCCTTCACCACGAGTGGCTGGGCGGGCCCGAGGAAGTTGGTGAGCGGCACGACGACGCCGTCCTCGCGCAGTTCGAACTCCTCCGGCCTCAGGTCGAAGACGGCCTGACCGTCGGCGCCGGTGACGAAAACCTCGACGTTGACCACGTGAACCTGTACGGCCTCGGTGACCTGC
>MEKI01000056.1:956-15413 GCA_001766905.1 Acidobacteria bacterium RBG_13_68_16
AGGGCAGTGGAGATGACCATCGGTCCAATGCGAACCCACATTGGTCTCATGAAAGAATCTCCTGCCGCCACAATCTGCATCAACCGTACCAGGCTTCCTTGCCCGTTGATGAGAACAGGCCGTCAGCGGTGCCCATTTTTGCGGACGCCTCGACCGTAAAATGAGACATTTCTTGCGCACACGGTGCGGGCAGGGATACGCACTCGAGGAGTCCCAGTTCCTGGCTGCGGGCGAGTGCCGCGGCTGCTTGGGGGACTCTCACGCGCAAGCCCCAGCCGCTGCACTGGCGTGAGTCTTGCTATCGTTGAGAACGGGCACAGACGATGATCGCGTTCGAGACGCTCCTGCTGGGGATCATCTTCGGCCGCGTACCGATCCGGGTGATGGTGGCACCGCCGGTGACGACCGTCGAGTTCCGCCTCGACGGCGCTTCGATCGGCACGCTGGTCGGGCCGCCGTGGGTCATCGAGCACGACTTCGGCCGCAGCCCGCTGCCGCACGAGCTCACCGCCATTGGTTCTGACGCCGCGGGGCACGAAGTGGGACGCGTTACCCAGTGGGTGAACTTCGGTCGGGAGAGGGCGGCGGTCTCGGCGCTCCTCGAGCGAGACCCGATGACCAGGCAGCCGGTGGCGGCCACCGTGGCGTGGAACGAGGCCACCGGCGACAAACCCCTGTCGGCCAGGGCGACGCTCGACGGGGCGCCGCTCCCGGTCACCGACCCCAGCCGGATCGCGGTGCCGAACGTCGATCTCGCCCAGCCGCACCTGCTCAGCGTCGAGGTCGCTTTCCCCCACAATCTTCAGGCCCGGACGGACCTTGCCTTCGGCGGCGACATCATCGACACGGCCGAAAGCGAGCTCACCGCCGTGGCCGTGGCTCTGCCGCCCGACAAGGAATCCTTGGAGGCCCGCGACCTTCAGCGCGCCTTTTCGATAGATGGGGTCTACAGGCAACCGGTCGCGGTGGAGAAGGGCCGGGCCGAGGTGGTGCTGGTCATGGACCGACGGGTGCAAGACGAGATCCTTTTTCGCAAGTTGCCCCGGGGCTGGAGCGACGCCGGGTTTTCGAGGAGTGACCGGTTCTGGGGCGACGAGGACCGGTTCTTGGCCGTGGACACGGTGCCCGAGACCAGGCACGTTGCGACGGGCGGGAGCCGAATCCTCTTCCGTCATACGGCGCGCCGGCTACTTTCGAGGATCGACGAGTTCTCTCTGCTGTTCGGCATCAGCAGCACCTTCCAATCCGGTCCCGTCGGGGACCAGACAATCCCGGATGCCGTGGCTGTCGCCGGGCGAGAGGTGGCGGCCGGCAACCACCGCCGAGCGGTCGTGGTGGTGCTGGCGGAGCTGCCGGCGGCCGAACGAGTGGCGCGGTCCGCGAACCGCCCTTCGGTCGTCCCCACCACCAAGATCCAAGACAGCTACAGGTTCGATATTGCTGCAGTGAAGGCTTACCTTGCCGCACTCGATGTCCCCCTTTTCGTGTGGTCGCTGACCGGTGCGACCCCCGGACCCATCACTGCCGAATGGGGACCAGCCGAGAGCGTCTCCACCCCAAGAGGTCTTCGCGCAGCCGCCAAGAAACTCGAGGTGCAGCTCGCGGCCCAGCGCATCGTCTGGTTCGCGGGGCGCTACCTCCCGCAGCGCATCACCCTCGACGAGAGCGTGACCGGACTGCGCCTGGCCCCCTAGCTTCGCGGACGTCCGTCGCGGGAGCATCGGCGGGCAGACGGGGCAATGGCTACGGTTCGGACAGCGGGCTTTCGCTCTGCTGCTCGCTTGCTTTCAGCCTTCAAGCGAGCTTGCTGTGGCGGAAGCTGTAGCCGGCGTAGATGGTCAGGCCGATGAGCAGCCAGACCAGGAAGCGTAGCCAGGTCACGAACGGCAGGCTGAACATGAGGTAGCCGCAGAGCACGATTCCGAGGATCGGGATCGCCGGGTACAGCGGCGCCTTGAACGGTCGGTGCACCTCGGAACGGGTTCGGCGAAGCACAAGCACGCCGGCGGACACGATCATGAAGGCGAACAGCGTCCCGATAGAGCACAGTTGGGCAACGACGTCGATCGGGGTGAGAGCCGAGGAGACCGCCACGATGCTCCCCGTGATGATGGTGGTGAGGTACGGGGTGCGGAAGCGCTCGTGCACCTTCGACATTAGCGGTGGCAGCAGGCCGTCGCGCGACATCGCGAACAGGATGCGCGGCTGGCCGAGCAGGAGCACGAGCAGGACGCTGGTGATCCCGGCCAGTGCCCCGACGCTCACGACCACCGAGGCCCAGGGCATGTTGAGCACGTTGAGGACGAGCGCAACCGGGTCGGCCACGTTGAGCTGCTTGTACGGCACCACCCCGGTCATGATCGCGGCGACTACGACGTACAGGACGGTCGCCACCGCGAGCGAGCCCATGATGCCGATCGGCATGTCGCGTTGCGGGTTGACGGCCTCTTCGGCCGTGGTGGACACCGCGTCGAACCCCACGTAGGCCAGGAACACGATCGCCGCCGCGGTTACGACACCCTTGAATCCGAACGGCATGAACGGGGTCCAGTTGGTGGGGTTGACGTACCAGGCGGTCAACCCGATGAAGATGAGGATCACCGTGACCTTGATGATCACCATGGTCAGGTTGACGCGGGCGCTCTCCTTGATCCCGCGTACCAGAAGCCAGGTGAGCACCGCAATGATCAGCACCGCCGGCAGGTTCAGGATGCCCGGCTCCTGACCCTTGGGTACCCACGGTGGCGCGCACCAGGCGTGCGGCAGACTCACCCCCAGCGGCTGGAGCAGGTGGTTGAGCAGGTTCACGAGGTACGCCGACCACCCGATCGCCACCAGGCTCGCGCCGACCATGTACTCCAGGATTAGGTCCCAACCGATGATCCAGGCCACGATCTCGCCCAGGGTGGCGTAGCCGTAGGTGTAGGCGCTGCCCGCCACCGGGATCATCGCGGCCAGCTCCGCGTAGCACAGCGCCGCACACGCGCACGCGGACGCAGCGATGGCGAACGAGAGAATGATGCCGGGGCCCGCGTGGTTGGCGGCCTCCACCCCCGGAAGCACGAAGATCCCAACCCCGATGATGCACCCGATGCCGATCGCCACTAAGTCCCAGGCCTTCAGCGCCCGCCTGAGGCCGTGCTTCTCGTCCTCGGTTTCCTTCAGGACCAGGGTCAGGGCCTTGGTGCGCAGGAGCGACGAGCTCATCGGGCGAAACCTCCCTGAAGATGAAGTACTGCGGCGCAGCGTCCCGTCACTATAGCGGCCTGCCCCCGCCGGCGCAACGAAAGCGCTGCGCCGGCGCTCCAGAGCCCAAGTGCGACGTTGCGGCGATCTGAAAGTCGAAACCTTTCGCGCAGCGGGTGGGGGAACAGATCCGCCACGCGTGTGCCAGCGGCCATCGCTCCGAAGGCAGCGGGCGCCGAGCGGGCGACCCGCGGTGGGGAAACGCTGACGCGGCTTCACGCGGACAGCGAGGGGCCCCGCCGTGGGGCGTCCCTGCTCGGCCGCTGCCGGAGGAATCTCGGCCCGTAGCAAGCGGGGCGAGCCAGGGCCGAGAAGCCGCGCACACGCGGGGCAAAATAGAGCCGTCCCGCAGGGACACCAACCTCACCGAGGGGCGTCGCGGCGCGCGATCAGAGCGTCCAGGGTCCCACGGCGGGCCGGCGTGTCGGCGCGCGGACGCAGCGCCTCCAGCGCCCCCTCCGGGCCACCGGCGTAGACGTCGTGGATCACGGCGCGCTCCAGGGAGGCCTGCCAGCTCCGGGGCGGCGCGAGCCTGCTTGCGAGCAGCAGCACACCCAGAAGGAGCGCCACGGCGACCAGCCGTTCGCCGCGCCGGCTCCCGGGTGTCGCCAGGATGAGGAGTTGCAGACCGGTGAGCAGGGCAAGGACGGCCAGCACGAAAGCGAGCACGCCAGGCGGCAGCCACGACGGGATCAGCACCCCGTCGGCCAGCAGTCCGGGCGCGAGCGTGAACGCGGGCAGCGGAAAGTCTTCGGGTGGGAACGGGAAGCTCACCACCACGGGCCAGAGCATGGCCCACCCCCAAAGCGCGCCGAGCGCGACAAGCACCCGTCCCCACGGCTGCTCCAGCGCGCTCTCCGCTCCCCGAGCCGCCAGCGCGAACAGCAGCGGCAGCACCGGGAGCAGGTAGCGCGGGCCGGGGAACCAGCCGCCGTGCCAGTTCGGGTAGCCGGACATGACCACCACCAGAGCCAGCGGCGCCGCCGCAAGGGCGACCTTGGCGCTGACAGTCTCGGGCCAGCGCGGCCGAACCAACGCGCCCCACACCGCGAGCGCGACCAGCGGCGCCCAGACCACCAGGCCGCGGCTCGGGGAGAACAGCAGCCCCGTGAGCCCGCCGAGCGTCGGCCAGGAGATCCCGAAGACACCGTGCCGCACCAGGGCTGCGAACGAGCCGAAGGCCTCGTGGGCGGTCGAGAGCGCGAATGGCGAGCCGAAGCAGGCGGCGTTGTAGGCGCCGAGCAGCGCCACCGGTACCGCTGCCCCCGCCACGGAGGCGACCGTGCCGTTCCGGCCGAGACGCGGAAGGGCGGCGAGAGCCACCACCGCTGCCGGTACCGCGACCGGGTACTCGCACACCGCGGCCCACGCAAGGAGCAGGCCGGCCAACATCCTGGCCTGCCAGCGTGGCCGCGGCGAGCCGAACAACAGCAGGAAGCCCGCCAGCAGCATGCACGCCGTGAGCGCGTGGGAGAACAGCAGCAGCGAGGCGGCGAGCGCTGGTGTGCCCAAGGCGTAGGCGGCGACGGCGAGTGGGCCTCCGCGCGGAAAGCCGACCGTGAGCCGGGCCAGCAGCAGCACGCACACGCTGAAGGGCAGCGAGGCGGCGAGCAACCTGCCGAGGACGAGGGCCAGCCGCAGCTCACCCTGCGGGTCGCCGGCGGCGAGCCGGTGCGCGAGCAGCGCTCCCGGCAGCACCAGGGGAAGGGTACCGGGCGCCTTGTTCGGGAACAGGCGGCCGCCCGCTGTCGCGACGTCCTCCATGCCGCCGAAGCGCTCCACCTCGACGCCGATCTCGAGGCTACCCCGCGTGACGACGGCGAGCGCCTGGTAGGCCCGCGCCCGCTCGTTGGGGCTTTCGAACCGCGGCCAGAAGTTCACCACGACCAACTGGAGCGCCGCAACGATGCCCAGCGTCAAAAGCAGCCAGCTGCCGTGCAGGGTACGTGCGCCGGCGGGGGAGCTCACACCGCCAGTGTAGGCCACCGCCGACGCGGCCACGCTCACCGCCCGGACAACGCCTTGACCCGGCCGCCGCCAGAACGTAGTCTCGCGCAAAGGACAGCCCCCTGGTGCCGGCGCGGCGGCTCCCTGACACCACGGAGGCCCGCCACCGGAGAAGGAGCGCGGCCATGGTGACAGAACCTCAACCCGGAGGCGCGGCGCCGTCGAGATGTCACGGCCCTCACTCCATCGCGTGCATTCTGCCGCCCCACATGCTGCGCGCGATCGTGGAACGCGGATCCCCCGAGCAGCGGGCGTGGGCGTTGCAGGCCCTCACGGTCTCCGAGCGAATCCGCGGGCGGCGCGAGCTCCTCGGCGACCTCGCCGCTATGACGGCCCTGCCCACGGGAGGCAAGCAGCGCGCGGTGTACGACGCCCGGCACGGTTCGCAGCTCCCCGGCACGCTCGTGCGCAGCGAGGGGCAGCGGCCAGTCAAGGACGTCGCAGCCAACGAGGCCTACGACGGCTCGGGCTCCACCTGGGACCTCTATCACGACGCCTACGGCCGCAGCTCCGTCGACGATCGCGGCATGCCCCTCGTGTCCACGGTGCACTACCGGGTCGGGTACGACAACGCTTTCTGGGACGGCAGCCAGATGGTCTACGGGGACGGCGACGGAAAGCTCTTCGAGCGCTTCACCAAGTGCCTGGACGTGATCGCCCACGAACTCACCCACGGTGTGATCCAGTACGAGGCCTCCCTCGACTACGCGGACCAGCCGGGCGCCCTTAACGAGTCGTTCTGCGACGTGTTCGGGTCGCTGGTCAAGCAGTGGTCGCTCGGGCAGACCGCCGAAAAGGCTGACTGGCTGATAGGTGCCGGCATCTTCAGGCCGGGGGTCACCGGTGTGGCGCTGCGCTCGATGGCGGCCCCCGGAACCGCCTACGACGATCCGGTGCTCGGAAAAGACCCGCAGCCTGCCGACATGGCGAACTACGTCGAGACGGCCGACGACAACGGCGGCGTGCACATCAACTCCGGGATCCCGAACCGGGCGTTCTACCTGGCGGCCACGGCGATCAAGGGCCACGCCTGGGAGACCGCGGGCAAGATCTGGTACGTCACCCTGCGTGACCGGCTGCGCCCGGACTCCGATTTCAGGGCGGCCGCCACCCTCACGGTGGCGGTCGCCGCCGAGCTTTTCGGCACCAGGAGCGCCCCGGTCGGTGCGGTCCGCGCCGCCTGGAAGAAAGTGGGGGTACTCTAAGTCTGTCATGCGCGTGAGGCTCGAGCGCTCCGGGGGTTTCGCCAACATCCGCAGAACGTTCACCGCGGACACGAAGACCCTGGCCACGGTGCAGGGCGAGGAGTTGCGCCACCTCGTCGAGGCCGCTGACCTCGCCCACTTCCCCGAGGAGCCGACGCCCCGCCCGGGCAGGCCCGATCGCTTCTACTACCGGGTCACCATCGAGCACGAGAGAGCCGAGCGCTCGATCACGGTCGCCGAGGACTCGGCACCCGAGGCATTGCAGCGCCTGATCGACTGGGTGCTGCGCATCGCACAGGGTTAGCACCTCCAGGTGCAGGCCGGGCCGAACGCCGTGGTCCCACTATCGCGAGGAAGGCCGCTCCGCTTTGTTCCGTGGCTTACCACGGGCGCCCGTGCGCGGGGTTTCCAATCCGCCCCGCAGGTGATTAGCCTCAAAAAGTGGGCCTCCCCATGACGCCAAAGTGGGCGTATTCCATCCGCCCCACGGGTGAAGCGGCCATCGTTCCGAAGGCCGTGGGGTCCCCAGCGCACGTCCCGGCGCCGGGAGACGCGGGCGGCCGAAGGCCAAACCGCGAGGCTCACGGTGTCGGGACGCGCTGCTGGGTCACGGTCGGAGGAATCTCGGTCCGACGCGCGCGAGGACCGAGAGGCCGCGAACCCGAGGGGCAAGAAAAGAGCTCTGCCGCAAGGCAACAGAAAGGCACATCACTCTGCGCGCAACGCGTCCACCGGATCCAGGGAAGCTGCGCGGCGGGCCGGGATCACGCCCGCGGTGATCCCCACCCCCAGGCTCATCAGAAGGGCGGCCACGACGGCGCCCACCGGGGTCGCGAGCGGCAATCCCGGCACGACCGCCTTGGCCAGGATCTGCACGCCGAAGCCGAATCCCACGCCGGCGACGCCACCGGCCACCGCGAGCAACGTCGCTTCGAAGAGAAAGAGCCGCTGTACACCGCGCTCGGTGACGCCGAGGGCGCGCAGCAGGCCGATCTCCCCCGTGCGCTCGTGCACCGAGATCCACATGATGGTGAGGATCCCCATCGCCCCCACGAACAGCGAGATCCCGGCGATGGCCGTGACCGCCGCCGTGATGATGCCGATGATCCGGCCGAAGGTGTCCAGCATCTCGGTCTGTGTCGTGACCGTAAAGTCCTCCTCGCCGCGGTGGCGCTCGGTGAGAACCGCCTTGACCCCTGCGACCACCCCGGGGACCGCCTCCGTACTGCGTGCCACCACGTCGATCGCCATCACCTCCGCCTGGTTGAAGATGTTCATGGCGGTGGCCACCGGGATGTACGCCGAGTCGTCGATGTCGAAGCCGAGCAACTGACCCTTGGACTCCATCACGCCGATCACGAGGAACCCCCAGCTCCCGATGCGCACACGTTGCCCGAGCGGGGAGACCGAGCCGAACAGCTCGCGCGCGAGCTTGGGCCCCAGGACTACGAACGCCCCCTGGCGGTGGGGGTCCATCTCAGGCAGGAAGCTCCCCTGCGACACCGTGATCCGCCACGCCGCCGGGACCTCGTGGGTGACGCCGTAGACGTAGACGCTGCGTCCCCGGGCCGCCGCTTCCACGCGCGCCTGCCCGATGGCGACCGGCACGACCTCCTCGACGCCTGGAATGCGCCGCAGCGCCTCGGCGTCGTCGATTGTGAGCTGGTGCGTGGTGCCCCCGAATGCGCCCGCAAAGCCGAACGTCTTCACCTTCCCGGGGTTGATCTCCATCAGGTTGGTGCCGAACTGGGAGAATTGCGACACGATGTAGCGACGCGTGCCCTCTCCAAGCGAGGTGAGCAGCACCACCGCGGTCACCCCGATCGCCACGCCCAGCGCCGAGAGCGTTGAGCGCAGTCGGTGCCCGGTGAGCGCGCCCAGCGCGAAGCGGAAAAGCTCCAGGTTCTCCATGGCTACCGTTTCGCCAGCGCGGCCACCGGGTCGAGACGGGTGGCCCGCCGCGCAGGCCACACTCCGAAGCCCACGCCGACCGCGAGCGACAGCCCGAGCGCCGACGCGACCGCCCACGCCGGCGGGGAGGCCGGAAAGCTCGGGTATATCCCGACGAACGCGCGAATCGCCCCGGCGCCCAGCGCGAGTCCCGCAACGCCCCCGCCGGTCGCGAGCAGCACCGCCTCGGTCACCCCGATCGCCACGCCCAGTGCCGAGAGCGTTGAGCGCAGTCGGTGCCCGGTGAGCGCGCCCAGCGCGAAGCGGAAAAGCTCCAGGTTCTCCATGGCTACCGTTTCGCCAGCGCGGCCACCGGGTCGAGACGGGTGGCCCGCCGCGCAGGCCACACTCCGAAGCCCACGCCGACCGCGAGCGACAGCCCGAGCGCCGACGCGACCGCCCACGCCGGCGGGGAGGCCGGAAAGCTCGGGTATATCCCGACGAACGCGCGAATCGCCCCGGCGCCCAGCGCGAGTCCCGCAACGCCCCCGCCGGTCGCGAGCAGCACCGCCTCGGTGAGGAACGCCGCCAGCACCTGCCGGTCCTGAGCGCCGAGCGCTTTCAGGAGGCCGATCTCGGCACGCCGCTCGGTCACCGAGACCAGCATCACGTTCATGATCCCCACCCCCGCCACCGCAAGCGACACCGAAGCGATCCCCACCAGCGCGAGGGTCAGCGCGTTCAGGATGGCGGAGAAAGCCGTAAGCAACGCATCCTGGGTTATCACCGTGACATCCTCGGCGCGGTGGCGCTCCGCCATCAGCCTTTCCACGTCTTTCTTCGTCACCTCCATCTCACCCCGCATCCGTACGTCCACCAGGATGCGGAACAGCGACGAGCGGTTGAACACACGCATGGCGGTGCCCACCGGGATCAAAACCACATCGTCCATGTTGAAGGTCAGCGACTGCCCGCGCGGGGCTAGCACTCCCACCACCCGGAAGCGCCAGGGCCCAACCCGCACCACCTGCCCAAGCGGGTTCTCGCTCCGGAAGAGCTCCTGGGCAACCGTGACGCCGAGAACGATTTCGTTGCCTCCCTGGTTGGGGTCGCCCACGGGCAGGAACTCGCCCGAGCCGATCTCGAGCCTGCGTACCGCGGCGAAGTCCGCTGTCGTGCCAAGCACCGGCACCGCGCGCCCGCGGTCCCTGAAGTGCACGGTGTCGGTGGCCACCGCCAAGGGCGCGGACCTGCGTACCCGCTGCAGTCTCGCGATCGCGCGGTAGTCGTCGATGGTGAGGTCGTGGGTCACGCCGCCGAACGGGGCGCCGCCTGTCGTCTCGACCTTACCCGGGAGCACGACAAGGAGGTTGCTGCCGAGGGCGGCAAACTGGTCCACCACGTAGCGGCGCGCCCCCTCGCCGAGGGCGGTGAGGGCCACCACCGCCGAGATCCCGACGGCTACACCTGCCACCGAGAGCGCGGTGCGCAATCGGTGCCCTCGAAGCGCCCCCGCGGCAAAGCTCAGCAGGTCGAGGAAACGCACCCTACCCCCCACCCTGCGACTCGGGGCTCGCGGCTCGCGGTTCGAAGCCCGGACCCCGGACCCCGGACCTCTGTATCGCGCCGTCGTCCATGCGGATCACCCGCTTCGCCCTTCCCGCGATCGCCGGGTCATGCGTCACCACCACGAGCGTGAGCCCGCGCGCGTTCATGCGCTCGATCAGCTCCATCACCTCGCCCGCCGAAGCCCGGTCAAGGTTCCCGGTCGGCTCGTCGGCCAGCAGTACCGCCGGGTCCATCACGACCGCCCGCGCGATCGCCACCCGCTGGCGCTCGCCGCCGGAGAGCTGGTCGGGTCGATGCTCGGCGCGATGCGAGAGCCCCACCGCCTTCAGCGCCTGAGCCGCACGCTCCCGGCGCTCCTCTGGGGGCGTCCCCGCGAACAGCATCGGCAGCTCCACGTTTGCTAGCGCCGAGAGACGCGGGAGCAGGTGGAAAAACTGGAAGACGAAGCCGATCCGGTGACGGCGGATCAGCGACCGCTCCTCCTCCGAAAGCGTGCCGACCTCCCGCCCCTCCAACAGGTAGCGCCCGCGCGTCGGCCGGTCGAGGCAGCCCACGATGTGAAGCAGGGTGGACTTGCCGGACCCCGAGGGCCCCACCAGCGCCACGTGCTCGCCGCGCTCGATCGTAAGGCTCACATGTTTGAGGGCGTGCACCTCCCCCTCGCCGACCCTGAAGATGCGCCAGACCTCCTCGAGCTCGATCACCGTGTTTCCCGCGCTCGCGCACGTGCTTTTGATTTGATGTCGGGGGAATCGCGCGCAACGACGACGAGCTCGCCGATCGAGACCCCGCCCTTTACCTCGGTGAACTGCCAGTTTCGCATCCCGGTGCTAATCGTGCGCTCCTCGAGGCGATCGTTCGTGAGCACCAGCACCTTCCCGCCCTCGGCGATGGCCGCGGTGGGGAGACGTGGAACCTCGTCGCGGCGCTCGAGGATCACCTCCACGTCGGCCGACGTACCGGGCAGCAGGGTCCCGGCCGTTTTTGCGTCCTGGAAATCCACCTCGATCTCGACAGTGCGGTTCTGCTCCAGGACGTCGAGCACGTACGGTGCCACGCGGGTCAGTGTGCCGGCGAGCTTCTGCCCAGGGAGCGAGTCGACCGCCACCCGCACCTTCTGCCCCCTGCGTACGCGCCGGGAGTCCACTTCGTCGATGGGAGCCGAAACGTACACGGAGCCGGGGTCGATGAGGTCGAGCACGGCCGGAATCGGCACGCCCGGCGGGGCGGGGGTGATCCACTCTCCGACCTCGGTGCTGCAGTCCGCGATCACGCCGGAGAACGGCGCGCGCACGACGGCGAGTGCGAGCTCCGCGTCCGCGAGGCCGACCTGGGCGCGCGCCTGGTCGCGCGAGGCGAGGGCCGCCTGGCAGGCCGCAGCGGTGCGGTCGCGGTTGCTCTCGAGGGTGTCCAGGTCCTGCTGGCTGGTGATTCCGTCCGCCGAAAGGGCCTTCCCCCGCTGGAGCTCCTTTTGGGCGAGCTCGGCGGCGAGACACGCCTCTCTCGCCCGGGACTCCGCCGCTTTCACCTGCTCGTGCGTCAGGACCACCTGGGCCCGCTGTACCGAGTCGTCGAGCCTGAGCAGCAAGGCCCCCGCTTGAACCGCGGCACCCTTGCGGAAGGGAAGCTCGGTGACGCGTCCGCCGATCTGCGGCGAGAGCTTGGCCCGCAGACGCGCCTTCACGGTGCCGGCACGGGTGTTCGTGATGATTTCCTCGACCGTCCCGGGTGCGACCCGCGCCACGTCCACCAGCACTGGGCTCGGGCGGAAAACCAGCACGCGCAGAGCCACCGCCGCGAGGACGATTGCGATTACAACGATCAGCCAACGGGGGATTCTGCGCATGCCCGATTGTACGCATGGATCGCGCCGTCGGCCACGGACTCGAGCCACGCCCGGCACCGGGCCTGCCCGGCTGGCCTAGGGCGAGAGCCTCATGAAGACCGCGGCTTCCGACCCGTCCCAGATCAGGCGGTACCGGGACGACCGGGCAAGCGATACCGCGAGGGGGGCCGGGTCGTAAGGTCCCCTCAGCGCCTTCGAGAAGTAGACGTGCGTGAAGGGAGCCCCCAGCTTCGCCGCCAGTGACTCGATGCAGGTCGCATCTCGCGGGAAGCACTGTTTCAACCTGTCATAGAGTTGGCCTCGCCGCCGGTACTGCGGCCCCCGGACCCACTCGAAACCCTGGGGCGTCGCCAGGCTCGCCCGCTTCGCCAGCGTGGGGAACCACTCGGAGGCTGGATCCTCAGCCCACGACCGGGCCGCCGTCAGCACCAAGAAGCTGCTGGACTCCGGCGTGTGCGTGCTGACCCAGTCCATGGCAGTGCGCTCCTGGGCGCCGATGAACTGCAACGCATCAATGCCCCAGACCTGTCGGGATAAACCCGCGAGAATCGGTTGCCCAAGCAGGAAGGTGACCAGGGCGACGCGCGCCCACCTCCCGGTCGAGCGTCCCTGGTCACCACCGGTTGCGGGTGCCGCCACCTGGGGCTCGCTGCCCGGGACCCTCGAACCCACGGTTCCAGGAGCCCCCAGACCGGGTAGGATAAGTTCGCCCAGGGCTTCGCCGACCAGGAGCGCGAGAATCAGCGCGAGGGGTGGTCCGGTGAGGTTCCGAACCACGACCGCTGTGGCGAGAAGCCACAGCGGGAGCAGCCACCGTGCCCTCGCGACGCACACGAAGATTCCCACCAGAGCGACGACGGACAGCAGCGGCGAGGCGCTCCCGCCGAGCAGAACGAGGCTTGCGAAGGTGGCCACGGTTTGGGACGGCTCCGTTGCGCTCGCCGCCGCCGTCAGGGGGCCGAGGCCGTGCCTCACGAGGACGGTACCCCACCAGGGCGCTGTCAGGACCGTGCACCCGACGCACACCGCGAGGAGGGAAACGAAGCCTCTGTGGTCGCGCGAGAGCACGAGGAAGAAGATGAACAGGCTGGCCAGCCCGAAGACACCGGCGGCCGGGTGGCTGACCACGGAGAGCGAGGCAAAGATGGCGGCCAACGCGAGGTTTCCTCTCCCTCCCATCACGAACAGCCTGTGGCCGAAGAACAGCGCGAGGATGGCGAAGAAGAACCCGAACGACCGCGTGAGGCCGGCCCCCATCACCAACCACTCGAAGCTCGACGGGAAGAGTGGAAACGCCAGCGCCGCTACCGATGACGCTGGCACCGGCAGCAGGCGGCGGGCAAGGATAGCGACTGCGACGACGGCAGCGAGGTTGACGAGGAGCGGCAGAAAACGAAGCAGCGCAGGAAGCCCAATCCCAGTTGCCGATGAGAGCGCCGCGGCAAAGTAGATGGCGTACGGCGGGTACGCGAACGGAATCGCGCCGCCGTTGTACGAAGTCGTCAGGGGAAGTTGGAATCCCGAGGCGATCAGGTCCTGGCCCATGGCAACGAACAGACCCCCGTCGTTGAGGGGAAAGTCCGCACCGAGCAGCGGCAGAAGCCGAACGGGCAGAGCCACCGCCAGCGCAAGGCCAACCACTAGCCAGACCTCGCACCGAACGAGACCGCCTTCCTCCGGCCCAACCCGTCTTGCCATCGAACCTCCGCCACCGCCCGCTTGAAGAACGGTTCCGACGCTGCCGGGCACGCGACCGGGTGAAACCCTCTCCCGACAAACGACGTTACCCACGGTTCCTCCCGCCACAAACCAACCCGCCGGAATCCGGAGCTTGCCGGGAGCACGATTGTGACACGGAGCTCGGCCGGTGGGCGCACGCCGCGCCCGCGAACGGGGTTGCAGGCCATCCGGGTCACCCCCATCTGACCGAGCAGCATGGCCTGGCCCCACATCCGATTTGTGGGCAGCCAAGGGTTCGCAGGGTTGCGCGGGCACGCGGGTTCGGGCATGCTCCGCGCCTGGAGGAACCATGAAACGCATGCTCGCCGCGGCTTTCCTCGCCCTGCTCAGCGCGACGTTCCTGACGGCGGCCGAGGTCGTCAGGCCCCACGTGCTGATCACCAATGACGATGGAATCGACGCACCCGGGCTCACCGCCCTGGTCGACGCGCTCAAGGCCGACTACCGGATCACCGTGGCCGCACCCGCCCGGAATCAGAGCGGTGTCAGCCACGGCGTCACCCACCACACTCCGGTTCTGGTGGAGGAGCGACCGGGGAGCGACGGCGTCCGGCGCTACGCCGTCGACGCACAGCCGGCAACCTGCACACGCATTGCGCTCTCGGCCCTGCTGGTGGCCGACCCGCCTACGATGGTTCTCTCCGGGATCAACTGGGGGGATAACGCCGGCCGCGCCGCCTGGCTCTCGGGCACCGTGGGTGGCGCGCGCGAAGGAGCATCGACAGGGTTGCCGGCGGTGGCGTTCTCTTCAAGCCGTGCCCGGGTGGGTGATCCGGACTACGGCGTCGCCGCGCGCTGGGCGAGGTGGGTGCTGATGCGGCTACGCGAGGCGGGGTTGCCTGCTCCGGGCCAGCTCATTAAGGTGGAGATCCCCCACCCGGCAACCGCGGTTCGCGGGGTGGCGATCACCAGGATGAGCACCGTGCCCGCGAAAAAGGACACGTACGAGGAGAA
>MEKI01000056.1:15555-19617 GCA_001766905.1 Acidobacteria bacterium RBG_13_68_16
CTTCCGGCGCTCATGGCGATCCCCTGGCGAATGGCCCTTGCCGCTGCGGCTCCCTAGCGCGGACGGACGTGGCGTGCGGGCGCACCATCGCTTGTGGTGGCGGCTACACTGGCATCACCCGACGGTGGCAACGACCCGGAGGTGACCGTGGTAGAGCGCGCACGCTTTTCCGACCTTTTCGAGGCGCGGGAGCGGTTCTCCGAGGCGGAGCTGCGCTTTGAGAAGCGGCGCCGCACCGTCGGGCTGGTGCTGGGGCCGCTCGCGTTCCTCGTCCTGATGATCGTTCCCCCTGCCGGGCTCGCGCCGGGGGCGGCACGCCTCACGGCCGTGCTCGCCTGGGTGCTCACCTGGTGGATCACGGAGGCAGTCCCGATTCCGATCACCGCGTTGCTCGGACCCGCGCTTGCGGTGCTGTGCGGTGTGGGCGGGGTCAAGGAGATGTTCGCTTCCTTCGGCGACCCGGTCATCTTCCTGTTCCTTGGAAGCTTCGTCATCGCCGAGGCGATGTCGGTTCACGGGCTCGATCGCCGCATAGCCTATGCGATCCTGAACCGCCGCTGGGTTGGCTCATCCTCGACGCGCATCCTCCTCGCGTTCGTGGGCATCACGGCCGGCCTCTCGATGTGGCTTTCCAACACGGCCACCACTGCGATGATGTACCCGATTGCCATGGGCGTGCTGGCCGCGCTTTCACGCCTCCTGAAGCGCGGCGACGGCACGAGCGCCGACCTCCAACGAATGCGCTTCGGCACGGCGCTCATGCTCGTCTGCGCGTACAGCTCATCGATCGGCGGCATTGGCACACCGGTGGGGACGCCCCCGAACCTCATCGCACTTGGACAGCTCGCGGAACTGACCGGCACGAGGATCCCGTTCTTCCAGTGGATGGCGATCGCCCTCCCAATCGTGGGTGTGATGCTCGTTTTCGCGGTGCTCTACTTCCGATTCGCCTTTCCGCCCGAGGTGGGGAAGATCGAGGGCAGCGCCGCCTTCATCGCCGAAGAGAGGGGCAAGCTGGGCGCCTGGAAAGCCGGCGAACGCAACGTCCTGGTCGCCTTCCTCATCACGGCCTCTCTCTGGGTGCTCCCTGGTGTTGCCGGGCTCGTGTTGGGGGCAGACAGCCCCGCGACCAGGGTGCTCACCAACTTCCTGCCCGAGAGCGTTGTGGCGCTGCTCGGCGCGGCGCTGTTGTTTGTCCTGCCAGTGAGCTGGAGCGAGCGACGCTTCACCGCGTGTTGGACCGACGTGTCGCGAATTGACTGGGGCACGCTGCTGCTCTTCGGCGGCGGGTTGGCCCTCGGCGGCGCGATGTTCAAGACGGGGCTCGCTGAGGCTGTCGGGCACGCGCTCACGGGGCTGACGGGCGCGCGATCGCTCGTGGCCTTGACTTTCCTCTTCAGCGTATTCGCCATCTACTTCACCGAAGTCACTTCCAACACCGCGACCGCGACCATGCTGGTACCACTCGCCATTGCCGCTGCCAAGGCCGCGGGGGTGTCCCCAATCGAACCAGCCATCGGCTGCGCTATCGGCTGCAGCATGGCGTTTATGCTCCCCGTCGCCACCCCGCCCAATGCAATCGTCTACGGCTCCGGGTGCGTGCCGATCATCAAGATGGTCCGGGCCGGGTTCTGGTTCAACATCGCCGCCTCGCTCATCGTCCCCACCGGAGTGCTTATCATGTGCCACCTTCTCGGCGTGTAGGCCCGCCGGTCTTCGTCGGCATTGCGCACAAGACCCCTTTCTTCAAATGGTTGCGGAGCGACGCCTTGCCCATAGCTGTGGCGAGGCGTAGTCTATTTTGTTTGAGGTGAGCATGCCTGGAGTCGTAGACAAGGTCATCGAGGTCTTCGTAGGGTCCAAGCACCAGCGGGAGATGAAGCGGCTTGCCCCGCAGGTTTCCGAGATCAACGCAAAGGAAGCCGAGCTCGCGGCGTTCTCCGACGATGAGCTGCGGTCGCGCCTCGCGGCGATCCGCGATCAGGTGCGCGCGTCCACCGCGCAGCTCCCCGAGGAGTACGCGGAACGCCGCAAGCTGGTCCAGGAGGTGTTGGGCTCGCACCTGGCCGACGTGTTCGCGATCGTGCGGGAGGCCTCCAGGCGAACCGTCGGGATGCGACACTTCGACGTTCAGCTCATCGGCGGCATGGTGCTCCACGACGGCAAGATCGCGGAGATGAAGACAGGCGAGGGCAAGACGCTGGTGGCGACCCTTCCGGTGGTCCTCAACGCCCTCTCGGGCCGTGGGGTGCACGTGGTGACGGTCAACGATTACCTGGCCAAGCGCGACGCCGAGTGGATGGGCCAGATCTACAAGTTCCTGGGGCTCTCCGTGGGCTGCATCCAAAACCAGATGGACGACGCCGAGCGCAAGCGCGCCTACCAGTCGGACATTACCTACGGCACCAACAACGAGTTCGGGTTCGACTACCTGCGCGACAACATGAAGTTCGAGCTTGAGGGCATGGTCCAGCGCGGTCACACCTACGCCATCGTCGACGAGGTCGACTCGATCCTGGTGGACGAGGCGCGCACCCCGCTCATCATCTCCGGCCCTTCAGAGCTCTCCGTAGGTCTCTACTACGACGTCGATCGCATCATCCCGAAGCTGACCAAGGGCGAGGAGACCAAGGACAAGTACGGCAACAAGAGCACGACCGGCGACTACCTCCTCGACGAAAAGGCCCACACCGCGACCCTGACCGACGAGGGCATCGCCAAGGCCGAGAAGCTTCTCAACGTCCCGAACCTCTACGACCCCACCAACATCGAGACCCTGCACGCCGTTCAGCAGGCGCTGCGTGCCCACGCCCTCTACCAGGTTGACCGCGACTACATCGTGAAGGACGGTCAGGTGATCATCGTGGACGAGTTCACCGGCCGCCTGATGCCGGGTCGCCGCTGGTCGGACGGGCTGCACCAGGCGGTGGAGGCCAAGCAGGGGGTGAAGATCGAGGCCGAGAACCAGACTCTGGCCACGATCACGCTGCAGAACTACTTCCGCATGTACGAAAAGCTCGCGGGAATGACGGGCACCGCGGAGACCGAAGCGGACGAGTTCGCCCACATCTATGGGCTCGACGTCGTGGTCATCCCCACCAACATGCCGATGATCCGGGCCGACAACCCCGACGTCATCTACCGAACCGAGAAGGAGAAGTGGCAGGCGGTGGTCGAGGAGCTGGTCGAGCTCCACGAGAAAGGCCAGCCGGTGCTGGTAGGAACCGTTTCGATCGAGAAGTCCGAGACGCTCGCGGAGCTCCTCAAGCGGCGCGGCATCCCGCACGTCGTCCTGAACGCCAAGTACCACGAGCGCGAGGCCGGGATCGTGGCGCAGGCCGGTCGCTTTCGCGCCGTGACGATCGCCACAAACATGGCGGGCCGCGGCACCGACATCATCCTGGGCGGCAACCCGGAAGGGCTGGCCAAGGCCGAGGCCGACCCGCTCAAGGAGCCGGAGGCCTACGCTCAGGCGCTCGAGCGCTACAAGGTGAAGTGGGCCGAGGAGAGGGAGAAGGTGCTGGGCGCCGGCGGCGTGCACATTCTCGGCACTGAACGGCACGAGGCGCGTCGAATCGACAACCAGCTGCGCGGCCGCTCCGGCCGCCAGGGCGACCCGGGCTCCTCGCGCTTCATCCTCTCGCTCGAGGACGACCTGATGCGAATCTTCGCCTCCGACCGGCTGCGCGAGTGGATGAAACACCTCGGCATGGAGGAGGGCGTCCCCATCGAGTCGGGGATGGTCACGCGCTCGATTGAGCGGGCCCAGAAGCAGGTGGAGGGGCGAAACTTCGAGATCCGCAAGCACCTCCTCGAGTACGACAACGTGATGAACAAGCAGCGTGAGGCCGTCTACCGCCTGCGCCGGAACGTGCTCGACAGGAAGGAAGGGCGCGAGTGGGTGGTGCGCGCCGCACGCGAGATCGTCGGTTCGCTCATCGAGTCCTACTGCCCCGACGACAAGCACCCCGACCAGTGGGAGCGCGAGGCGTTGGAGCGCGAGCTCAAGGAGCTTTTCGGCCTCACCCTCGCGCAGGCCGACGTCAGCTGGGACAAGGTTAC
>MEKI01000056.1:19699-20538 GCA_001766905.1 Acidobacteria bacterium RBG_13_68_16
CCAAGGTCGGGCGTAACGACCCCTGCCCGTGCGGGTCCGGCAAGAAGTACAAGAAGTGCCACGGCGCCATGGACTCGACGGCCACGTCGTAACGCAAGCCACCGAAAGCCCGAGCCCTCGGGGGGACGGGGCCCCACTCGGGCGGGCGCCGGCCACACCCAAGCGGCATAACAGCTACAGCGTCTCAGTCGTACAATGGTCGGAGGAGGTCCGTATGGAGCAGGCGTTTCGAGACAAGATCATCGCGTCGGTCGGCGGCGGCGGCGCGCACGTGGTACCCGCCGTCGCACTCGAGGAGCTGACCGCAGCCCAGGCAAGGCGGCGGCCGAGCAAGAAGCTCGCGACGGTGTGGGACGAGCTCGCGCACATGGTGTTCTGGCAGGAGCTGACGCTCGAGATCGTGCGCGGCGGTCAGCCGCAAACCCCCGAGCACGCGGCCGGCGGGTGGCCGGCGATTCCCACCGGGAGGGGGGCCACAAAGACCTGGGGAGCGCTCAGGGGCCGCTTCCTCGCCGGCGTCGCCGAGCTGGAGGAGGTCGCACGGACACGCGACCTGGAAGCCCGGGTCGGAGGAGACGCCAAATCGATGCTCGGCGAGCTGCTCCTGATGATCGCCAACCACAACTCGTACCACCTCGGCCAGATCGTCTCGCTTCGCCGTCTCATCGACGCGTGGCCGCCGCCGTCGGGCGGCGCGACCTGGTGACCCTCGCGATCGGCCAGCCGGAATCCGCCGAGTTCGTAAGCCGAGCCACACAACGTGGGACACAGCCCACCCGCTCGAGGAGTAAGCGGGGGGTGACGCGCGTCCGGCCCCTTGCGCCGAGGGCCGACTTCAG
>MEKI01000056.1:20610-70404 GCA_001766905.1 Acidobacteria bacterium RBG_13_68_16
CCGGCTGGTGCGCGAGGCGCTGGAACAGATGGCCCGCTTCCGCATCTCGGGCCTTCCCGTCGTGGACGAGCACGGCCAGCTCAAGGGGATCCTCACCAACCGCGACCTCCGCTTCTGCACGGAGGTCGACCGCCCGATCGCCGACTTCATGACCAAGGACCACCTAGTGACCGCGCCCGTCGGCACCACCCTCGAGGCCGCCAAGGCGCTCCTGCACAAGCACCGCATCGAGAAGCTCCTCGTGGTCGACGATGAGGGAAACCTCAAGGGCCTGATCACGGTCAAGGACATCAAGAAGGCGCAGGAGTACCCGAACGCCTGCAAGGACGCGCTCGGCCGGCTGCGAGTGGCCGCTGCCGTGGGCTCAGGGACGGATCTCGACCAGCGTTGCGCCGCACTAGTCGCCGCCAAGGTGGACCTCCTGTGCCTCGACTCGTCCCACGGTCACAGCGAGAAGGTCCTGTCCGCGGCCAAGCGGGTCAAGGAGCGTTTCCCCGAGGTGCCGCTGATGGCGGGAAACGTCGCGACGTTCGAGGGCGCCCGGGATCTGATCGCCCTCGGGGTGGACGCGGTCAAGGTGGGCGTCGGGCCGGGTTCGATCTGCACGACCCGCGTGGTGACCGGCGCCGGCGTCCCGCAGATCACCGCGATCCTGGAGTGCGCGCGCGCCTGCCGCAACGCCGACGTCCCGCTGATCGCCGACGGCGGCGTCAAGTACTCCGGCGACATCACCAAGGCCCTCGCCGCCGGCGCGGACACGGTCATGATCGGGTCGCTGTTCGCGGGGGTGGACGAGTCCCCGGGCGAACAGATCCTCTACCAGGGGCGTACCTTCAAGGCATACCGTGGCATGGGCTCGCTGGGCGCGATGAAAAGCGGCGAGGGGGGGCGCGAACGGTACTTCCAGGACGACGAGGAGCCGTCCAAGCTGGTGCCGGAGGGGATCGAGGGCATGGTGCCGTACAAGGGACCCCTTTCCGCACAGCTCACGCAGCTGGTGGGCGGGCTGCGCTCGGGGATGGGGCTCTCGGGCTGCGCCACCATCGTGCAGCTCTGGGAGCGGGCTCGTTTCATGCGCATCACCTCTGCGGGCCTCAAGGAGTCCCACGCCCACGACGTCGTCATCACCAAGGAAGCGCCCAACTACAGGGTCGAGCGCTAGGGCGGAGAGAGCCATGCCCGACCGGCCAGCCATGACTCCCGAGCAGTTGCAGGCAGGGGCGGCCGCCATCGAGTGGTTCCACCGGATCGATCTCGGAAGCGGCATCACGACTGCGGGGCGTGACGATTCCCCCCGCAAGCTGATCGAGATCCGCATGCCGGAAGAGCTCCGGGGCAGGAGCGTTCTCGACATCGGCGCCTACGACGGCTTCTTCTCGTTCGAGGCCGAGCGGCGGGGCGCCGCCCGCGTGCTGGCGATCGACAACTGGGGTCGCCCGGAGTGCAGCCCGAAGGCAGGTTTCGAGTTCGCGAAGAGAGCCCTGGGCTCGCGCGTGGAGGACCGCACGGTAGATGTCTACGACCTTTCCCCCGAAACCGTGGGCGTCTTCGACGTGGTGCTGTTCCTCGGCGTCCTCTACCACCTCCGGCACCCCCTCCTGGGCCTCGAACGGGTCGCGAGCGTCACCGGGGACCTGCTGATCCTGGAAACCCACGTGGACCTGCTGGACCACCGCCGCCCGGTGATGGCGTTCTACCCCGGTGACGAGCTGGGTGGGGACAGCACGAACTGGTGGGGACCGAACGTCGCCGCGGTGCTGGACATGTTGAGGACGGTCGGCTTCCGTCGCCTCGACGTGGTCAGGGCCCCCGCCCGCGAGGGCTTTCTCCACCGGGCGCTGCGGTCGGTCTTCAACGCCTTCACGAAGGGGTACCGCCTCCACGACACCCAGCGGTGGGGCCGCATGATCGTCCACGCGCGGAAGACGTAGCGCCTCCAGCGTCTTACGGGAACGCGGCCGGGTCGAACGTCTCCCACGGGCGCGGGACGAGGATCACCGGCAGGCGAGGGCCGCCGCCCGGCGAAGAACCGGTCGAAAACTCCCGGGGGAGGAAGGCCCCAGTCTCGTGGACGAAGCCCACCGCGGACCGCCCCGGCGGAAGCGTCTCCACCCTCTCCAGGACGAACCCCTCCCGGTACGTCTGCCAGGAGAGCAGCGCAGACAACGAGACCGCGCCGTAGGGGTCGTCGGGACGCGGGAAGTAGAGCTTGAGCTGCCCGCGCGGCGACTCCAGCAACCGGCGCAACGGGCCGCCATCGTCTCCCCGAACCACGACCACCGCGCCGCCCGCCCGGGCGTGTCGCACGAGAGGCGCGGCCTCGGTCTCCAACGTCCGAGCGATGGCTGCAAAGCGCGCCCAATCCGTGCAGTCGGCCCGGACCCGCACCGCATCGCCGGCGAGCAGTACGACGCCGAGCACGACGAACGCCGCATCGAGCTGGCGGCTCATCCGCACCGTGCGGCCGACCTCCCGCAGCGACAGGGCACATGCGGCCAGAAAGAAGAACGACGGCAGCAGCAGGTACCGCCCCGCCTGCCCGGCGCCCGGCAGCGTGGGCAGCGCGGCGAGGGCGGAGGCCACCAGGCAGAACAGCGCGCGCCGATCGCGGCGGACCACGGCGAAAGCGACCACGGCCAGCGTCAGCGCCACCGCGAGGGCCGCTCCCAGCGGGCGGTCGGACAGGAGTGCCCCGAACTCCCAGGGCACCGGCGGCAGGACGTGGAAGAGCGCCCCCGCCGTCGCGACCGCCTTGGCAGCCACCTCGGCCGGCCCCTGCCCGTAGAACCACCCCGCCTGGAAGCGCACCAGCGCCCAGTACGCGGCAAGGTACGCAGCAACAGCCGCCGCCCACGGTGCGGCGCGCCGCAGGGCACGGCGCCACGAGACCGAGAGCAGCAGCACGTCCTGCGCCAGCACGAGTGCGGGCAGAATGACCCACTCCTCCTTGGCGGCGGCGGCCAGCACCGCCGAACCGACTATCCCGAGCCGCCGTGCCGGCGTGGGTGAGCCCTCGCGCAGAAGCAGCACGCCCACGACGCCCAGCGCGAGAAGCACCTGCTTGACCTGGTTGGTGATGAAGACCACGTCGTCGGAGAGCGGCGAGGACAGCCAGAGCGCGACGACCAAGGCGGCACCCGGAGGCGGTAATGCCAGGGTGCGGCGCGTCAGGCACCACGCCAGCACGGCCAGTCCGAGCACGAGCGCGAGCTGCACCACGCGGTAGGCGACCCACTGCCCTCCGAACAGGGCCACCGAAGCCGCGAAGAAGAGGTTTCCCGCCGGCCGCAGGTGCTGGTGGAACGGCTTGAGGAGGCTTTCCGGGTGGAGCGGGGTGGTCGCTCCCTTGAGCGCCCACTGAAGGTCCTCCGCCACCGGTCCGAGGCTCAACGCCGGCAGGTAGACCACCACGACCGCGGCACAGACCGCCACTAACAGCAGGGCGGCCAGCCACCCGCGGTCCCTCCTACCGCTGGCCTCGCTCGAGCTCATCCTCTCCCGAGCGTAGCCCACGACCCCCCGTTTGGCGAGCGGACCGCCGTGACAACAACGCGCGTGGGAGAATGGCCGCGTGCGGTGGCTGCGAGTCGTCCTTCCGGGTTCGGTGGTCGTCATCGCGACCCTGTGGCTGTACGCACCCGCGTTGCGTTTTGAGCTCGCCGGCGACGACTACCAGTGGGTCCAGCACGCTCATCTGGCGATGCACCGCCCGATGCTGCTCTTCGCCGACCTCGACACGTTTTACCGACCGGCAAGCACCTGGACGTTGGCGCTCGATCGCATCCTCTGGGGTTACCGCCCGCTGGGGTATCACCTCACCAACCTGCTCCTCCACGGCCTGGCAGGCGTGGGTCTCGCGCTCGTTGGGCGGAGGCTGGGGCTGCCGTGGCTCGTCGGCTGGGCGCTCGGGCTGCTCTGGGCCACCTCGCCGTTCTCCGAGGAGCCCGCGGCCTCCGTGGCCATCCGTTTCGAGGACCTGCTGCTCCTCGCATGGCTGGGGATGATCCTCGCCTGGCCGCGACCCGGGCAGCGCTGGCGCACCGGGGGGGGTGTCGCGGCGGCGGGGTTCACGGCGCTGGCGCTGCTCTCCAAGGAGACATGGGTGATCACACCGGGGCTGGTGTGCGCCCTCGAGTTTGGGTTCCGCAAGACCGATCTCAGGCGCGCGCTGCGTACCGCTCTGCCATTCCTGGCCCTCGCCCTGGCGTACGCGGTGATCTACTTCCTCGCATTCCCGGGCAGCAAGAACTACTACGAGGGTTCCCTGCGCCCGCTCTTGAAGGTGCCGCACCAGCTTGCCGCCTTTCTCGTCCTCGAGGGGCTCGCTCCGCTGGCCTTTTCGCTCTCGGCAGCCGGGGTCGTGGCGGTGGTGGCGACGGCGTTCGTGGTGGTTTTTGGCCTGCGGCGGCACAACCCGGCAGCGATCGTCGGAGCGGCGTTGCTTCTGCTTCCGATGCTGCCCACGCTGCTCGTGCCGTACCTGCCCACCCGCTACACCTCCATCCCCTATGTCGGGTTCCTGCTGCTGCTCGCCGGCGCGGCTCAGGAACTCGTGAGGGAGACCCGCTCCGGCTGGCGAGCCGTCGAAGCGGTGGCGGCCGTCGTCGTTCTCGCCCTCGTGCTCGTCGCGGGTGCCGTCGCGGTGCGTGCCGATCTCAACGATCTGAGGCGTGTTTCGGAGGCACACCGCACGCTGCTTGGGGAGGCGCGCGCTTGCCTCGACCGGTTCCCGCTCCAGCGACCGATCCTCGTCGTGCGCGAGGAGAACGACAACCCGCTCCGGGACATCACCACGAGCCCGCTCGGCATGCCCAAGCTCCTCTTCCCGCGGCACTCGGACCCCTATGCGCTGGCGGATGCCGCTGCGCTTTTCGAGTGGGTGTTCGGGCGCGAGGAAGTGTCGGTCCGCCGATTCGACGACGGCGAGCAGCGCTTCCGTGAGAGCGACGGCGCCGTACTCGCCCACCGCACCGGGGGTTTCTCCTGGCTCTCGCTCGAGGCGCCCCGACTCGGCGAGTTGGCCCGCACAACGCGGGAGGCCGGGTCGCGCACGCGCATCATCTACGGGGCGCACCTGCCCTAGAGCCACCCTGCGGCATCGGCCGGGGCGCTACGGCACACGTGCGAGACGGGCCAACCGGCCCTCCAGCGCACCCCCTGCTCGGGCCAGCAGCACGAACTGGTACGGCTGCAACCGGTCGGGCAGGGGTCGGTACTGGCTCAGGATCCAGCGCACAACCGGGTGCGCCGGAAGTGACCCCGCGCCGGGCTGCGGCCGGATCACCACCAATTCGGGCGGGTCGTGGGCGAGATCGGCGAGCACTCTCCTGCTCAGGGCCTGGGCGCACGGACCCTCGAGCAGGGGTTCTATGAACAGCGCACCCGTGGGTGGCTTGCGCCCGGTGTAGAAGTACAGCCCGCTCTCGGAGCCCCAGTGATAGAAGGTTTCTCCGGGGCGCAGCAGGCCCTCGATCACCCGCGCGGTCCTCTCGGTATCCACGACGATCGCACCGTACTTGGTCTGGGCCCACCCATCGGCCGAGAGCGTGTAGCTCGGGAGCTGAATCATCGCCAGAACGCCCACGAGCAGCATGCCTCCGGTGTGCAGGAGCCTTGCGCCCGCCCCCGCGAGCCGGTCGAGAGCCGCGAGCGCCCAGGCGGCGCCCACCGCCACAACCGGCAGCCAAAGTTGGTAGTAGTGCGCGTAGAACTTGCCTGGAGCGGCGATCGCGACGAGGACCGAGGCGGCCATGGCCAGGAGCAGCACCGTTTCGCGCGGGACCTGGTTCCAGCGGACGAGCGTGAGGCCGAGGAGCGAGACTGTCACCAGCGGGAGGAGCGAGACCATCGCGCCGGGCAGCAGGTTCCAGGGGGCCAGGCCCTGAAGCAGGTTCCAGACCAGCGTGTCGGCGTAGAAGCCGTTGTAGGTAAAGACGGCGCCCGCGAAATCGGCGAGCCTTCGCGTCAGCGCGAAGTAACCGACGACGAACATCCAGGTGGCGACCCCGATTGCGACGATGAGGGCGCCATCGGCAAGCGCCCGACGCCTGCCCGGCGCGCCCCCCGGGGGGGATGCCACATGGGCGCCGACGAGGAAGGCGGCGCACACCGCGACGACCGGTTTGTAGAGCGTGGCCAGCGCCAGCAGGGCGCCGGCCACGATGACCCGGGCCCTGTCAGCCTTGGAGGCGCGCATCCCCGCCAGCAGCGCGAACGCCCAGATCAGGCAGGCGTTGAGGAAGACCTCGGTGTTGGGCTGGTTTCCCTGCAGCGTGAGGTCGCCGGCGGCCACGGCCCAGAACGCCGCGGCCCACAGCCCTGTAACCACGCCCAGACGCCGCGTCCGTCCCGCCCCGAGGACCCCGAGGAGCGTCGCCACCGCGGCGAGCACGCCGAGTAGGTAGACCGAACCGGGTCCGAAGCCGGCCACCACCTCGGCGGCCCAGTAGGTGACGTGGATCGCCGGCGGCTTGTGGTCCCACAGGTCCGAATAGAGTGCGCGACCGTCGCGCAGACCGTGGGCGATCACCGCATACGTCGCGAGATCGCGCTCCAGCGGCTCGTCGTAGGTGTGGAGCCTCGCGACCATGATGATCACGGTAAGCAGAGCGACCACGGTCGCCGTGATCAGACGAGAGGCTCGCCCGACTCCGTGAGGAGGCGGCGCTGCTTCGAGAACCGAAGCCACCGAGCGGTGCTCGTCACCCACGCCCCTCTATGGTACCCCGCAAGGCAGGGTCGGACTGGCGCGCCGCAGCCTGAGCCGCGTATCCTTGAGGGAGGATGAACAGCGCGGAGCCCTTGCCGCTCGTGGTGATCGAGCCGACGCGAGGACTGGCCGCGCTCCGCCTCGGGGAACTGTGGGCGTACCGCGAGCTGCTCTATTTCCTGGTCTGGCGGGACGTCAAGGTGCGGTATAAGCAAACCGCGCTCGGAGCCGCGTGGGCGATCCTGCAGCCTCTGATGACGGTAGCCGTGTTCACGGTCTTCTTCGGCCGTCTCGCGGGAATCGCATCCGACGGCCTGCCGTATCCGCTCTTCTCGTACGCCGGCTTGTTGGTGTGGACGTTCTTCGCGCAGGGGCTCTCGCAGTCCTCCAACAGCGTCGTCGGTTCCGCGCAGCTCATCACCAAGGTTTACTTCCCGAGGCTGGTCATCCCGATCGCGGCGGTGCTCTCGGGGCTCGTGGACCTCGCGGTGGCGTTGCCCGTGCTTGCCGCCATGCTGTGGTACTACGGGATCTGGCCGAGCCTAGCAGTGTTGACGGTCCCTCTCCTCGCCCTGCTGGCCCTGGTGGCGGCGACCGGCGTGGGACTGTGGCTGTCCGCGCTCAACGTCGAGTACCGCGACGTCCGCCACGTCGTGCCCTTTCTCGTCCAGCTTTGGCTGTTTGTGACTCCCGTGATCTACCCCGCGAGCACTCTGGCACCCCGCCTGCAACGTCTGGGGCTGCCGCCGTGGCTATGGGGCATCAACCCCATGACCGGGGTCGTGGAAGGGTTTCGGTGGGCGATGCTCGACGCCCCGACGAGCCCGGGTTCGCTCATCGCCGCCAGCACCGTGACCAGCCTTGCCCTGCTGATCTCGGGCGTCTACTACTTCCGACGGGTCGAGAGGTCGTTCGCCGATGTCGTGTAATGCGCCTCCCACAACGCTCATCAGGTTCGACACCCGGAGCGACCAGTGACAGACGTCGCCATCCGAGTCCAGGGACTTTCGAAGCTCTACCGCATCGGCGAGCGCCAGAGGTACAAGTCGCTACGCGAGACCATCATGAGGAGCCTGGTGGCGCCTTTCCGAAAAGGCGGCCGGCGCCTGCCCGAGACAATTTGGGCGCTCGATGACGTCTCCTTTGAGGTCATGCGCGGTGAGGTGGTCGGGGTGATTGGCCGCAACGGTGCCGGCAAGAGCACTCTCCTCAAGATCCTCTCGCGGATCACCGAGCCGACCCGCGGCCGGGTCGAGGTGTGCGGCCGGGTCGGCAGCCTCCTCGAGGTCGGCACCGGTTTTCACCAGGAGTTGACGGGCCGGGAGAACATCTACTTGAACGGTGCCATCCTCGGCATGAAGCGCGCTGAGATCGAGCGCAAGTTCGACGAGATCGTCGCCTTTGCAGAGGTGGAGAGGTTCGTCGACACACCGGTGAAGCACTTCTCCACCGGAATGTACCTCCGGCTCGCCTTTGCCGTGGCGGCGCACCTCGAGCCGGAGATCCTCCTCGTGGACGAGGTGCTCGCGGTGGGGGACGTATCCTTCCAAAAGAAGTGCCTGGGCAAGATGGGTGAGGTTGCCAACCAGGGCCGGACCGTGCTCTTCGTCAGTCACGACATGACCGCTATCAGGCGCCTTTGCCAACGCGCAATCTGGCTGGACACTGGGCGAGTGGCGCAAGTCGACGGCGTCGGTGTTGTCGTGGATTCCTTCCTCAACTCGCTTGGTGGTCTCGGGGGGGCTACCAAAACCTGGCCGGTCGCCACTGCACCGGGTGACGACAGTGTTCGGATCCTCTCGGTGGCTGTGACAAACACAATGGGCGAACCCCGTGAGAGCCTCGCACTATCCGACCCGATCCTGCTGGTCTTGAGGTTCGAGGTCAACCAAGAGGGCATACGCCTGAATCCGGTCTTTGTCGTGAAGAGCACCCTTGGCGTCACGATCTTCTCAACCGCAAACTACGAGGATCCGGAGTACGGCCACCGGCTCTATTCAAGCGGCACATACCAGGCAACTTGCACCGTTCCCGCACATGTATTGAACGACGGGCTTTACGTCGTGGACGCTCTCTTGGTCGAATCGACAAGGTTCGTGCGCGCGGCAGCGGCTGGCGCCGTTTCGCTTTCCACCTACGACGATGGCTCAACCCGTGGTGACTACCTCGGCGATTGGGTAGGGATTGTCCGGCCAAGATGTCATTGGCGTGCAGAAAAACTCGGGAGGCTCCGTGACTAGCAGGGTGCCGGAGAGAATCATGCCCGGTGAAATCGCCTGGGAGATGTACTACTTGGAGCACCGACAGCGCTACGAGTTCGCTGCCGAGCGCTGCAGGGGGCTGGCGGTGCTCGATGTTGCCTCTGGTGTGGGCTATGGGTCCGAGTTACTGATGCATGCCCGGGCAAGGGCCGCAGTCGCCGCGGATCTCGCTTTAGACTGCATCGCAATCGGCCGGCGACTGTTCTCCGCGAACGGTGTCTTCTTTGCTTGTGCCAACGCTGTGGAACTTCCCTTCAAGGACGGGAGCTTCGACGCGGTGGTCTCCTTCGAGACCATAGAACACCTCCACCAAGTCCGTGACTTTGTTACTGCGGTCTGTCGGGTTCTTCGCCCCCAGGGACTCTTCATTTGCAGTTCTCCCAACAAAGAATTCACTATGCGGCGCGAAAAGCCTTCCAATCCCCACCACCAGATTGAGATGACGTACGACGAACTCGCCGAGACCATCAGGAGCGGCGGGTTTGAGATCACGGAGTTGTTCTCGCAGTCCCATTCGCCCTCGTACAGCCGCTTCTTGGACCTCCTTGATCAACTCGGACGTGTGGAAGAAGTCATCTGCTATAGCAGGTTTCTCGGAATTGAGAACGCGCTACGAAAGCTCCTTGGACGCAAAGTCTGGTCACTCCGACCCTCCTCCCAACTCCTGTCAAGAGCAGTGCACGGGGATTTTGTGATCGAGCCCCTCGCCAAGCCGTCGTCTCGCTCTGTGACCTACATCGTCTGTGCCAGAAAATGCAGTACGGACATCACCGGTTGAGCGAAATGAACATCTGCCTCGTGAGCCATGAGTTCCCACCGGAAACAGGTTGGGGAGGTGTCGCAACATACAGCTTCGAGTTGTCCAGGGCCCTTGCGCAAGCAGGCCACCGTGTATGGGTAGTCACGTGCACCAGCGGGAAAGAGAAGCTGTTTGTGGACTCCGGAGTGGAAATACACCACCTTAGGGTCTGGCGGTCATGGGACCACCTAAGGGTGCTTTGGAGACTTCCCGCGGCATGGCCCAGTTTTGCGTGGCGGGCAGCCTGTCGCGTACAACAGATTCACCGCACGGTCGGCCTCGATATTGTGGAGGCCGCGGAGTACGGTGCGGACAGTCTCTTCGTCAAGGTGTTCCCGCGGCGACCCCGGTTGGTCGTGCGTCTTCATTCGCCATCGGTCCTGCTGAACCGGTTTACCGGTGTGATCCCCACCTGGCAGCACCGTTTAGCCTACCTGAGAGAGAGGCTGGCAATTGCCGGTGCCGACGCCCTCTCGGCACCAGCGCGTGCCATTGTGGACGAGGCCTGTTCGTGGTTGCCGATCATTCGCACGAAACGTTTGTGCGTCGTTCCGAACGGGATCACGGCCTCGGACTGGGACGAAGGTCCGGGTCGTGCGGAACCACCTGAGGTGCTTTACGTCGGCCGCTTGGAACGCCGCAAAGGGATCGACCTGGTCGAACGGGTTATACCGACGGTGCTCAATGAGTTTCCGAATGTCACCTTCCGCTTCGTCGGCGACGACCGCTTCGACGAGCACCAGGTTTCGTGGCGCACTCGTCTCACTCGTGCAGCCCCCGAGCAAGCAAGGTCCCGTCTCGCATTTGATCATGTTCCACGAGAACACCTTCCCTCGCTGTATCAGCGGGCAACGTTGAGCATCATCCCGTCGCCCTGGGAGAACTTCCCGTACGTTGCGCTGGAGGCAATGGCAACCGGTTGCCCCGTGATCGCGACCAATGTCGGCGCTTTGCCGGAGATCGTGACACACGGGAGGACTGGTCTCCTGGTCCCGCCGGGAGACCATGAGGCGTTCTCGCGGGCAATTGCCACGCTGCTGCGTAGCCCAAGACAACTGGACAGCATGCGTGTTGAGGCCCGCCGATGGATCCGGGAGAAGTTCAGTTGGGAGCGGGTCCTCCCCCTGATGGTCGGGTTCTACCGGGCAGTTTGTGATGAGGCAAGCTGATCCCCGCCACCGGGATGCGCGTCGTGGTGTCACAGTCGCCATCTGCTGTCACAACTCGGCGGATCGTATCCGCATGTGCCTCAAACACCTGCTAGCACAACGCGGTGACCCCGCACTTCCTTGGGAAGCGCTTCTAGTGGACAACGCTTCAACCGACGCCACAGCCGAGGTCGCCCGTTCCGCTTGGCCCACGGACTTCCAGGTGCCGCTCCGGATCGTGCACGAGTCGGCGCTAGGCCTGAGCAACGCGCGTTGGCGCGGTTTCCTTGAGGCGTGCTACCAGGTGGTGAGTTTCATTGACGATGACAACTGGGTCTCGCCCGACTGGCTACGAACCGCCCACGAGGTCTTTGACAGGGATCCCGAGTTGGCCGCATGCGGGGGTTTCAACGAAGTGGCGTTTGACGG
Source organism: Acidobacteria bacterium RBG_13_68_16 (assembly GCA_001766905.1). Taxonomy (GTDB): domain Bacteria; phylum Acidobacteriota; class Thermoanaerobaculia; order Thermoanaerobaculales; family Thermoanaerobaculaceae; genus RBG-13-68-16. The sequence goes on from MEKI01000056.1 coordinate 31,957, forward strand.
TCGCCCGCCCGCTTGGTTCGACGCCTACAAATGGTCTTTTGCAGTGGGACCGCAGGGTCCCTCACCCGACACTGCGGACACCAATGCACCGTCGTTGTGGGGCGCTGGCCTAACCGTCCGTCTCGCGGCATGGCACGGGCTTCAGCAGTGTGGCTTTGTCCCCCTTCTCCGTGATCGTACTGGCTCCGCACTCAGTGGAGCCGGCGACACAGAGCTCTGTCTCGCGCTACGCCTGGCCGGATGGCGGTTGCGCTACGAACCCCGCCTCCGGCTCACGCACTTCCTGCCAAGCTGGCGGCTCCATTGGAGTTACCTTCGGCGCCTACACCGGGCTTTTGGGGCGAGCACTGTTGGAACTGACCCCTACTACGCCGCCCTGGAGCCGATTCCGCCCAAAGGCAGGGCATGGGTCCGCCACACTTGGGAGTGGCAGTCGGCCGTGGTGCTCAAGCACTTCGTCACTCACCCGAAGACGTTGTTCCGCCTGTTCTCAAGGGCAGGAGAGGGAAATCCCATTGCACTCTCAGCAGAAGGACAGGTAGGTCGGCTGCGCGCTCTCTTGAAGACGCGTGGGGAATACAACGCCTCCTTCGTGCGGGTCCGCGGCGCGGCATGGGCCGCGCGTGACGACTCCTCCGACCGCGAACAGCACCGCAAGCCGGCACGATCCGATGGCATCACTAAGGTAGAGTGAGGGCGGTGAGGGTCACTTTCCTCTTGCCGGGGCCAGCCTCGGTGCCGGTAGGCGGGATCCGGGTCGCCTACCGCTTGGCCGAGGGCCTTGCGCTGCGCGGTCATGATGTCCGCATTCTGCACCCCACGGGCTGGGTCGGGTCGGACACCGCCCACCGGAGTTCTCTCCTGCGTGGACTTAGCTGGGTCAAGCACTGGATTCTGCGTGACTACCGCCCTGCGACGTGGCTCCCAATTCCGCAAGGAGTGCGTCTGCGCTTGATCCCTTCGATCTCTCCCAAATGGGTGGGTCAGAGTGACGCCATTGTTGCCACCGGATGGAGGCTGTTCTCCGCGATCGCGACCCTGCCGCCGAACGCCGGCGCAAAGGTTGCACTGGTCCAGCACCTCGATGCCTGGGACGGGTCCCGCGAGGATGCGGTCGCGGCCTGGCTACTTCCCATGCACAAGGTTGCCGTTGCGCACTGGATGGCCAGGGAGCTGCACGCCATCGGTCAGGAGTGCGATGTGGTCCCCAACGCCGTCGACCAGGACCTGTTCTTCCTCGAGACGCCGCCCGAGGAGCGCCGGGCACCGACGGTGGCCTTCATGGGCCACGATCAGCCCTGGAAAGGAACCGCTTTTGCCCTCCAGGCAGTGGAGAAGGTGCGGGAACAGATCCCTGGGCTCGAGGTCCAAATGTTCTGCACACGCCCGCTGCCGGCAGGCAGGCCAATCTGGATCCGCGAAAGGCTCAACCCTCCGCCCCGCGAACTGCGGGGCATCTACAACTGGGCTCAAGTGTTCCTCGCCCCCTCGCTGACCGAGGGCTGGGACCTGCCGGCGTGCGAGGCGATGGCGTGTGGAGCCGCGCTTGTGGCCAGTGACATTCCGGCGCGGGCAGAGTACGCCGAGAATCAGGGGAGCGCCCTCCTAACACCACCGGGAGACGTGCCCGCAATGGCAGAGGCGGCGTTGCGCCTCCTAGCGGATGATGGCCTGCGCGTGCGCCTTGCCCGGCGCGGTTTGGAGCGGGTAGGCGAGTTGACCTGGCCGCGATCGGCTGAACTCTTTGAGTTAGCCTTGACTCGGGCAGTGGCACGCCTATGACCCCGGTTCTTCCCGTCGACAAGACAGGACCGCGGCCACCAAACCAATGGGACTACCCATGGTGCTGATCCACCGACTCGCGCACGCGCTGGAGGTTCTTCGGGAGAATCGCTTTGGGATGCCCCTGGCCGAACGCCTGCGGCTCGGGCGTCTGCCGCGCTACTTGCCGACCACCACCACGTTCCTCAAAAGGGAACTCACTCTAGTCGATGCCAACAGCTTCCTCGTGGGCGTGGAGGAGATCTTCCGCAACCGACTGTACGAGTTCCCAGCCTCGAGGCCCAACCCTCTCATCATCGACTGCGGGGCCAACATCGGCCTCAGCTGCCTGTTCTTCAAAGAGCTATACCCGGCCAGTCGGATCATCGCATTTGAGCCCGATCAGGCGGTTTTCGCCGCACTCGAGAGCAACATTGGCGCTCGAGGCTTCTCGGGAATCGAACTCCACAACCGTGCCGTGTGGGTCCGCGAAGGACTGGTGAGCTTTTGGAGCGAAGGGGCGTATGGCGGGAGGATTGCCAAGCCTTGCGACGAGCAGGGCCTCGTCCAGGTTTCCTCGGTGCGCCTCAAGGACTACCTTGGTGGTGAAGTTGACTTTCTGAAGCTTGACATCGAGGGCGCAGAGGTCGAGGTAGTCGCGGACTGCGCAGACTTGTTGGGAAACGTTGAGCGCATGTTCTTGGAATACCACTCCTTTGTCGATGAGGAACAGAGGCTCGATGCCCTGCTGGGCATGCTTCGTACGGCCGGATTCCGGTACCACGTGAAGGAGGCCCTAACTGCCGAGGTCCCTTTCAGAGCGCGGCCACTGTCCTGCGGCATGGACCTCCAGCTGAACATATTTGCCTTCCGAACGTGAGGGTTCACTACATGTGCTCGCCAGCGGTCCATTCGGTGCTGCTGCTGGCAGAAAGCTACAAAACACGCTAGATTTCTGCGAGTGAGGAGGGCCGCCGCGTGAAGCTCGTCGAGTGCGTCCCCAACATCTCGGAAGGGCGGCGGCCGGAGGTGTACGAGGCGGCGGCGAAGGCCGCGGCGTCCGTCCCGGGGGTCACGGTGCTCAACGTGGACCCCGGCGCGGAGACCAACCGCACGGTCATCACGTTCGTCGGCGAGCCCGAGGCGGTGCTCGAGGGCGCGTTCCGGCTGGCCGTGAAGGCCGTCGAGCTCATCGACATGAGCGCCCACCACGGGGCCCACCCCCGGATGGGGGCGGTGGACGTCGTTCCCTTCGTGCCGATCTCCGGCGTCACGATGGACGAATGTGTGGCGCTCGCGCGTCGCCTCGGCCAACGCGTGGGTAGCGAGTTGGGCATCCCCGTCTACCTCTACGAGTCCGCGGCCTCGAACCCCGGCCGCCGAAACCTGGCGGACGTCCGCGCCGGCGAGTACGAGGGACTCGCCGAGAAGCTCAAGGACCGCGCCTGGAAGCCGGACTTCGGTCCCTCCTCCCCTGTTGCGCGCTCGGGGGCAACCGTAATCGGCGCCCGGAAGTTCCTCGTCGCTTTCAACGTCAACCTCAACACGCTGGACAAGCGCCTTGCCACGCGGGTCGCCCTCGACGTGCGCGAGAAGGGTCGCATGCGGCGGGACGAGCACGGCCAGCCGGTCCTGGACGACGCGGGCAACCCGCTGTGGGATCCCGGCCTCCTCAGGTCCGTGAAGGCGGTGGGGTGGGTGATCCCGGAGTTCGGATGTGCCCAGATCTCGATGAACCTCACGGACCTGGACGTCACACCGCTGCACGTGGCGTTCGACACTTGCGACGAACGCGCCCGCGAGCGCGGGCTGCGGGTGACCGGCTCCGAGTTGGTCGGCCTCGTGCCCAAGTCGGCACTGGTGGCGGCCGGTCGGTACTACCTCAGGCAGATGGGCCGTTCCGCCGGCGTGCCCGAGGGCTCCCTCATCCACGTGGCGATGCGAACCCTCGGCCTTTCCGAGGTAAAGGCGTTCGACCCCGCCGTGCGCGTCATCGAGTATCGTCTGGAAACCTCGGGGCGCCTGGTCTCGATGGCGCTGCAGGCTTTCACGGACGAGCTCTCCACCGACTCGCCCGCACCCGGCGGCGGTTCGGTCGCCGCGCTGGCAGGTGCGCTGGGTGCCGCCCTTGCCGCCATGGTTGCCAGCCTCTCGCACGCCAAAAAGGGCTTCGAGGCGCATCGGGACAGGCTCGACGCGATCGCGGTGCGCGGGCAGGAGATCAAGGACCGCATGCTGGCGGCGGTGGATGCCGACACCGAGGCGTTCGACTCCCTCCTCGAGGCCATGCGTCTGCCCAAGGGAACGCCCGAGGAGCAGACGGCGCGCGAGCGCGCGATCGCCGAGGCTACGGTCGCTGCCATCGAGGTCCCACTCGGCGTCCTGGAGGCATGCCCGGAGGTGATCGAGCTCTGCCGCGAGGTGGCCCGCATCGGCCTCGAGGCCTCCCGCTCTGACGCGGGCACCGGGGCCCAGGTGGCGCGCGCCTCGGCCGCGGGTGCCTATCAAAACGTGTGCACCAACCTGCCCGGGCTCACCGACCCGGTCCGGGCGAAGGCGCTCCTCGCCCGGGCCGACGGCGCGTGGGACGAGGTCCGCTCGTCACACGCCCTGGCCGAAAGGGAGATCCTCGAGGAGTTGCGGAAGGCCGCCCGGCAGTAGTCCCTCCTTGCCGCTGGCGCGGGTGGCCGGGTGACGTCTTGTTTTCCACTCCGTGGAGGTCTTGTTTTGCCCGGCGGGTGTGCGGCCGCTCGGCGCTTGTTCGCCCACGCTCGTGGCGCGCCGAGACTCCTCCGGCCACGACCCAGCAGTGTGTCCCGGGGCGAGGCCCCTCGGCGTTCGCATACAGCCGCGTCCCCGAGACCCCACCCCGGGTCCGCACGCTGGGGACCCCGTGGCCTCCGGAGGCATGGCCGCTCACACCCGCCAGGCGAATTGAAAGCCCCCCACCCAACGGGCCTCGATGGGAGTTGAGCAGGCCGCTGGCAGCTCAGGGGGTGGCGGTGAAATCCGCCCCGCGGGCGGAAGGAGCCATCGCGCCGGAGCCTGCGGGAACCGAGCGGGCGTCTCGCGGTGGGGTGTCGCTGGCGCGGCTTCAGGCGAACAGCGAGGGGCCCCGCCGCGGGACGTCCCTGCTCGGTCGCACGCGCAGGCGTGCCGGAGGGCTGGGCTCAACGCCCGGCCCGAGCGGCCGCTCCGAGCCCGCGGAGCAAAAAAATTGGTGGTGCGGGGCACCACCGGAAGGAGCGGCCAGCTTCCACCTTGCTCGACCACTCTCAAACGGCACCCCCCCCAACGCAATCCCACGAAAGTGGGATATCCGGACGGCAGGCAGGGGGCGGGGGCCGAAAGCCTTGAGTTAAGGACACTAACTCCGGACGCCCAAACCACGAGGTACAAGGGCCCGGGAGCTGCCCGGGCACTCATGCATCACGCCTCGTCCCTCGTGCGTGCTTTCTACACCTCGGCCTTGAGCTTCTTGATCTCCTCGATGAGTGGGGGGACGACCTGGAAGAGGTCGCCCACGATCCCGTAGTCCGCGACCTTGAAGATCGGCGCCTCGGGGTCCTTGTTGATCGCCACGATGAGCTTCGAGGATGACATCCCGGCCAGGTGCTGGATCGCCCCCGAGATGCCGCACGCGATGTAGAGCGAGGGAGAAACCACCTTGCCGGTCTGGCCGACCTGGTGGGCGTGGTCGATCCACCCGGCATCCACCACGGCACGGGAGGCACCGACCGCAGCGCCGAGCAGCTTGGCGAGATCGCGGATGAGGGCGAAGTTCTCCGGTCCCTTGATGCCCCGGCCCCCGCTCACGATGACGTCCGCCTCGGCGACGTCCAGCTCTCCGCCCTCCTTCGCCAGGATCTCCCTGACGACAGCGCGGATATCGCCGGCCACCTGAGGAAGCGCTTCGACCTCTGCTTTTCCCTCACCGATGCCGGCGGGAAAAACGTTGGGACGCAGCGTCACGACCACCGGCTTGCCGGCCCCGTCCGCCGTGGCGAGCGCCTTCCCGGAGTACACGGGACGCGTGGCGACCACCGCGCCCCCTTCGACCTGCACCCGGACCACGTCGGCCAGGCAACCCCACCCGAGGCGCGCGGCAACGCGTCCTGAGAGGTCGCGCCCGAGTGCGGTGGCCGCCATGAAGAGCGCCACGGGTGAGGACTTCTCCACCGCCGCCCGGACCGCCGCGGCATACCCCTCGGTGGAGTAGCGCGCGAGCTTCTCCTCGTCCGCCACGAACACCTTGCCGGCGCCGTACTTCCCGAGCTCTGCGGCCTTGGTGCCGATCCCGTGGCCCACCAGCACGGCGTTGACCGCGAGCCCTGCTCCGGATGCCAGCCGCTTGGCCTCCGAGAGCGCCTCCAGGGACGCCTTGCGGAGGTTGCCGTTGCGCTGCTCGATGAAAACCAGAATGCCCGCCATGGTCGTCTCCTAGATGGCCTTCGCCTGCTCGCGCAGGAGGCGAGCCAGTTCCCGCGCGGCACCCGCCGGGTCCTCGTCGCCCTTCAGGACGGTGCCGCCGCTCTTGGCGGGCGGCAGCTCGAGCGCCTTCCAGCGGCAGGTCGCCTCAGCCGCCGCCAGCGCCCCCTCGTCGAGCCCGAGATCCGCAACGGCAAAGGTCTGGATGGTCACCTTCTTCGAGGCCATGATCCCCTTGAGGGACGGGTAGCGCGGCTCGTTGAGGCCCTTGTGCGCCGTCACGACGCACGGCGCCGGAGCCTCCACGACCTCGGTGCCGCCCTCGATCTCCCGGTGCGCGGTGAGCTTGCCGTCGCCGATCTCGAGCTTGACGACACCCGTCACGTGAGGGATATCCAGGAGTTCCGCCACCATCGCCCCCACGAGGCTGTTGTCGCTGCCGACGCCCTTGATCCCGGCAAAGAAGATGTCGAACGGCCCGACCTTGCGGATCGCGGCGGCGAGCACGCGCGCGATCGCGAGCGCGTCGCCGAAGGTCCCATCGCCGCCCTTCACGTGCACGGCTGCGTCCGCGCCCCGGGCAAGGCATTCCCGCAGACCCTGCTGGGCGCGCTCCGGTCCGTACGTAAGCACGGTGACCGCGCCCCCGCGGGCCTCCTTGAGCCGGATCGCCTCCTCGAGCGCGTACTCGTCGTACGGCGAGACGATCCACTTGATGTCCGTCTCGTCGATGCGATTGCTCGCGCCCGGGACCTTGATCACCGATGCGGTGTCGGGAACGTGCGCCATCAGCACACAGCTCTTCATCGGTCGTCCTCCTCAGCCGCCGGCGGGCGGCGCGTGAACGGAGACCTGCGTGCCGTCCCGGCGAGTCCGCGCAAGCCCGCGCCTCACCGGAGCTTGCCGAGCACTAGGCAGGCGTTGGTGCCACCGAATCCGAACGAATTGGAGATCGCCACCTTGACCTCGCGCTGCACCGAACGATGTGGCGTGTAATCGAGGTCGAACCCCTCGTCTGGGTTGTCCAAATTGAGCGTGGGTGGGACCACGTTGCGCGCGACCGCGAGCGCGGTGACCCCGGTCTCGAGGCCCCCGGCCGCGCCGAGCAGGTGACCGGTCGAGGACTTCGTGGATGAAATCGCGAGCTTGTACGCGTGCTCGCCAAAGACCTTCTTGACGGCGATGGTCTCCACCCGATCACCGTGGGGCGTGGATGTGCCGTGGGCGTTGATGTAGTCCACGTCTTCGGGCTTCAGCCCGGCATCCTGAATGGCGTTGGCCATGACGCGCGCCGGCCCGTCGCCGTCCTCCGACGGGGCGGTGATGTGGTAAGCGTCCCCGGACATCCCGAAGCCGAGTATTTCGCAGATGATGTTTGCCCCGCGCCGCTTGGCGAATTCCAGCTCCTCCAGTACGAGGATTCCGGCTCCCTCGCCGAGCACGAAACCGTCGCGGTCCCGGTCCCATGGCCGGGAGGCCTTCTCCGGCTGCTCGTTGCGGGTCGACAGTGCCTTCATGTTGGCGAACCCGGCGATCGTCAGAGGTGAGACGACCGACTCCGTGCCGCCGCAGATCGCCGCGTCGCAGTAGCCGTGCTGGATGTAGAGGTATGCGTCTCCGATGGCATGGGCCCCCGTGGAGCAGGCGGTACAGGTCGCGCTGTTGGGGCCCTTTGCCCCGGTGCGGATCGAGACCAGACCGGAGGTCATGTTCACGATGCTGCCGGGGATGAAGAACGGCGACACCCTCCGCGGCCCCTTCTCGACCAGAGTGCTGTAGTTGTCGCAGATCCAAGGGAGGCCACCGATTCCGGATCCGATGACGACCCCGACCCGGGGGGCGTTCTCCGCGGTAATCTTCAGCCCCGACGCCTCGAGAGCCATGTCGGCCGCGGCCAGGCCGTAGTGGATGAAGGTGTCGTACTTGCGCGACTCCTTCGGCTCCATCACGAGCCCGGGGTAGAAGCCCTTGACCTCTCCAGCGATACGTACCGAGAAGTTGCTGGCGTCAAAGCGGGTGATGGGGCCGATTCCCGAACGGCCGGCAACCAGCCCCTCCCAGGTCGCCTCGGTCCCGACGCCAAGGGGAGAGACGAGGCCCACGCCGGTCACGACGACCCGGCGCGCCATCACGACTCCTTCACGTGCTCCTTGAGGTACTTGACGGCGTCGCCCACGGTGCGGATCTTCTCCGCCTCCTCGTCAGGAATCTCGACCGCGAACTCCTCCTCGAAAGCCATCACCAACTCGACCGTGTCGAGGGAGTCCGCACCCAGGTCCTCGACGAAAGAAGCTTCCACCTTCACCTTTTCCGGATCCACCCCGAGTTGCTGCACGATGATGTCCTTGACCTTCTGTTCGATATTCATGCAGTGGTCTCCTTCGCGATCTCCGTCGTAGACAGCGGGCGCTTTTCTATCACACGGGGGCCCCTCATGCAAGCGGGGATCCCGGCTCGGCGAGCACTTTCCCCTTCCCGTCCAGGACCTTGAGCTCGAGCGCCAGGTTGATGCCAAAACGCTCGTGCACCCTCCCGGCCATCTCTGCGACCAGTGCGCGGACGTCGGCGGCGGTGGCGACTCCCGTGTTTACGATCACGTTGGCGTGGCGCTGGCTGACCTCCGCGCCCCCCCGGCGCAGCCCCTTGCAGCCGGCAAGCTCCAGCAATCTCCCCGCGTAGTCCCCGGTGGGGTTACGGAACACGCTCCCGGCCGAGGGCTCCGGGGGAATTGCCCTCTGGCGCTGTTCCCGGGCCTTGCGAACGTGCTCCCGCAGCACCTCGGGATCCTCTGCCCGGAGCGCCAGTTCGACCGAGGTGACAATCCGTCCCTTCCCGAGGACACTCCACCGATACCCCCCGTGCACCTCCCACCGCTCCAGCCGGCGGACCGTGAGGTCGTCCTCCACCACCTCCACCCACGCCAGAACGTTGAGGATCTCTTGGCCGTAGGCCCCGGCGTTCATGGCGAGGGCGCCGCCGACCGTGGAAGGGATGCCACCCAGGCACTCGACCCCTGCCAAACCGGCGCTCAGAGACTCGCGCACCACCCGTGCAAGCTGGGCCCCGGCGCCGGCGCGGATCCTCGTGCCCTCCCGCGAGATAGAGGCCAGGTCTCCAACCAGGGTGAGCACCACTGCATCGAGACCGTCGTCCGGTACCAGCACGTTGGCCCCCAATCCGAGGACCAACCAAGGAACGCCGGCCTCACGGACGGCCCGCAACGCCGCTACCACACCATCCCGGGTAGCACAGCGCAGGAGCACGCGCGCCGGCCCGCCGATCCGCAACGTCGTGCGAGGCGCAAGCGGCTCTCCCTCGACCGCCGTGACGCTATCTACAACCAGCGCCTCGCGTTGCCTGCGAAAAAGCTCCCAGTCGGCAGGATTTGGCATGTGGTTTGCTTCAGGAAAGGGTGCGGTCAGGTACAAACGGCCACGACCTGAACGCACGCATCCAACCTCCTCCTTCATCCTGGCGGGCCCAACCAGCCCGCCACCTTTTTGTTCGGGGGGCCCCGCGCCGCTCCACCCATCCAACCGGCGCTCTAGACCCCCCGCGCCCCCCTCGCTCGCGGGGAGTGAATCCCCGCTCGCTTGACTCGGGGTCCGAGGTCCGCTCCGCCCGCCCACCCGACGCTTGGAACCCCTGCGTCCCTCCGGGCACCGCGAGGAGTGTAGCTCAGCCCTTGCCCTGGCCTCGGATTCCAAGTTCACGCAGGTGGTAGAGCAAAGTCTGACGTGAGATCCCGGCCCGACGGGCGGCCTGCGTCCGATTGTCCCCGCTCTCCCGCAGGATCGCCGTGAAGTAGCTGCGGCGGAACTGCACCATTGCTTCGGGCCAGGCGGGCAGGCGGCGGTCGGTCGGAGCCGCCGGGACCACACCATGGAAGCGATCGGGACCGAGGATCTCGCCGGGACGTGCCGCCGCCACCGCCCTGATGATCACGATCTCCAGCTCGCGGACGTTCCCCGGCCAGGAACCGTGCCGGAGCAGCTCCACCGCCGCGGGTGCCAGGCACACACCGGGTCGTTTGAGGATGGAAGCAGAGCGTGCAGTGAAGTGGCGCGCCAGGACGTCGATGTCCTCCGCGCGCTCCCTCAACGGCGGCACTTCGATGACCGCCACGGCCACCCGGTAGTAGAGGTCCTGGCGAAAGGCTCCTGCTGCCGTTGCCGCCTGCAGGTCGCGGTTGGTGGCGGCGATGAAGCGAACGTCCACGGTGCGCGGGCGGGTGGCCCCAACCCTGCGCACCTCGAACCCCTGCAGGAGGCGCAGAAGCTTCCCCTGCAGCTCGGGGGGCAGCTCCCCGACTTCGTCGAGGAACAGAGTACCGCCCTCCGCCGCCTCAACAAGCCCGAGTCGGTCACGGTCGGCGCCCGTGTACGCGCCCCTGACGACGCCGAAAAGCTCGGCCTCCAGGAGTGACGCAGGGAGCCCCGCACAGTTGACGGGAACGAACGGGCCGGGGCGCCGGCTCTCGCGGTGAAGCTCGCGGGCCACCAGCTCCTTCCCGGTCCCCGGTTCGCCGACCACAAGCACGGTCAGCGGGAGCGGACCCCAGCGCGCAATCTGTTCGCGCACCGCCTCGAAAGCGGCGCTCTTCCCGAGCAGCTCGCCATCCGGCCTGCCGATCTCCGCCCCACCGTCCTCCGGGCGGGTGGCCAGGTGACGCGCGACGAGCCCGAGGGCCGCCTCGACCACGCTGTGCATCGGTCCCGCGGCGCGCACCCGGATCCCATCGGCGTCGAGCTCGACCGGCTCGCCCTCCGCCGTGCCCCACGACCCGAGGGGTGCTCCCGCGCGCGAGATCTCCAGCCACCGCAGGTCGAGCGCCCGCGCCAGCACCTCCAGGCGCGCCGCTGCAAGGGCATCGGTCCCGGCGTTCACGATACCGTCCAACGCACGCACCAGCCGCACCGGGTCGAGGCCGCAAGCGCCGCGCAGGATCGCCGCCCACCCCTCCAGCTCTGCCGCGGCAAGCGCCGTCTCGGCGGCCCGCTCGAACTCCGCCCATTCGGTCGGGAGGTGCTCGCCTCGGCTCGCAAGCAGTGCCGCGAAGCGCGCGAGCCCCACAGCGGCCTCCCGAGGGGTCCGCTCGATGGCGGACAGAAGGCGCGCCCGAGCGGCGGGCTCATCACCCCGGTGCCAGGCCGCCAGCAGCTGGGCAGTGATCGCCACGCCCCAACGCTGGGGCAGCCCGATCGGGGGATCGACCCCCTTCCCTGCGCGCCCGAGCGTGAGGATCAGCTCCCGTTCCCCGGCCTCCGTCCCGCCCGCGGTGGCCAGGGCGCCCGCCAGGTCTCCGCGGGCCAACGCCAGATGCACCTTCAGGGCGGCGAGCGACTGCACGAGAGTCGTGTGGTCACCGTGGCGCCGCACACCCTCGTCGAGCTGCGGGAGAAGCGCCTGCACCGCCACCACGTTCCCGCGCGCGAGTTCGGCACGCGCCAGCTCGATCTCGCCGAGCCACGTGGTTGCGTCATCGAGCGCGCCGCGCATGTCGCGGGCGGCGACCGTGAGTTCGCGGCAAGTACGCCAGTCGAGCCGGTCACATGCCAGCACTGCGCGGTTGGCCCTCACAAGGGTCACCGTCCGGCGCGACCCGCACCGCTCCAGCAGACCTTCGGCCAGCGCCAGGTGGCGGTCCGCGACCGCTCCTTGCTCCGAGAGGATCGCAGTACATCCGAGGTCGGCGTGGATCTCGCCGAGCAGACGGAGGTTCTGGCCGCTCGCGGTTCGCAGCGCAGCACGGAGCCCGGTGGCCGCAGCGGGGCAGCTCTCACGGTCGAGGGCCGCAAGACTCAGCAGTTGGAGCACCCGGGCCTTCTCGTCACCGCCCCACACCGCCGCACGCGCCCTTCGCAGCGCCCTCAACGCTGCCCAGCCCGACCAGGCGGCGAGGGCGAGCTCGGCATCGGGGAGCGGCGGCTCAATGGCCGCGACCGCGCGCTCCAAGTGCCGGTGCTCCTCCTCGCGATCGCCGCTCCGGCGCGCCAGCTCCGCGGCCACCAGCTCCAACCTGACCGCCAGGCGAGCCGGCAGCGCGCCGGTTGTCGCCGCGAGCTCCGCGGCCGCCCGCTCCGTCACCCCGGCTTGCTCCGCCCACCACGCGGCGAGGGCGTGCCAGCGGGCACCCCGCTCCCCCTGCGCCACACCCTCCAGGAGGTCCTCCGCGTCGGCCAGGCGGCCCAGGTTCAGTGCGGCCTCGGCTCCCGCGAGGCGCACGGCGGGGTAGACGGCGACCGCACACGCCACAGCCAGCGCCTCGCCGGCCAGGCCCGCCGCCAAGCGCGCCTCGCACCACGCCGCGGCTCGCTCCTCCTGGCCCAAGGCCAGCGCTCGCGCCACGACGCCTTGCGGGCTGTCCTCCGGCACGGCGTCGGCCATGGCCTCGAGCTTCTCGCGGCTCCTGCACTCGGCGATGCGCAGGGAGTGCCACGCACCATGCCGCATCCGGGCAAGCCCTAGGCGATCGAGCTCTGCAAGCGCCTCGGAGGACGCCCCGGCAAGCGCCTCGAGGTCGGCCTGCCCCAGCCCGACCGGTGCGCTCTCCAACCACGCCAACGCGCGCCGCGCAGCAGGAGAGGCCAGGGCCTCCCGTTCCCTGACGGCGGCCGCCTGCGGAGGACGCGAAAAGCCGTGGGTGGCGCTCGCTTCCAGCATCAAACGAGCCAGGGTCGGCCCCCCAACGCCGGCCTCCATCGCCGCGGCCGCGTGGGCGCGGCCGAGACCGCCCTGCCTCGCGAGGACCCAGACCGAGTCGGCACCACCCGCAAGGGGCAACGCTGCTACTCCCGGCAGGCTCAAGGTCGTGAGGATGAGACAGTCGTGACCGTCGGCGGCGGCGCGGGCGAGGAGGCGGGCCACGTCGTGCTCCTCGAACCCACCGGTCGCCACGGCCACGCCGCGACCGGCGGCCGCCAACTGCCCAGCGACAGTCAAGGCCGGAAGCAGCTGCTCCTCCTCGACCCAGAACACCCCCGCTTGGGGGAGCGCGAAGCGACGGGCCCAGAGCGACCGTCCCGCACCCGCCGGGTGGCGCAGCACCGTCTTGCCCCGCCCCTCGCCGAGCAGCACCTCCACCCAGGCCTCGGCGGCCTCCCATGCGGGCCGTGACGAGGCCGCCCGATCGAGCTCCGCGCCACGTTCCGGCAGAAGCGTGCGCAGCAGCGGCCCGACGACGGCCGCCAGCACGCTGTCCGCGGGCCCGAGCGCGACGCGCAGCCGCCTCTCCAGCGCGGCATCCTCCAGCTGGCGGCGCGGCAGTGTGGTCAGGCGAAACCAGACTCCGGCCTCGCCGCGCACCACCCGGGCGGTGCGCAGCACGGCGCGCGACGGGTACCACCCACGCTCGAACAGGAACGCCGCGGCGGCAAGCGTCTGCAGCGCGACCGCCGCGCGCTGCCCGCGCGGCCATTGGCGCACCCGCGCCAGCTCGACCCCGGGGGCGTCGAGGCCGAGCGTGACACCATCAGGCGTCACGGTGACGTCGGAGACCACGGGAAGAAACGACGCGTCCCAGGCGAGAAGCCGGGCAACGGCGCCCGCGGAGGACACGCGGATTTTCACGACCCCGCCCGCCCGATCCCCTGCCACGCGGCCCAGAACCCGGGCCAGGACTTTGCCACGCAGCCGGGGTCCGTGATCCGAACCCCCGGCACCGCACATCCCGCGACCGCGAGCGCCATGGCCACCCGGTGATCGCCGGCCGGATCGAGGACGTGGTCACCCGGCCATCGGCGGCGCGTTCTACCGCCACCAGCGAACCACGCGGCGCCGGCCTCTACTGCAAAACCCAACGTGGTCAGGTGCACGGTCATCACACTCAGGCGGTCGCTCTCCTTGGTGGCGAGTCCAGCCAGGCCCGTGAGCTTGCCTCCGACCGATGCGACCAGCACGGCGAGAGCCGGAAACAGGTCGGGGGTGTCCCGCAGATCCGCATCGAGCGGTCCCGTCGCCGGTCCGCCGACCACCACACCGTGGGAGGACTCGTGGATTCGGCACCCCGCGCCCGCCAGCATGCCGAGCACCGCAGCGTCCCCCTGTCGGCTCTCGCGACGCACGCCCACCACCTCCACCTCGCCCCCCGCGACCGCTGCAGCCGCCATCGGGAAGGCGGCCGCCGACCAGTCGCCTTCCACGCTGAACTGCGCGGGTGTTAGCACGCCGCCGCGGACGCTCCAGCTCGTTCCGTTGTCCGCCACGATCAGCGGGGCTCCGAACGCCTCGAGGACCTCGGCGGTCAGATCGAGGTACGGCCGCGACGGAGGCGGCGCCGCGAGGCGCACCGAGAGTCCCTCCGGCAGCGTGGCGCCGAGCAGCAGCAGCGCCGAGACGAACTGGCTGGAGGCCGAAGCGTCCAGCTCGACCCGGCCTCCCCGCAGGGGCTGCCCATGCACACGCAAGGGGAGGGCATCGTGAAGCCCCTCGACGGGCTGGATCCTCGCGCCGAGGTGCCGCAGCGCGCCCACCAGCGGCGCGATCGGCCTCTGCCGCAGCCGCTCGGAGCCGTTCACCACCCAACTGCCCGGAACGGCTGCAAGTTGAGCGAGCAGGAAGCGCACCCCGGTCCCGTTGTTGCCCAGGTGAAGCGTTGCACCCTCGACGGGGTCCCGCCCCTGCGCGGTGATCGCGTCAGCCTCCCAGACGAGCCGGAACCCCGCCGCTTGGAGCGCCTCGAACAGCAGTCGAGGATCCTCGGCGTCGAGGGGGTGGCGGACCGCTGAGCCCCGGCCCGCCAGGGCCGCTGCCACCAGGGCCCTCTGGGTGAGGCTCTTGGACGCCGGCACGCGGATGCTGCCTCCAACGCCACCGGGCGCGTGGCGTGCCTCGACCACCTGGTTTGCGGGGTCCATCGTGCTTTTTCCGACGGCTTGCGCGATTCTCCCCTCGCCCCTTGCATGCGTCAAGCCGGGGCACCACAATGACCTCGTGGAGACGCGGCTGGACCGCTTCACCGCCGCGCGTGCCGAGCTCGCGGTACCCCACCCCTCCGGCAAGCTCGTCTGCGTCGCGTGCGCGCACCGCTGCAAGCTCGCCGACGGCTCGCGGGGCGTGTGCCTGGTGCGGGGCCGAACGGGGAACGCCCTGTTCGTCCCGTGGGGGTACACGGCGGGCGTGGCGGTGGACCCCATCGAGAAGAAGCCTTTCTTCCACCTGCTTCCCGGTAGCAGCGCCCTGTCGTTCGGCATGCTGGGCTGCGATCTGCACTGCGCCTACTGCCAGAACTGGTTCACCTCCCAGGCGCTGCGCAACCCCGAGGCAAGCGACGGCGCCCGCGAGGTCGCCCCACAGGCACTGGTGGACGCGGCGGTCGAGCACCGCTGCGCGGTGATCACCAGCACCTACAACGAGCCGCTCATCACCGCCGAGTGGGCGCGCGACGTGTTCGATTTGGCGCGAAAGGCCGGGATCGTCACCACGTTCGTCTCCAACGGCCACGCGACGCCGGAGGTGCTCGACTACCTCGCGCCCGTGATCGACGCCTACAAGGTGGACCTGAAGTCGTTCTCGCCCAAGACGTACGCGGCCCTCGGCGGCAAGTTGGAGGCGGTGCTGGATACGATCGCCGGCTTGGTGGAGCGCGGCATCTGGGTGGAGGTCGTAACGCTCGTCGTTCCCGGGCTCAACGACTCCCCCGAGGAGCTGAAGGGAATCGCGGCGTTCCTCGCCGGGGTCAGCCCGGACATCCCATGGCACGTGACCGCCTTCCACCCCGACTACCAGATGACCGACCCACCGGCCACCCCGGCTTCGACGCTGCACGCCGGGGCCGAGATCGGGCGTGAGGCGGGGCTACGCTACGTCTACGCTGGCAACCTCCCGGGCCGCGTCGGCAACCTCGAGGACACCTATTGCCCGAGCTGCGGCACCATCCTGGTCCGCCGCGCAGGCTTCACCGTTCTCGACGTGCGCGTCACGTCGCAGGGGACCTGCCCGAGTTGTGGCACGGCAATCGCGGGTGTGTGGTCGCGCCCCGACGCTTGAGCGCTCGGGCGTCGGGGTCTCGCATGGTGTGAGGCTGTTTGTGAACCTGTTCACAAGTCAGTCCGCGTGGTAGCATTCACAGTTCGACGATGGGAGCGGTGCGCCTTGCTTCGTTGACCCTGGAGGGTTTCAAGTCGTTCGCGACGCGGGTGGAGCTGTCGTTCCCGGGCGCGCTGATCGCAATCGTGGGGCCAAACGGGGTCGGCAAGTCGAACATCTCGGACGCGATCGCCTGGGTGCTTGGCGAGCAGTCGGCGCGCCTGCTGCGCTCACAGAACATGGCGGACGTGATCTTCGCCGGCGCCCCGAGTCGGGCTCCGCTGGCGGCCGCCCAGGTGAGCCTCACCCTGGTGTCTCCCGACGGGCGTTGGCCTGCAACCGAGGGCAAGCTGGACATCTCGCGCCGGGTGCTGCGGGACGGCACCTCCGAGTACCGCATGCGTGGCAGGCGCGTGCGCCTCAAGGACATCGCCGATCACCTCATGGACGCGGGGCTCGGAACCCGCGCCTACGCGATCATCGAGCAGGGGCGTATCGGCCAGGTGCTCTCCGTGCGCGCCACCGAGCGGCGCGTCCTCTTCGAGGAGGCGGCCGGGATCACGAAGTTCCGAGCGCGCCGGCACGAGGCCGAGCTCAAGCTCGCGGAGACCGGCGCCAACCTGCTCCGCCTGGCCGATGTGGCGACCGAGGTCAAGCGGTCGCTGGACGCCGCCCGCCGACAGGCGCGGCGCGCAGAGAAGCACCACGAGCTACGCAAGGCACTCGCCGAAGTGCGGGCGGCGCTGTTCGCTGGCAAGCGCGCGGCGCTCGTGATCGCCGTCGACGAGAAGCAGGAGGCGCTCACCACCGCCAGCCTCGCCGAGGCGGAGGCCGCCGCGAGGCTCGCCGGCGCCGACGCAACGCTCGCCGCGCTGCGGCGCGAGTTGGACGGAGCCCAGGAAAGCCTGTCCGCCGCCCGCGACGAGGAGGCGAGGACAGATGCCCTCGCCCAGCGCCGCGAGGCCGAGGAAACGGCCGCCCGGCGTGAGGCCGGCGAGGCCGGCGAGCGCCGCGACGCCGCACGCGTGGAGGCCGACCGCCTGGCCGCATCGGCGCAGGCCCTGCGGCAGCAGGGCACCGCGCTGGAGGCCGTTCTCACCGGGGCGGAGGGCACCCTTGCCGTACGCGAGAGGGAGGCGCAAGCCGCGTCGGAGTCGGCGCAGGCGATGGACACCGCCTCGCACGAGGTCGGCACCCGGGCCGAGGACGCGCGCCGCACGCTGCTCGCGGCCGCCGCAAGCGCCACCGAGGCCCGCAACCGGGCGCACCGACTGGAGGTGGAGCTGGAGCAGGATGCCTACCAGCGCACGCGTCTGACCTCGGAACACGAGCGCCTCGGCGCGCACCTCGCACAGTTGGCGCAGAGCGAGGCGGACGCGGCGACTCAGGAGAGCGCCGCGGCAGCCGCTTCGGCCGAGATCGAGCGCGAGCGCCAGGCGTTGCGCGTGCGCCAGGAGGGTCTCGTCTCGCGGGTCGCGGAGTTGACCGCCGCGCGCGACGCGGCCGGCCACGAGCGCTGGCAGGCCCAGCACGAGCGCGAGGGACTCGCGCGCCGGCTCGCCGAGGCCCGCGCCCTGCCCACTGCCTTTGTCCGGGCGCTGCCCGACAGCAAGCTGCTCGGCACGGTTGCGGACTTCCTCGCACCATCCCCGGAGGTCGCGAGGCTGCTGGACAGCGCCTACGGGGGCCTTCTCAACCTGCCAGTCTGCGCCGACGAGGAGGCCGCTGCGGTGCTCCTGGCAAGCGCCCCGAACGTCGAGGGCAGACTCGGAGTGGTCGTCGCGGATCGCTCGTTGCTGCCTCGCCCTTCGCCGCTGCTGGAGCAGGGCGGCGCCTCACCCGGCGACTTGGGGTGGCTCTCGGCCGCGCTTCCCCGCGCGGTGGTGGCGCGCGATCTCGCCCATGCGCGGGAGCTGGCGACCGCCGACCCCGACCTGGTCGTACTCCTCCCCGGAGGGGGACGGCGCCGCGGGATGCGCCTCGAGCTGCCGGGTGGCCGCAAAGCCGCCGCCGGAGCGCTGGGGCTGCGGCTGCGCGAACGGGAGGTCGCCGCCGCCGAGGCCGCTGCCGCGGCGCGCGAGGGTGAAACCAGCACAAACATCGAACAGGTCCAGCGCGAGCTGACCGAGCTCGCCCCGCGACTCGGCGAGCGCGACGACGCCGCGCGCCAGTCGGCAGAAACGCTCGCAGCGGCCGCGTCCGCTCGCCAAGCCCTGCATCGCGAGCACGAGCGCCTCGAACGGGAGCTCGAGGCGCTGGCGGCGGAGCTCACCCGCCTGGCGGAGGAGAGCGCTGCGCTCGCGAGCCGCCTCGCCGTCGCGGGCGAGGAGGTGCAGCGGCTCGGTGTCCGTGCCGGCGAGCTCGAGTCCGAGGTGGACGCCGTCGCCCGGGACGCCGACCGTGCCCGCGACTCGGCCGCCTCCGCCCGAGCCGAGGCCGAGCGCGTGCGTGGTGTGGCGGCGGTCGCACACGAGCGCCTGGTGGCGGCGCAGCGAGACCTCACGCGTCACCGGGAGGAGCTGGAGGAGCTGCGGCGGCGCGAGCTGGTCTTGCGCGAGGAAGCCCAGGCCCAGGCACAACGCGCGGAGGCGGCGGGGCAGGCGGCCGCCTCGGCGTGGGCCGAGCTCGAGGAGCTTTTGGCACGGCGCACCACGTCCCACCGCGAGGTGGAGCGCCTGGCCGCCGAAGTCGAGACGGTCAGGGCAAGGGTGACCGCGGCTGAGGGTGAGGCCGAGAACGGCCGAATCGCTCACCTGGCCGCCCGCGACGACGCTCACGCCGCCCGCCTCACCCTCGCCGAGGCCTCCGGTGCCCGGGAGCGCCTCGAGGAGGCGATCGCCTTCACCCTGGCCGGCCAGGCCGAGCTCCCCGAACCGCCGCCACCGGAGGCGGTGCCGGAGCTGGAGGTCCGCGAGCAAGCCCTCGCGGCAGAGCTGGAAGCGCTGGGACCAGTGAACGAGCTGGCGGTGACCGAGCGCGACGAGCTCGAGCAGCGTCACGCGTTCCTCAAGGAGCAGCGCCGGGACCTGGAGCGCTCGCTCGAGTCCCTCAACGACACGGTCAAGGAGCTCGACGCCACCTGCGCGGAGCGCTTCCTGGCCACCCTCTCCGAGGTCAACGTGGCGTTCGACGTTGTCTTTCAGAGGCTGTTCGGCGGCGGAGAGGCGAAAGCCGAGCTCTCCGATCCCGACGCGCCGCTTGAGAGCGGGATCGAGATTCGCGTGCGGCCGCCGGGAAAGCACACCCAATCGGTGCTGCTGCTCTCAGGCGGCGAGAAGGCGCTCGCAGCGATCGCGCTCCTGCTTGCCCTCTTCCGCATCCGGCCCGCACCGTTTTGCCTGCTCGACGAGGTGGACGCGCCTCTCGACGACGCCAACGTGGAGCGCCTCGCCGCGCTGCTGCGGGAGATGAGCGAGGGGACGCAGTTCCTGCTCATCACCCACAACCGGCGAACGATGGCCCACGCCGACGTGCTGTACGGCGTCACCATGGAGGAGCCGGGGGTTTCGCGCATCGTTTCGGTCCGTCTCGAGGAGTAGGCGTGGCCCGCACGCACGCCCCAAAGAAGACGCCGGCCCCGACCGAGCGCGTCCTCGCGGGGCTGGCCTTCCTTGCCGCCGGCGCGCTCGCCCTCGCGGTGCCCCTGGTTTGGGACAGCGGAGCTCTCGCAATGTTCCGCAGCCCGAAGAGCGATCTCGCCCTCGCCGCCTGGGCGCTGCTCGCAGCCGTCTTCGTTGTGAGCAACCTGGGTGGGGCCGCGTGGCGCGACCCCTGGTGGCTCGCCTGGGGAGGCGTGCTGGCCGGCGGCGTCGTGAGTGCTGTGACGTGCCCGGAGCCGGCCCGGTCGCTCGCGAGTCTCCTGCCGCTCGCCCTGGCAGCGCTGGGGTGGGGCGCAGTGCGCCAGTTCACCGTGGAGCGCCGCCGCGCGCTCACCACCCTGCTGGTCTGGGCAGGGTTCATCGTGGCAATGCTGGTGCTGCTGTTCCTACGGCCGTCCTGGCAGCCGGAGAGCTTCGCGCTGCTCGCGCACGAGGGTGGCCGCTACGAGTGGATCGGCACGTTCGGCAACCCGGGCGACGCCGCGGTCTTCCTGGCCCTGCCGGCACTGCTCGCGGCGCGCCGGGCAATCTCCACGCGTCGCCTTCGGCTCCCGTACGCCGTTGCGGCCCTCGTCATGGTTGGCGTCATCCTCGGCACACGCACCATCACGGCCGTGCTCGCCGTGGCTGCCGGAGCGCTCGTCCTGGCATGGAGGCGCGTGCCGGCGACGCGCAGGTGGCCGCTGGCCGGCGCAGCGCTGGCGGTCGTCGTGGTTCTGTTTGCCGCCACGCCACTTTCCCAGCGCGTGCGCTCCGCCATCGACGAGGTCAGGGGCGGGGGCCTGCTGTGGCTGGGCAGCGGGCGCGCCGCCGGTTACGCCGGGGCGGCCGCGATGGTGGCCGCACGGCCAGCGACCGGCGTCGGCTTCGGACTGTTCGAGGCCAACTCGTTCCGCTTCCAGAGCCCGGACGCTCTCGCCGAGCGCGGGCGCGTCCTCGGGCTCGTGACCGGCTTCGGTGATGCGCACAACGACCCCCTGCAGTACGCCGCGGAGACGGGCGCGATCGGCCTGCTGCTTGCAGGCGCCGGCCTCGTGCTGGCCTCTCGGCGCCGACCTCGCCACGACGGCGCGGTCGTCACAGGGTGGCCGCTGGCGGCAGCCGCGCTGGTGCTCGCGCTGACCCAGTTTCCCCTCCACCTCGCGGCGGTGGCCTCGCAGTGGGTCCTGCTCGCCGCCCTCGCGCTGCCGCCGTTGCCGCCGCCGCCTGATGCGCACGGCTGGTCCGCCAGGGGGCGACTGCTCGCCGCCGGGGTGCTGGCCGGGACAGCGCTGACGCTCACGTGGCAGCACCACCGCGCGACAACGCTCTTCCAACAGGGAAGGGTCTTGTCCGAGTCGCTGCGGAGCGGGCAGGTGCGGCCAGAGACCCGAGCGCAGACGGCCCGTGCGGCGCTCGCCAACCTCATCCCGGGGGTCCGGGTGCTCCCCTACTCCTGGGAGGCGGCGGTTATTCTCGGGAACCTCGCGGTGGACGCCGGGGACACGAGGCTCGCGGTCGCGAGCTTCGGGCGGGCGCTCGCACTCGCCGAGAGGCCCGAGGTGCAGTACAACGTCGGGATTGCCCTGATCATGGCGGGGGACAGGGCGAACGGGATCGCTCACCTGGTGCGCGCGGTGCAGTTGAACCCGGCGGTCTTTCGAGAGGTGCGCGATCCCGAGCTTAGCCGCGCGCTGCGCCGTAACCTCGATGCCTCCGGGTACGGCGCGAAGCACCTGTGGATGTACCAAGGCACCCCCGCCGCCGACCCCTAGGGGCGCCGCCAGTCTCGGACCTTCGCCTGGAGTCCAAGGCCAACAATGGATCGGGTACTCTTGGCGACCTGTGACGAACCGGGCGACCCGTGGGTGAGCTTCTTGCCCTTCTGACCGCGCTCATCTGGGCGGCGGCGGTGATCCTCCTCAAGAGATCGGGGGAGACCATACCGCCGTTCGCGCTCAACCTCTTCCGCGTGACGGTCTCGATCGTGCTGCTGGTTCCCACCGCCGCCCTCGTCGGCCAGGCGAGCGTCTCGTCCGCGTCGCTCTCGGACATCGGCCTGCTGGTCGCCAGTGGGGCGATCGGGGTTGCGGTCTCGGATACTCTCTTCCACGCTAGCCTCAACCGCATCGGAGCCGGCGTTTCCGCGATCATCGACAGCCTCTACTCGCCCCTTACCGTGCTGCTGGCGTTCCTGTTTTTGAACGAGCGGCTCTCCGCGCTTCAGCTCGTTGGGATGGCCCTGGTGCTCGGCGGCGTCTTCGCGGCCGCCCGCCACGAACCGCCCCACGGGGTGGCGCACCGTCAGGTCGCCGTGGGCGTGGCGTTGGGGGTGGTCGCAATGCTCGCACTGGCGGTGGCGATCGTGATCGCAAAACCGGTGCTCGACCGCTCGCCGTTGATGTGGGCGGTCACGGTGCGCCAGGTGGGGTGCCTCGCTGTGATGCTCCCGATCGCACTGTTTTCGCGCCGCCGTGCCCAGACCCTGGGCGCGTTGCGGCCCTCCGCAGTCTGGCTCCATGCGCTTCCCGGTGCGGTGCTGGGATCGTACCTCGGCCTGATGTGCTGGATCGGGGGGTTGAAGTACACCAAGGTCGGCGTTGCCGCGATCCTGAACCAGTCGAGCACGATCTACATCCTGATCCTGGCCACGATCTTCCTGAAGGAGCCTTTCACCCGCCGCAAGTTGGTCGCCTCACTGGTCGCCCTCGCCGGCATCGTCCTCGTCACGGTCTAGGGCGCCGCCAGTCTCCGACCGTCTGCGGCGTCAGACTCCGGCGCGGCCGCCTCGCCTTCCTTGCATCCGGCCGAATCCGGGCGCCGCGGGCTACGCGCCGTTCGCTGAGGCCGTGAATAAGCAGTTTCGCGGCTACGCGCATTGCGCGCGGGCCCTGCTCGGGGTGCCAAAACCGGACGGCGTCGCTCACGCGGCTCACACCGATCACACAGGAAAAATAACCGGCCGGTAGATGCGCGCGCCTTTGAGTGGGAAGACTTCGCACGCGGAAAGCACCGCGTCTGCGTCCCTGAACAGGAAAGAATTGTTGATGAGGAGCAATGAACGCGTGATTTCGCCCTCTTGATAAGCCTTCTCCGCGACGAAACCGAGAATGTGGATCCTCTCGCGAACAGCGCTGGCAGCAGGCGAAGGGTTGGTCGGCTCAAAGAGCCCCTTTATGGGCCTTCGGGTTCCGGGTAGGCACAGCGCAAGGTCGCGCTCCTCCTCTGGAAGCGCGCTGACGCCAACGCTCATCTGCACGTATTCAAACCACTCTCCGCCTCCAGCGCCGCCGAAACCACGCATGTCAGCGACGATTGCGTGGTACGCAACATTCGGCAGCGGAAACTTCGTTGGCTTCCCATCGAGCCAGGCCTTCGCCGCGATCTTGCTCTCCGCGGTGATCATCTCCTCCTGGAGGCTGTTTCCTTTGCTGCTCGAGTCCGACGTGAGGAGATGGCCGAACATCTGAGCGCCGGGCGCGAATTCATACTCGGTAGTGGCTTCCTTCACTGCTCCCGTGGTTCGTAGGGAGACCAGCTCAATCAGCCACTCAGGAGGCTGAGTCACGCGGAAATCGACAGTTGACTGACCAACGCCGGCGGCGAACTCGTACTGAGCGATTGCCCCTGAACGCTCGAGCTCGTCGGCGAACCGGAGCTCAAAGAGGTCGCTGAGATTCTCCGGCGTTGGTGCTGTGGCGTTGCGCATCTGCTCCGGCAGCGAACCCCGAATGCGGGCGTGGTCAAGCAGCGGCCGTGCCCAGGCAACGCCCCTCAATCGTTCAGCGACCTGTGCCGTGTACTCCAACTCGGCAGCGGACACGCAGTCCCAATAGGGGTGTGCCTCACGGACCACTGACCGAACCCCAAACCTCGCATGTCATTGTCGCTCAGCTTCCGCCGCCGGTTGCAGGGCTGAGGCGAAGCGCGTGTAGCCGCGCCGCCGCCGTTGGGCCTATCGCAAGGCGCGCGAGCGGCCCGCGCCGGAGTGTAGCCGGAGGCTACATGAGGACGCGAGGCCGCGAAGCGCAACACAGCGAGAGGTCCGACGCCGACGGCGCCCCTACCTCCGAGCGAGCGGTCGGAGGAGGAAGAGTTCGACCGTGGGCCTCCGGGGTCCCGGCGTCGCGAGCGGGAACCCGACGCTGCCCTGCAGCAGCGTGCCCCACGGTCCCGGCACGGACAGGCCGAGCCCCACGCCCGAGAGCGGTCGCGCCGAGTACCGCGAGCGCGGGTCGTGAGCCCACCCGAGGCCGAGCTCGGCCTGGGCGCGCACCCGTGACGACAGCGGAAACGCCAGCGACGCCCTGGTGACGGCGAGGCGATCGGGCACCACCTGGTTGGATGCGATTCCCACGATCCGCACGCCGCCGAACCGCGCGGGTGAGGGCGCGGAAAACCGGTCGAGGCTCGACCCCGCCAAAACCTCGCCGTCCAGGTGCAGCCTCGCGAGGGGGAACAGCGACCTTTCCCACACCACCGCCAGCCGTCCCAGCCGCCACGATCTCTGCGGTCGCTCGAGGCCATCGAGCCCCCACGCCTGCCAGTCGTTCCTCCAACCGGCCTGGCCGGAGAGGATCAGGCTCGCATCACCGACCGCCGCGCTGCATTCCACCTTCGCCACACCCTCGAAGGTGTCGGAGGGCAGCACGAAACCCCGCGACGTGGAGCCGGTGCGGCCGAAGTCCAACCGGTTCACACCCGCCTCGACGAGGACGCGCGCGAACCCGACGTTGGTGGCAACGCCGGCGCCGACGCTCTGACGCCGCACCTCGATCTCCTCGCCCTTCACCTCGTGTCCCTGGGTGTAGACGGCGCTGGCGAACGGGATGAGCTGGACGAACGCCCGCGCCGAGAGCTCCACGCTGCCGCGCCGCGCGGACCATGCCCCGTCGTTGACCACGCCGGCGATCAGCAGGCGGAGCTGCTCGTCGCGTTTGCGGAAGTTGAAGTCCTGGATCTGCAACCCGCCGAACGGCACCGGAAAGGAGAGCCCGGGATCGTACACGACCCCCCCGATGAGGAAGCGCTGCGATTCCCTAGGGAGAGATCCCACGATGCGACCATCGTGGCCGTCGGGCACGAGCGCTACGATCCCGCCGGGGGCGTCGCGCAGCATGCGGTGGGTCCTTCCATAGGCCGAGCTCCGCTCGGCCGCGAAGTCGGCAGGGTTGAGCACGACGTTGGTCAGCACCAGCTCGCGGTGCACGGTGGCGGTGCCGCCGAACGCCGAGAGGAAGTCGTGGGCGGTCACTCGCGAGGGCAACCAGAGCAGCTCGCCGCCAAGCTCCGTGGGATCGTAGACGCTGACCGACCGAGTGGCGCGCACCTCGCCGGGCAGGCTTTCGGCGGCCTCCTCCAGCTCGACGAGACCGAAGCTCGCTGCGTCAATGAACGCGGTGCCCCGCCGCAGCGTGCCTCCCGACTGCCCGCTCGCGAAGGTGAGCGCAAAGCATCTCCGCCCCTGGCGCTCCTCGAGCCCGCGCAGCTCGTAGCGGTACGACGGCTCGAGACGCAGGGAGAGTGGCGGTGCCGGTGGCCGTCTGGGCTCCAGAAACGGGAGGTCGGGCAGCGCGTCCGGGTCCCACGAGACCCCGTCAACCGACGCCCGCGCCAGCTCCCAGTCCGTTCCCACCCCGCGCTCCCAGAATGCCGCCCCCGCGAGCGCCACCTCGAAGCTGCGCGCAAGCTGCTCCACCCACACGCGCACCAGCAGCCGCTGGTCGGCTCGCCACTGGGGGACCAACTGCTCCTGGCGTGCGGCCGCGCGCTGGTGGCGGGCCAGCACCTCCGCCGCCGACGGCAGGCGTTCGCCGCTCACCTCCACCCTCTCGAAGGCCCCCTCCCCGGCGGGCCGCAGCGCCACCAGCACGCCCCCGTGCGGCAACGCCGGCACCGCGACCACCGTCGAATCGCCGACGCGCCGCAGCGCGAGCGGCAGGGAGCCGCCGGCGAGCAGCACGGCCCGGCCATACCAGGAACTGGGGAGTGCGACGTCCCCGCCGGCAAAGCCGCGCGGCAGCCCCACCACGGTGGCGAGATCGGCACCGCGCAGCGCGGTGGGAACCTCACCCCCGGCGCCGCGTGCGGCCTGTGGCTCCGGTAGGAGGCCGGCGAGCTCGTCCTCCCAGGCGGTGTCGGGCTCCCCGATCAGGACGGCGCTTGCCCCCGCGGCCAGCGCGGCTACCGCCTGAGCGGGGTCCGAGGCTGCGACGACCAGCGCGACGCCCGGCACCTGCACCAGTGCGCCGGGGGGAGCGACGGCAGGGCAGAAACCGTCGAGGTACGGCAGCACATTGGCGGGTGGCACGGTGCTTCCCACGGCGATGAGCAGCGCTCGTCGCGAGGACAGGGCCACCGCGGTCTCCAGCCAGTGCTGGTCGGGCTTACCGGGTGGCGGGGGCAACTCCAGCAGGTATCCGGCGGCATCGTCCTCAGGGGGCGTCGCGTCAGCACGCACCAAAACCCAACGCGAAGCGCCGAACCTCGGGTCGGCGATTACAGGCGGGAGCGCCGGCGCAGCGAGGAGGAGAACTGTGGCCAGCATCGGCCACGGCTATCCGTGCCCGGGCGGCATCATCTCCCCGGCCTTGATCGCGAACGGCACGGTGTTCTCGGGCGGGGTGATCGGGCACCGGCCGGCGATCCCGTAGGCGCAGTCCGGGTTGTAGGCACGGTTGAAGTCCAGGCCAACCACGCCGCCTGACAGCCGCTCGACGTCCAGGTATCGGCCGGCGCCGTACGTCTCGGTTCCCGCGCCCGCGTCCCGGAACGGCAGGAACAGCTCGTCGGGGTACTGCTCGCGGACGTCGTCGAGCTGAAACACCGAGAGCACGGTCCCGCTGCCGGAGAAGCGCAGTCGCACGCGACCCACGCGGTGGGCTGGGCGGTGCTCGCCGTTGCTGGCGGCGATCCTGAGAGGTTCCGGTGGGCTGACCGGCTCGAGCATGGCGCGCATCCGGTACTCCGGGTCGAAGGGGTAGAAACGCAGCCCCTGGAAGTGCGCGGCTGCCTCCGGCGGGAGCTCCGCGCGCACCGCCTGATCCCGTTCCTGTCGGTACTTCAGCTCGGGGGTCGGAAGCGGCGCCCTGCATGCCGCCACGAGGCCGACCACGAGGAACGGCACAACGGCGGCTCGTGAAAGGCGAGAAAGAGTCCCGTTGTGGGTGGAGTGCACCAGGGTACCCGGCACGGCCACCTGCCTTTAGAAAATGACGTGATCGACGAAGAACTTGTCGGGGGTGACCTTCCCGCTCACCAGCTCGGCGGCGTCGGCGACGGACATCCGGAACAGGCCGGCCTCCTTCCCCGCCTCGTTGATCATCTGGATCTCGACCCGCTCCGGCAAGCGTTCCGGGGCTTTCTCTGCCAACAGTTGGTAGGTCGAGCTCACGGCCTGGAGCGCCTTCAGCGTCTCGGGTTGCCCGTTCACCTGGATCTCGATGAACAGGAAACTGGGCTGCGTCCCAGAACTGGTCCGGTACAAGTACAGGTGGTAGCTCTCCAGCCCCTGCTGGAATGCCAGGTCCACCTGCGGATCGTGGTAGCGAGCCTCCCGGTATCCGACGCCCGGGGTCGGCGTGGGTTTCGCCGCGTCGCCCTCCTTGGCGGCGATCCCGGGGCGGATGCGTCCGAGGGCCGACATCTGCGGCGTCGGGGTGGGTGTCGGGAACACCCGCTGGATGTCCACCCAGTCGAGGGCCTCGACGTCCCCCAGGTTCAGGGCGTTCGCCTTCTCCGTGGCCGTGGCATCGATCTGTGAGACCGGGATCGAGGTGAGCGTGCCGATCTTTGTCACGAAGATCGCGTTGGGACCCTTCACCTGGTACTTCTCCCTTGCCACCACGCGGCTCCCGTTACGCAGGACGACGATGTACACGGCCAGCGCCTGGTGCGCCACGAAAAAAAGCAGAACCCCAAGAAACGCAGCCCTCTTCACGTTGACAACCTCCTTACCTAGGCTAGTATAGCCTCCCTGGGGGAGCACCGAATGCTGATCGTGATGACGGTTGGCGCAACCCCGCAGCAGGTTGAGCGGGTCATCGAGCGGATCTCCGCCCTGGGGCTGAAGGCGCATCCCATCCCCGGGGCCCAGCGGGTGGCCATCGGGATCACCGGCAACCAGAGCGCGGTGGAGCCCGCGCTGTTCGAGAACCTGCCCGGGGTGCTGGAGGTCATACCGGTTTCGCACCCATACAAGCTGGTGAGCCGGGAGGCGAAACCCGAGAGCACGGTCGTCATGGTGAGCGGCGTGCCGGTCGGGGGCGACAACTTCGCCGTGGTTGCAGGGCCGTGCTCGGTGGAGAACCCGGAGCAGACGCTCACCATTGCACGCCACGTCAGGGGGGCGGGGGCACAGATACTTCGCGGTGGCGCCTTCAAGCCGCGTACCTCCCCCTACGCCTTCCAGGGGTTGGGCGAGGCGGGACTCGCAATCCTGCGGGACGTGGGACGCGAGGTCCAGATGCCCGTGGTGTCCGAGGCCCTCGACGAGCGCTCCCTCAGCCTCGTCACCGAGTACTGCGACATGATCCAGATCGGCGCGAGGAATATGCAGAACTACTCGCTGCTCCGGACCGTCGGGCGACTGCGCAAGCCGGTCCTGCTCAAGCGCGG
Organism: Acidobacteria bacterium RBG_13_68_16; assembly: GCA_001766905.1. Classification (GTDB taxonomy): domain Bacteria; phylum Acidobacteriota; class Thermoanaerobaculia; order Thermoanaerobaculales; family Thermoanaerobaculaceae; genus RBG-13-68-16. The sequence continues at coordinate 60,366 of MEKI01000056.1, forward strand.
CATGGCCGCCACCGTTGAGGAGCTGTTAATGGCGGCGGAGTACGTGCTCGCCGAGGGCAACTACCAGGTCGTGCTGTGCGAGCGGGGGATCCGAACGTTTACCGACCACACCCGCAACACCCTGGACCTGGCGGCGGTGGTGGCTGTCCAGCGCCTCTCCCACCTTCCGATCATCGTCGACCCTTCGCACGGGACCGGCAAGCGGCACAAGGTCGTGCCGCTGGCTCGCGCGGCGGCAGCGGTGGGTGCCGACGGCCTCATGATCGAGGTGCACCACGAGCCGTCCCAGGCGCTCTCCGACGCCTCCCAGGCGATCCTGCCGGGTGAACTTTCGGAGCTCATCCAGCAACTGCCGCACCTGCTGCCGCTCACCGGCCGGCACATGGCGCAACCGCTCAGGCTGAGCGCCTAGCGCCGCCATGGCTCCGCTCCTGCTGCCACTCACGCTGACGGCCGCGCTGGCCTGGCTCGACCCAACAACCGTCCGGCCCGGCCAGAAGGGCGTGTGCATCACCGAGTGGACCGGCGGGGAGCGGCGGGAGATTCCGGTGGAGGTGCTCGGGATGCTGGATGCTTCCGGGCCGGAGCGGAGCGCCGTGCTGGTCCGCCTCACCGACGAACGCCTTGCCGGCTCGGGTGTGGTGGCCGGGATGAGCGGCTCGCCGGTGTACGTGGACGGGAAGCTGCTCGGTGCCGTCGCCTTCGGGTGGGCCTTCGCCCGGGAGCCGCTCGCCGGCGTCACGCCCTTCTCCACGATGCGGGGAATCGTGACGGGCGGTGCCGCCCCCGATGCACCTGCGCCCACCCTCGCCAGCCTCGCCGCGCTTGCCGCCGGCACGCTCGAGCCGCTCGCGGTGCTTCCCCAGCTTCCGCCCCGAGATGGGCAGGGGCCGCAGTTGGTCGCCGTCGGTGGGCTGCCGCTTGGCGGGGGCTTCCCCACCGAACTGCTCGGCGCCATGGGTCTCCAGGCGGTCCCGGCTGGTATCGGTGCGGCCCCCCAGGGGGTGCCCGAGGCCGGTGAGATGATGGCGGCGCTGCTGGTATGGGGCGACGCAACGATCGCAGCGGGTGGCACCGTGACCGCCCGCGAGGGGGACAAGGTCTGGGCTTTCGGCCACCCCCTTTTCGCCCTTGGCCGGGTCCGCATCCCCGCAGCGCGTGCCCGCGTGCTGGCGGTTCAGGACTCGTATCAGAGCCCATTCAAGATCTTTGCGGTCGGCTCGAGTTTCGGCACGATCGTGGCGGACCGGGCTGCGGGCGTACTGGCGAACGTCGGAGAGCAGGCGGCCGGGACCCCCGTCACGGTGACCGTGCGCGATGCGGGCGATGCGTCAACCTGGCGTTTTCGTGTCGCGGAGATGCCGCTCCTGCAGCCGCTCCTGGTCACGTACGTCGCAAGCGCCTCGCTGACCGCGCGCGGTGCGGCCGTCGGTGAGTCCTCGGTCCGCCTGTCGCTGACGGTGCACCTCGCCGACGGCAGGGAGGTCCGAGTGAATCAGGCGGCCAGGGGAGTCGACGCCATTGCGCGGATGTCGGCGTTCGCCGGAGGCGTCGTTAGCTTCCTCGCAAACTCGTCGTTTCCCCACCCCCCTGTCAGCGCCGTGGAGGCCACCCTCGACCGTGATGAGAAGCCGCGCGGCGCGAACATTGGCGAGGCCATCCCTGCGCGCACCTCGGTCGGCCCCGGCGAGGAGCTCCCGGTCACAATCGTCCTGCAGCCGTACCAGGCCGCCCGCGAGGAGAGGCGCGTCGTGATCAGGGTGCCGCCGAGCGTGCGTCCGGGCCCTCTTGATCTGGTGGTCGCCGACGGCGCGTCGTGGAGCGAATACCGCCTGCGTGCAGAGGCGGTCACTCCCGCTAATTTTGCCGACCAGCTCACCCAGGTGGGGCGGCTCGAGAGCAGCACCACGCTTGTGGTTGCGCTCGAGGCCCGCGAGCGCGGAGTGGCGTTGCCGGGCGCCTCCGAGCCGGGGGTGCCGCCGTCGTGGTCGTTCACTCTGACGACCGGGCTCGGCGCGCACGCCCTGAGCCGCATATCCACCAGCGTGGTGTCGGCCGAGCGCCAGCCCGGTTCCTTCCCGCTCGAGGGCTTGCTTCGCGTCTCCCTGACGGTGCGTGAGCGACCGGAGGTGCCATGAAACGCTTCATTGTCGCGATCCTCTCCCTGCTCCCGGTCGTCGCGGGCGAGGCAACCGAGACCCGATACTTCGTGCTCGACACGCCGCGCGCCCTTGCCGGGGCGACCGGCAAGGGAGTCGCGATCCTGCCGGATGGAACCCTCTACCCGCTGTCGCCGCTCGGGCCTGTGGCCACCTTCGACGAGCCGCTCGGCCTCGCCCTCACCGTGGCACCGGACGGAACAGCCTTCGTGGGGACCGGTCACCCCGCCCGGCTGTGGCGGGTCCGGGAGGGCAAGAAGGAACTCCTCGGCGAGGCCGGTGCGGACCAGATCACCGCCCTCCTCCTCGATCCGGACGGCAGCCTCTGGGCGACCACGGCGGCGCCCGCCCTGCTGCTGCGGGTGCGGGGCGCCAGGGGCAAACCGGAGGAGGTTGCGAGACTGTCCGAGGGTAACCTTTGGGACCTCGCGTGGTTCAAGGGCGGCCTCGTCGCGGCCGCCGGCAACCCCGGGCGACTGTTGCGACTCACCCCGAAGGGACTCGAGGTGGCCACGCCGGTACCCGATCGCCACGCCCGCTGCCTGGCCGTGACCGGGGACGTGCTCCTCATCGGGACCTCCGGGAAGGCGTTCGTGATGCGGTGGACCGGTGAGGGGACGCCAGGCGTGGTGTTCGACTCCGGGTTCACCGAGATCGCCGCGCTGGCGGCGGCGCCTGAAGGTGTCGTGTACGCCGCCGGCATCACCGGAGACCCCACGATGGGCAAGCCCCCGGCCAAGGAGCAAACGGAGGCCTCGGTTTCGGTGACGGTGAGCGAGAGCGCCACGCCCACGCCGGAGACGCGCGCGGGTCCCGCGACCTCGGAGATCGTGCGCATCCTTCCACCCGGAGCCGCGGTCACGGTGCACCGCTTCACCAAGCAGATCGCGGGGACGCTGACGTGGGGTGACAGCGGCCTCGTGATTGGCACCGGCCTCGAGGGCGAGCTGTGGCAGCTCCTGGAGGACGGCTCGGCGGCGCAACTCGACAGTGTGGACGCGACCCAGGTCGTGCGTGTGGCGGCGCGCGGTGAGTGGGTTCTCACTCAGGGACCGGTCAAGCTGCTGCGCCGTAGCGGGCCACCCCGTGGCACATTTGCATCGCCGCCGCTGGATGCGGGCCAGCCGACGCAGTGGGGCGAGGCCTTGCTGCGCGGCGAGCTCCCGACGACGGGAGCGTGCACGCTGCGCTTCCGTTCGGGCGCGGTCTCCCCGCCCGACGAAACCTGGAGCGCCTGGTCCGCCCCGCTGCCCTGCCCCGGCGGAAAGGTGAGCGCGCCCCCGGCCCGCTACCTGCAATGGCAGGTCGAGCTGCAGCCTCCGCCGGCGGTTTCCGCGGCGCGGGTGGGGCGGGTCGTCGTCGCCTATCGGCAGATCAACCTCCCCCCTGCGATCAAGGAACTCACCGTCCACAACCCGGGCGAGATCTTCCTCAAGGGGCCGCCTCCCTCCGACCGCATCGTGGAGGTGCAGCACCCCGACCTCTCTGGAATCTTCACGACGCTCGACGACGACGCCAAGGAGGCCCAGGACCGCCTCGGTAAGAAGTACTACCGCGTCGGCTACCAGACGCTCTCGTGGAAGACCGAGGACCCTAACGGAGACGCGTTGCGGTTCACCCTTGAGGTCCAGGGGTCGGGCAGCGAGCGCTGGTGGAAGGTCCGGGACGACCTCGAGACGGTCGTGCTGGGAATCGACACCCAGGCGCTCGCCGATGGCCTTTACCGCTTCCGTCTCACCGCCAACGATGCGCCGGCAAACCCGGAGGCGCCGGCAACAACGCAGGCCCTCTCGAGTTGGGTCACCGTGGACAACACGCCGCCCAGAGTTACGGCGACCCGAGAGGGTTCCTCCTGGGTTCTGACTGTCGACGACGCGCTCTCGCCCGTCGTTCGCGTCGAGTGGAACCGGGATGCCGACGCCTGGCATCCCCTCGCGCCCGAGGATGGCTTGCTCGACAAGCGGCACGAGACGTTCCGCATTCCGGTCCAGCCCGGGCGGCACGTCCTCGCGGTGCGCGCGATCGATGACCACCACAACCGCGCCACCGTGGCGGTGGAGGAGAAGCCGTGAGCGAGCAAGGAATCACCGCGGTCTACCCCGGCAGCTTCGACCCGTTCCACCTGGGGCACCTGGACATCGTCCGGCGGGCGGTGACGGTCTTTCCCCGTGTCATAGTGGCGGTCCTCGAGAACACGGACAAGACGGCGCTTCTGCCGCCGGAGACCCGGGTGGAGCTGATCCGCGCCACGCTCCGGGGCATGCCCGGCGTCGAGGTGACCTCGTTCTCCGGGCTGCTGGTGGACTTCATGAAGCAGACGCAGGCGCGCGTCATACTGCGCGGCATGCGGGCGGTCTCCGACTTCGAGTACGAGTTTCAGATCGCGCTCATGAACCGCCGCCTCTGGCACTTGGCCGAGACGGTCTTCCTCACGCCAAACGAGGAGTTCACTTACCTGTCGGGGCGGGTGGTGCGAGAGATCTGGCACCTGGGCGGGGACGTATCGGGCCTCGTCCCCGAGCCGGTGCGCCAGGCACTCGCGACGCTTCGCGGCTAGCCCTTTACCGGAGAGTTTCAGTCCTCGAGCTTCTCGAGATCGAGATCGACCTCGGCGTACTCCTCCTCGGCCCCCGGACGAACGACGATCTTGACCCAGGTTGTCCGGTAGTCCTGCAGGCTCAGCTTGACGTAGTACGTACCCGCTTTGCCGAAGAGGTACTTCTTGCCACCGCCGGCGTCGTCCCACTCGTCGGCCGTTCCGATCGTCGTGCCGTTGACCGTGACCAGCGTTTCCTCGGGGTCCACGCCGAAGATCGCGCCCTCACGGCACTCGTACGCCATCTGGATCGGCGGCGTGGGGGTGGGCGGTGGCGCCGCGGCGACCGCGATCGGGGGCGCGATGGCGGGGGGTGCGGCGACGACGGTGGGTGCCGCGGTGGGCGTGACGCGCGGCTGGTCGAGTGCGGCGGGCATCGTCGGAGGCTGCTGCGCCGCCGCCAGCGCCGGCGTGGGTGCCGCCGACCCGGAGAGGACCTCGCCCGCCGGCGGGTTGTCGCGCACCAGCAGGAGCACCAGGACCAGGGCCAGCACTCCTCCGCCCAGGATGGCCAGCGGCACGACCGGGAGCCCGCGCCCCTTTACGGCACTCGTCGGCCCGGCGGGTGCCGGCGTGGGCACGGCCTGACCGCAGCGCGTGCAGACCTTGGCGTTCGGTTCCAGGGTGTTTCCGCAGTTGGGGCAGAGAATCATGCTCAAGGGTGCCTCCACCGGGCCCGTCGGGACGACCCGGCGATCGTCTGCTCGTCCGCGCGGACCCCTCGCGTCACATTTGATAGAGCGTCGTGTCCACGTCCACGATCTCGTCGTTGGCTGCCGGATCCACGACGACCTCGATCCAAGTCGTGCGGTAGCCCGGAAGCGCAAGCTTCACGCGGTGCTTTCCGGGCCGCGAAAAGACGTACGTCTGGCCGCCGCCCTTGCCGTCCCAGTCGTCGGCCTTGCCGATCTCCTTCCCGTCCACACTCACGATGGTTTCCTCGGGCGAGACGTTGAACTCGGCGCCACGCTGGCAGTAGAAGATGGCGGCCACCGCCGGCACAGGCGACTCCAGCGGAGGTGGTGCCACGAGCCGCTGAACGGCCGTTCGAGGTATGGTCGATGGCACCGTCGGTTCGACCGCCTGGTGGGGCGTGAACGTCGCGCGCGGAGCGGGTGCGGCACTTCCGGCGGCCACCGTCGGGACAACCGCCGCACCGAGGAGCGCAACGGGGCGGCTCGCCTCGGGGCCGGGCCCGGCAGGCCCGCGGCGACCCATGTGGCGGACCGCAATCACCGCGGCCAGCGCCAGCAACCCCACGCCGACCGCGATCATCACGGGTCCGACTGGCAAATTCGCCGGGCGTGCCGTCGGCGGTGCCGGCTCGGCCGTGGGCGGCGTCGCCGGGGACGGCGGCACCGGGAGCTTCATCGTCGGGCCGGTGACCTCGATACTCGAGACCGGAAGCCGCGCCGCCAGAGCCCGCGCGCCGACGACGAACGTCGCCGCGTCCGGGACGCGCGCGTCGAGGGGCTTCGAAAGGCACCGGCGGAGGAACACCGCCACATCCTCGCCGAGCGCCCGTGAGATCTGCGGATCGGCGAGCGGGTCGTCGTGCAGGATCTGGTAGATGAGTGTCGTGACGGTGTCCGCCGGGAAGGGCTTGCGGCGCAGGAGCAGCTCGTAGAGCACTACGCCCAGGGAGAAGAGGTCCGCGCGGCCGTCCAGGACCTCGCCCCGGATCTGCTCGGGTGCCATATAGGCCGGGCTGCCGATGACGGTGCCGGTTCGGGTCAGGTCGGTCTGCTCCCCGATCGCCTTGGCCACCCCGAAGTCGGCCACCTTCACCCGCCCGCCGCGGGTCAACATGATGTTGCTCGGCTTCACGTCCCGGTGAACCACCCCGAGCGCGTGAGCGGCGCCGAGCGCGTCGGCCGTCTGGGCCACGATCTCGAGGGCCTCCGGAGCCGAGGGGAACCGGCGCCGCGCCAGCCGGTCGCCCAGGGATTCCCCGTCCACCAGCTCCATCACCAGGTAGAGGGAGTTCCCCTCCCGCCCGGCGTCGTGCACCGTGACAACGCCCGGGTGGCTGATCCGCGCAGCCACTCGTGCCTCGCGCAGGAAGCGCGCCTCGAGCTCCTCACCGGAGAGTGGCACGACGCTGGTACGGGCCGCGATCACCTTGATGGCAACGGGCCGTTCGAGCGCGGGGTCTATGGCACGGAAGACGACGCCCATCGCACCCCGTCCGATCTCACCGGTGATCGTGTAGCGACCGATGGAGGCGGGGTGGGTCAACGCGCTTCCCCGTCCGGAGGTCCGGCGTCCGAATCCTCGGGCAGCTCGTCCTCGCCGGCCTCGGCGCGTGCGAGCACCTCGTTCGCCCGGTCGGCGTGCTCCGGCGGGACCAGCAGCAGGACCTCGGCCTCGTCCACCTGGGGGAACGGGTTGAGAACGACGTGTTTGTCGACGACCTCGGCCGGGATCCCCTGCTCCAGCAGCAGCCCCTGGGCGAGGCGTGCCTCCTCGACGGTGGTGTATCCGGCGACCTCGACCCACTCAGGCCCGGGCTGTGCGGGCCGCCCGGGACTCGGCGGCGGTGCGCTGACAAGCGCGACACCACACTCGGAGCAGCGGGTGAACCCTTCCCGGTACTCCACGCCACACTGGGGACACCACGGCACGGTCCACCCCCCGGTGCCCGAGGGCTAGAACTCGAACACGTCGCCGTCCAGAACATCGGAAAGCTGGCGCATGACACCGGCGCTGACGGCCGCCGAGGCTCCCGCGATGATCGCCGCACCCTTGGAGCGGCCGATCAGGAAACCGAGTGCGGCTGCAACGCCTACCGACAGCATCGGGTGCCGACGCACCAGATCACGCCAGTCGATCTCGTCCGGAATGACCTTGTCCAGGAGGAAGTCGGCGTTGAGGCGCTTGCGCGGCTGGTCCGGTTCTTCATCCTCCTGCATTTCGTAGGGCTCTCCCTGCTCGTGCTCGTCCTCGGCGCGCGGTTTTTCGTCTTCCATGCGTCATGGCTCCCGGCGGCGCACCAGAAAGCCCAGGGCAAAACCGACGCCGATGGCGATCAGGATCGATTTCCCGGGGTTGCGCCGGATGTAGTCGACGACGTCGTCACGAACTTCCTTGACGTCCACCTCCTGCACCTTGGCCTTGACCTTGGCATAGCCCTTCTTGGCCTCGGTGTAGAGCTTGTCGAACTGCACCTTTGCCTTGTCGTAGCCCTCCTCCACGACCTCGCGTGAGCGGCCGTAAAGCTGCCCCATCGTCTCTCGGGTGGATTCGAGCGCAGCGCGGGCTTCCGTCAAGTACCCTCTGGCCTTGCCATAGGCCTCCTCCGAGCGAGCTTTGGCCTTGCCGTAGCCTTCCCCGAGGGCCTCCTTGGCCTTCGCCATCGAGCCTTCCGCGCGGGCAATGGACTCCTTCGCTCCCTTCAGCACGTCGTGCACCGCACCCTCCAGTTGATCGATCTTGTCTTCGACTCCCGAGGTCTTCTTCGTGGGTGTCATGGGCACCTCCCGGTCATCCCGTGATCGCCACGATTCTACGCTCCGACCGGGGGACGCGCAAGGAACCTGCTCGCAAGGAAATGGGGCTCTGCCCTTGAAGCACCCGGGGCGACCGGGTATCGTTAGAGACCCCAATGATCTCGCTCACCTTTCTCGGTGCCGCCGGAACCGTCACCGGCTCGCGTTACCTCGTGGAGGTCCACGGGGCGCGACTGCTGATCGACGCCGGGCTATTCCAGGGGAAGAAGGAGCTTCGCCTACGAAACTGGGCGGACTTCCCTGTGTCTCCGGACTCGCTATCCGCCGTGATCCTCACCCACGCCCACATCGACCACACGGGTTTTCTCCCCCGCCTGGTGCGCGGGGGGTTCCGAGGCCCGACGTACGTGACTCCCCCCACGAGGCGCCTCCTCCACACGGTGCTCCCCGATGCCGCCAAACTGCAGGAGGAAGAGGCTCGATTCGCAAACAAGGTTGGATCCACCAAACACGCGCCCGCGTTACCGCTGTTCACCGTGCAAGACGCGCAAGAGGCCCTCGGCTCCTTGCAGGCGCTCCCGTTCGGGCAGCGCGCCACGGTGCAGCAGGGAATCGAGTTCCGGTACCACAGACAGGGGCATATCCTTGGTGCAGCAGCCGTGGAGCTCCGTATCAAGGTTGCGGCCGGCGAGCACACGACGCTTTACTTCTCCGGGGACGTGGGCCGGTACGACGTCCCGATCCTGAAAGCGCCCGAGCCCTATCCGGGCTCCACGTACCTGGTGGTCGAGTCGACCTATGGCGGCTCCCTCCATGACCCCGGCGACCCGCGCGACCAGCTGGCCGAGGTCATCACGGAGGCCGTGCGGCGCAAGGGCGTCATCCTCATTCCGGCCTTCGCAATCGATCGCACTCAGGAGGTTCTTTACTTTCTGCGAGAGCTCATCGAAGACGGGACGCTTGACCCGCTGCCGATCTTTCTCGATTCCCCGATGGCCCGCGAGGCCACCGAGGCGTACCGCTCGTGTGCGCTCGAGCACGACGCCGAGATGCGGGAACTCGTCCGTGAGGGAATCGAACCCCTCGTGCCGACCAACCTCGTGACCGTCGGGAGGGTGGACGAGTCCAAACGCCTGAACAAGCTCGGCGGGCCGGCACTCATCGTTTCGGCCTCCGGCATGGCCACGGGCGGGCGCATCCTGCACCACCTCCGTCACCGCCTGCCGGACCCGAGCACGACCGTCGTGTTCGTCGGTTACCAGGCGGACGGAACACGGGGACGCAGGATCCTCGATGGTGAGAGCGAGGTGAAGATCTTCGGCGAAATGGTGCCGGTGCGGGCACAGGTGCGCAGCATCCCGTCGCTGTCGGCGCACGCCGACGCGGACGAGCTGACGATCTGGGCCGGTCAGGCGGAATCCGCCCCGAGAACGGTGTTCGTCACGCATGGGGAGCCCGAGGCGTCTCGGGCGCTGGCCGAGCGGTTCGGAACGCGTTTCGGTTGGAGGTGCGTGATACCCACTTTGGAGGAGACGGTTACGCTGTGAGGAAGGTCCTCCGCGTGCTGGCCCGCTTCCTCGGCGAGCTGATACGCGCTCAGCATCGGGACCAGCTCCTCTTGCGAGCCGGCGCGCTCGCGTATACGACCCTGCTGTCCCTCGTTCCGTTGCTCACCGTTGTCCTCGTCACGGTGAGCCGGGTGCAGCCCGACCGGGTTGCCGTGGTCGTGCAGGCCATTGCCACCGTCCTGCCGTTCTCGCCTGCGCGCGTCCAGGCCACACTGGCTGCGTTCGCCGAGCGGACCGCCGCCCTCGGCTGGATCGCCGTTGCGATCT
>MEKI01000056.1:70505-70576 GCA_001766905.1 Acidobacteria bacterium RBG_13_68_16
TTCGCGATGGTCCTGCTCTGGGGGCCGCTGCTCCTCGCCGCCCTGGGCTCGGGCCTCTACTGGCTGTCGTC
>MEKI01000057.1 GCA_001766905.1 Acidobacteria bacterium RBG_13_68_16
CATGGAGACCGCCTCGGACGACTGGTTTGCGGACTTTGACGGGGACGGCATCGCGGACATCGGGGTCGGGCGCATCCCGGTCCAGATTGCCTCGGAAGCCACCACTGCGATCACCAAGATCGTGGCCTACGACAGCGGGGCGAGGTTCGGGCGGGTGCTGCTGCTGGCGGATGCCAACGACGAGGAGAACAACTTCGAGGGCTTGAGTGCCCAGGTCAAGGCGGCGGTGCCGTCGAGGGTGTGGGTTTCCGAGGTCTACCGGGGGCAGGTCGGGGATGCCGCGGCCAGGAGCGAGCTCGCGAGCCAGCTCAACCTCGGGCAGACCGTGATCAACTACATCGGGCACGGCTCGGTCGCCATGTGGCACGCCAATTGGCTCACTGCCGACGACGCCTACGCCCTGCGCAACTACTGGTACCCGTTTGTGGTGACCATGACCTGCCTGAACGGGTTCTTCCACGGCCCCCAGATCGAGAGCCTGGGAGAGGCGCTCCTCGAGGGGCCGGGCGGGGCGGTGGCGGTGTGGGCCTCCTCAGGCCTGACCGAGTCCGAAGCCCAGATCCCGATCGACGAAGCGCTGCTGCGGGCGCTCTTCTCCGGCACCACCACGCTCGGAGACGCCACCCGGGCCGCCAAGGCCGCCACGCCCGACATGGACGTCCGCCGCACCTGGATCCTCCTCGGCGACCCCACCACCAAACTAAGATAGCCCTCGCCACACCATCACAGGGGCCGGACGCTACGACCGCCCGGCCCTATTCGTGTGCGCAGCCGGGCGGGTGTGCCACGGTCGGCTGGCATCCGACTGACCTCGAGCTCTTTGCGAACTGACACTCGAAAAAGAGTCACACTGCACAAATCACCGCTTGACAGGCGAGCCCTGGGCGTGTCACTATGCAAAATGAACCCGCTTCTTGTGCATCGATGCATACAGACCCCGCGCGCCAGGAAAGGCGCCGGCAGGCGAGTCGCGGCCCGGCCGGGCCGCAGGGGGGCAACATGACGAGAAAGCAGGTGCTCGAACTGTGCAAGGCCGAAGGGGTGAGGTTCCTTCGGCTCACCTTCACGGACATCGACGGGATCATCAAGAACGTGGAGGTGCCGGCAACGCAGTTCGAGAAGGCCCTGGACGGGCAGATCATGTTCGACGGCTCCTCGATCGAGGGGTTCACCCGCATCGAAGAGTCGGACATGCTCCTGAAGCCTGACCCGGCGACGTTTGCTATCTACCCGTGGGCAACACCCTACGGCAAGGTGGGGCGACTGATCTGCGACATCTACAACGCGGATGAGACCCCGTTCGCTGGGTGTCCCCGCCTTGCGCTCAAGCGCATCGTGGAGCGCGCTGGCAAACGCGGATGGACGATGATGGCCGGGCCCGAGGCCGAGTTCTTCCTGTTTCACCGCGACCCGAACGGCAGACCGAACCATCAGGTCCACGACGTGGGCGGGTACTTCGACCTCACCCCGGTGGACCTCGGCGAGGAGGCGCGGCGGGACATCGTGGAGGTGCTGGAGAGGATGGGGTTCGAGGTGGAGGCCGCGCACCACGAGGTGGCCCCGGCCCAGCACGAGATCGACTTCAAGTACACCGACGCGATCACCACTGCCGACAACATCGTCACGTTCCGGTTCGTGGTCAAGAAGGTCGCCAAGGACCACGGGCTGCACGCGACGTTCATGCCCAAGCCGATCTACGGGGTCAATGGCTCGGGGATGCACACCCACCAGAGCCTGTTCGACCGGAAGGGCAGCAACGTCTTCTACGACCCCAAGGGCCCGCACCAGCTCTCCAAGGTCGCCCGCGGCTACATCGCGGGGATCCTCGACCACGCCCGCGCCTTCGTGGCTGTGACCAACCCGCTGGTGAATTCGTACAAGCGCCTGGTTCCCGGGCACGAGGCGCCCGTCAACGTCGCGTGGTCGGAAAAGAACCGGTCCCCGCTCGTCCGTGTGCCGGCGCGGCGCGGAACCGGCACGCGCTGCGAGGTGCGGATGCCCGACCCCGCCTGCAACCCATATTTGGCGCTCGGTGTAATGCTCGCGAGCGGCCTCGACGGGATCGAGCGCCGCCTCGACTGCGGCGAGCCGGTCAACCGCAACATCTTCGAGATGTCGGAGCGGGAGAAGCGGCGCCTCCGCATCAAGGAGCTACCGGCCAACCTCTCCGAGGCCCTCGACAACCTGGAGCGCGACAAGGTTGTCATGGCGGCGCTCGGGGAGCACATCGCCTCCAACTTCGTGCGCAACAAGCGTGAGGAGTGGCACCGCTACATCTGCACCGTGCACCCCTGGGAGCGCGACCAGTATCTCGAGGAGTACTGAGGGCACCAACGCAACATGATTGAAGCTGGAGCCACATCCGCCCGGCCGGATGTGGCCTAGGGGACGATCCAGTCTGAAACCGGCTCGAGAGTCGGCGGATCACCCTGCGTCACGCGGACGATGTAGCACCCCTTGGAGGCAAACCTGACGCCGGGGGCGAGGCTCAGGCGCGGGTAGACCGAGGTGGTCACGGAGCTGTCGACCATGTGCTCGATCCTCTCAATGAGGTAGTCGCGCGTGTAGTAGCCACGAAGCTCCTTGAGGGCATCGCTGGCGAGGGTGGCGGCGAAGAAAGCGCCGGTCTGGGCGCGCTCGTCCACCACTTTCAGGCCCCGGGCCTCGATCCAGGCCCGCGCCCGCGCGGTCCGCGCGCCTGCGGGTGACGGCGGCGCGTACGGCCAGATGAGCTGGGCACGCTTGCGCAGCGCGGGTGCAAGTGTACCGGGATCGTCCCCCAACAGGCTGGCGGGCAGGAAAACCCCGGGCACGTTCTCCGAGATGGAGGCCAAACCAGCGAGATCGGCCGTGCTGAGCCAGAGGACAAGCGCGGCGGGGCGCTGTTCGGAAATCAGACCTCGCCAGTAGCTGGCATCGGGTGGCGTGGGGTCACCGATCACCCGGTCCACGACGGCCACCTGCTGGTCGGCCTCGAGGGCGGCGCGGAAGGCGGCCGCGGGCACGGCGCCGCGCGGCTCCGCGCGGAACACCTGGACCACGGGCCCGGGCGGCGGCGCGTCGCGAAGGTGAACGGCGAGCGCCTCCGCCTGGAGCGTGAGACCACGGGAGAAGTAGATCGAGTAGTAGTCGCCTTCGGCGACGACCGGCAGGTCGGTGATCGGGAAGACGCACGGAATCTCGTTGGCCTCGCAGAACTCGTGAACCGGCCGCCAGTCGCCCGCGGTGATACCGGAGACCAGCGCGAAGACAGGCTCGGAACGGTAGCGCTGCTCGAGCTGGCGGGCCCAGCTCGAGGGCGGGCCGACGAGCTCCCAGACGTGCAGCGCCAGCCGCCGATAGGCCTGGTACTCGCGTCGCTTCTCCCAGCCGCTTCGTGTCTTCCTCTCGTCTTCGAGGCGTGAAGCCGAGTTCCTGTCCCGCACGAACGCTTCGAGGACACCCAGGAATGCGGCCCGGCGAGCGGGCGCAACGTCCGGCGTCACGACCGTCGCCAGGTGGACGATGCTCTCGCCGACCCCCGGTGATGCCGCGGAGGACAGCGATTTCAGATAGGCGACCAGCGCCAGCGCGTCGGCCTCGGAGAGCTCGAAGCGCGGCATGAGCGCCGCGAGCGTCCGGCCGCCGGGATCGACCCCTTCGCGGATCGCCCGCACCAGGGTCTCGTCGGTGTAGGCCGGACGTGTGCCGGGGCCGTGGCTTCGGCGCAGGGCGGTGTGCTCGCCGCCAAGCTCGACGGGGCGGTACAGAAACTCGCCGATCACCGGGGGTGCCACGGCCCCCGCCTCGCTCGCGCCGAACCCGCTCCGGCGGTGACAGGTCATGCACGAGGCCTGAAGTCCGGTGAAGGTGACGTCCCCCTGCACGACACCGCGAACCGGTTTGCCCGAAGGCAGCACGCCTTCCCGGTAGATTCGGCGGCCGGCCGCGAGGCGGAGGTCGTCCCCAGCGGGCGGCGCGGCAGCCGCAGAAGGGAGGACCGCCACGACGGCCGCGACTGCGGCGGTCCCGATACGCCAACGGGCCCGCCGGACGGCGGGCCCGTTGCCCCCCGCAGGGTGGCCGTCGGTCACTGCGCGACTTCCAGCTTCCTGTACTCGGTGAGAATCGCCTCCGCCTGAACCAGTCCCTCGACCCTTACCCATTGGGAGGCGCCGGGGCCGCGAAGGAATGTCAACGCCGCGTGGTTGAACTTGCTGCCGCGGTAGGCGTCGAAGGCTCTCTGAACCTCGTTGATCTGCTCCACGCTGCCGGTCAGGAAGTGCCACTGGGGCCCGGCCTCGTGACGGCGGGCGTAGTCGCGGAGCCGCCGCGGGGTGTCCTGCTCGGGGTCGATGGAGATCGACACCATTCGCACCTTCTCGCGTCCCCCGCCGAGACCTTCCTGGACCTGGGAAAACGTGGCGGACATCACGGGGCAGATCGTCGTACATGTCGTAAAAATGAAGTTCATCATCACTGGGGTGTCGGGGGCAAGCTCGTCCCGGAGCGCCACCTTGCGGCCGTCCATGCGCACGAGGGTGAGGTCGGGGATAGTGACCTCCTCGACCGAGCGCCGGTAGGTCGCCTGCGCCTGCGGCGCGGCGTCGGCGGCCGAGGGCGCGCAGCACGATTTCGTCGCATTTCCGGCCTTCTTGCTGTGCTCCTCGCTGGTGGCGGTGCCGGCGATGCCCAGGAGGAACGCGATCGCCAGTGCGCCGCCGGCGGCGCGCATTGTGTTGTGATGAACAAGTATGTCGTGACGCATTGGATCTGCCTCCTTCGTGTAGCCTACCTTGTTTGGACGAGGTCGACGCGGAGCAGTCGGCTGTCGTTGGTCCCAAGCAGGACGTTGCCGTTCACCTCCGTGACCATGGCGTCCACGCCGCCGGTGTTCGTTGTGACCCCGTCCGCGACGAGCGAGAGGCGCAGGCCACCGCCGGTGATGGTGCCGAGACCATACCCCTCGACGAAGCGGTTGACCTGCAGGTACTCGCCGGACCGGAGGGCGTGCGTACGGCTGGCGAGCAGGGCTCCGTCAGCCGAGAGGACGTCCACGAGGATGTTACTCGCGACCAGCGCTCCGGTCGCATCGGCCCGTGTGTTCTGCAGGATGAGGTTGCTGCGCATCCCGGGGCCGTGGCTGAAGCCGTAAATGCGGCCCTCGAAGGCGCCCCCGACCGCGTTTCCGGAGGCGCACGGCTGAATGGCCTGGCCGTACGTCACGACCTGACCGAGGGCGTCCACCTCCTCGGTGTAGGTTCTCATGAACGCGAGCGCCTCACCAACCATTGAGGCGAGCCGCAGGCTTCCCACCTGCGGGGGTCCGAGGAGAAAAGCGTCCTGCAGAATCTTCTCGGAGACGGCGGCCTGTCCGGGCGCGAGCGCGGCGATGGTCAAGGCGGCAGGCGTCGCGTTGTCGCGGCCCGAGGGATAGTAGGCGATCGTCGGGGAGAGGGCCTGCGTGCTTAGGCTGAGCAGGAAAACATCGCTGCGCCACTGGCTGCCGTTCGCACCGGCGAGGTGGGCCACGGACGGCAGCCACACCTCGTTAACCCCTGCGGAGCGCGGGCGCGCGAGGAAGTAGCTGGCGTCGTTGGTCGTGTTGTCGATGATGGTCGTGTAGGCCACGACGCGGCCGTTGGTGCCGGCGACTTCGAAGCGGTGGATGCTCTCCGCCAGCGTTGCCGCCTCCGGGTTGGCGATCAACCCCGGGAACGCCTGGCCGAACAGGTCGTCGAGCTGGTACCACGTGAGCGGTAGCACGTCGATCGCCCGCTCGACCTTGAGCACGCCAGCGCGGTCGTATCCCCTCACGTTCACGCGCGTGCAGTCCCAGTCGGTCGAGAAGCCGAGGTTGGTGCGGTAGCGGCCGGCCACCGCCGGGCCGGACAGCGAGCCCCCCGGCAGGGTCGCGGTGCTCCACCGCACGCCCGGGACCTGCTGGCCGTACCTCCGGACGTCGTCGACGCGGTTGTAGGTGTCCGCCGCGACCAGGAGCGTCGTCTCGTCGCCGGCGGTGACCTCCCAGTGGATGGCGCCGCTCCCGGTGATGCCGAAAAGAGTGCTCACGACGTCGGCCAGCGTGAGCGTCTGACCCGGGATGACCGTGAGCTGGCGCCCCTGCCCGGGATCGACCGTGCCTCCCCTCGGGCTGTAGTAGAGGACGACGGTCACGGTTGCCTGCGCGGCGTTGTGCAGGAACAGATCGGTGTGCCAGTCGCTTTCATGCAGCCCGCGCACGTTGGCGACACCCGCGACCACACCGGTCGTGCGGACCGCCTGTGATTCACCCACAGTGACGAGCCTCGTGTCCG
>MEKI01000058.1:0-136 GCA_001766905.1 Acidobacteria bacterium RBG_13_68_16
GAGGGAGTCTCGGCGCGCCGCGAGCGGGGGCGAGCAAGCGCTGAGCGGCCGCGCACCCGCCGGGCAAAACAGAGCCTCCACGCAGTGGAAGGAAAGAAGGAAGCACGCTCTGTGCCCACGAGGCCACAAAACCCTC
>MEKI01000058.1:185-875 GCA_001766905.1 Acidobacteria bacterium RBG_13_68_16
GGTGCGCGAGCGCGCACTCGGCAAGGAGGTCCTGGGCTCGCTCACGCCGGCGCAGCAGGTCCTCAAGATCGTGCACGAGGAGCTGACGCGGCTGCTCGGCGGCGAGGAGCGCCCGCTCAAGTTCAAGGGCTTCCCTGCGCCTGTCATGCTGATAGGCCTTCAGGGGACGGGCAAGACGACCACGGCCGCCAAGGTCGGGGTATTCATCAAGGCAAAGCTCGGCAAGCACGTGATGCTCGTCCCCGCGGACACCCAGCGCCCGGCGGCACGCGAGCAGCTCGAACAACTCGGGGCGCAGGCCGGCCTGCCGGTGCTCGACACCCGCCCGTGGCCGTCGCCCCCGGAGATCGCCCGCGCGGCCCTCGTGGAGGCGCGGCGTAAGGGGTTCGAGGTGATTCTGTTCGACACCGCCGGGCGCCTGCACGTGGACGAGGATCTGATGGCGGAGCTCGCCGAGCTGCACGGCATCCTGGCGCCCAGCGAGGTGCTGTTCGTGGCCGACGCGATGACGGGCCAGGACGCGGTGCGCCAGGCGCAGGCATTTGCGGCGCGGCTCCCGCTCACCGGCGTCATCCTCACCAAGCTCGACGGCGATGCGCGCGGCGGCGCCGCGCTCTCGGTGGTCTCGGTGGTGGGCAAGCCGATCCGCCTGGCCGGTGTGGGGGAGAGGCTGGAGGACCTCGAACTTTT
>MEKI01000058.1:883-13951 GCA_001766905.1 Acidobacteria bacterium RBG_13_68_16
ACCGCATGGCGGCGCGCATCCTGGGGCTGGGCGACATGGCGACGCTCTTCGAGAAGGCCCAGGCCGTGGTGGACGAGAAGAAGGCCGCCGAGTTCGAGCGCAAGCTGAAGAAGGAGGGGTTCGACCTCGACGACCTGCGCGACCAGCTCAAGCAGATACGGGGCGGCGGGTTCCTCGACCAGCTGGTGGATCTGGTGCCGGGGGCGAAGGCCCTCAAGGCGCCGCAGGTGGACGACAGGAAGCTGGTGCGGTTCGAGGCGATCATCTGCTCGATGACCCCCCAGGAGCGCCGCCACCCGGAGGTCATCAACGGCCCGCGCCGCAAACGCATCGCACGCGGGGCGGGAACCACGGTGGAGGAGGTCAACCGGCTCCTGCGCCAGTACGGTGAAATGAAGCGCCTGGTCAAGCGCCTGGGCAGTGGCGACCCGCGCAAGGTGCTGCGCTCGATGGGGTTATAGAGAGCGAAGGCGCAATCTGGTACAATGCGCGTTCGCGGCTCGGCCGCGTGAGGAAGGTAAGGAGAGAGTTCGATGCTGATGATCCGACTTCGGCGAATGGGCTCAAACAAACGACCCGTGTACCGTGTGGTGGTCTCCGATCGCAAGAAGCCGCCAACCGGTGCGGTAATGGAAGAAGTGGGTTTCTACAGTCCCCGCAGCGAGCCGGTCGAGTTCCGGCTTGACCGCGAACGGATCGAGTACTGGGTGTCGCGCGGAGCCCAACTTTCCCCGACCGTCAAGAGCTTGCTCCAACAGGCCAAGAGCTGAGACTGCTGCAGAGTGCTGACCGGGAGGCGCGCATGAAGGAGCTCGTCGAACAAATCGCGAGGGCGCTCGTTGACCAACCCGACAAGGTCCAGGTGAACGAGGTGAAGGGCGAACAGACCACGGTGCTCGAGCTGCGAGTTGCCACCGAGGATCTCGGCAAGGTGATCGGCAAGCAGGGAAAGACGGCACGTGCGGTCCGCACTCTGCTTGCGGCGGCCGGCATGAAGGTGCGCAAGCGCTTCGTGCTCGAGATCCTCGAGTAGATGGAAGGCCGCCCCGAAGCGGGCTGGCTCGCGGTGGGGCGCGTTCGTCGGCCCCATGGCATACACGGGGAGGTCGCCGTCGAGACCGTGACCGATTTCCCCGAGCGCCTGGTGGCTGGCGTGGAGGTCGGCATCGGGCGCGAGTCCCCCGAGTTCCACAAGGTCGTACACCAGGTGCGCTCGCATAAAGGGGATTGGCTGCTCAGCTTCGTCGGTATCCGTGACCGCAACGAGATCGAAGGCTGGCGTGGTCTTTGGCTCTTCCTCCCCGCCCAGGAGCGCTCCCAGCTTCCCGAGAACTACTACTACGAGCACGAGCTTGTCGGCTGCCGCTGCCAGCTTGCCGACGGCACCGCGCTGGGCGAGATCACGGAGACGCAAACGGGGCCCGGTGGCGCCCTGCTCGTGGTGACGGCGGCCCGGGGAGAGGTGCTGGTGCCTTTCGTTTCCGCCATTGTCGTGAGGGTTGACCTGCCGGCACGCACGGTCGTGCTCGACCCGCCGCGCGGCCTGTTCGACGGCGATGCGCTGTGACATCCTGACCCTCTTCCCCGCGGCGGTCGAGCCGTACCTGGCCGTCGGGGTGCTTGGGCGCGCCGCCGCCGCAGGCGTGCTCGACGTTCGGGTGCACGACCTCCGAAAGTGGGCAATCAACCGCTACGGGCAGGTGGACGACGAACCTTACGGCGGCGGACCCGGGATGGTGCTCGTGGCCCCGGCGGTGATCCCCGCGGTCCGCGACGTCGCGGCGCTCGCTGGCGAACCCCACGTCGTGCTTCCCGACCCGCGCGGGCGCCGGTTCGACGATGCGGTCGCCCGCGAGCTGGCCGGCTACGCCCGCCTGCTGTTCGTATGCGGGCGCTACGAGGGGTTCGACGAGCGCGTTCACGAGATCCTGCGCGCAGACGAGATCTCGCTCGGCGACTTCGTGCTCTCGGGCGGGGAGCTGGCGGCGCTCGCGATGCTCGACGCGGCCGCCCGCCACCTTCCCGGGGTCGTCGGCGACCCCGGCTCGGTGGCCGCGGACTCCTTTACCTCGCAGCTGCTGGACCACCCGGTGTTCACCCGGCCTCGCGAGTTCGAGGGCATGCCCGTCCCGGATGTACTGGCCTCGGGCGACCACGAGGGGGTTCGGCGCTGGCGCCTCGCGGCGGCGGTCCGCCTGACCCTGCGCCGCCGGCCGGACCTTATCAGCGCTGCCTGGCCTTCCCTGCCGCCAGAGACGAGGGCGGTGATCGCGGAGGTGGCCGCCGAGGAGGGGATCGCCATTCCGGAGGCGTCCCCGGGGGCTCGCGAGGACCCTTCCCGGCGCGGGTGAGGCCGTGTATAATCCCCGTTCCGCGCCACGTCGGTGTTCAGCGTGGTCAGGGCGGGAGGTTTACCATGGACTTACGCGAGCTCGAAAAGGATCAGATGCGAACCGACAGGCCGGACTTCGGCCCGGGTGACACGGTTCGTGTGCACGTCAAGGTGCGCGAGGGCGAGAAGGAGCGCATCCAGGTGTTCGAGGGCGTGGTGATGGGGCGTCGGGGCGGCGGGGTGCGCGAGAGCTTCACGGTTCGCAAGATCTCCTACAGCGTCGGGGTCGAGCGGGTGTTCCCGGTGCACTCGCCGAACATCGACCGCATCGAGGTGGTGCGACACGGCCGCGTCCGACGCGCCAAGCTCTACTACCTGCGTACCCTCAAGGGCAAGGCCGCACGCCTCGAGGAGGATTACGAGCGGCAGTGAGGGCCGCGCCGCCTGACGGTGCGCTTGACCGAAAGCTCGAGGCAAGGTACGGGCTGATCGCGGGCGTGGACGAGGTCGGTCGCGGGGCCCTCGCGGGCCCCGTCACCGTTGCGGCAGTGATCCTCGACCCAGGCAGGCCGGTGGCGGGCCTGGACGACTCCAAACGCCTCTCCCCCCGGAAGAGGCAGCGGCTCGCGGCGGAGATCCTCGAGAAAGCCCTGTGCTGGACCGTGGCCCATAGAGGCCCGTCCGAGATCGATCGTCTCAACATTCTGGAGGCCACCCGCGCCGCAATGGTCGATGCCGTTCTCGCGTTGCGCCAGGTGCCAGGCCTCGTGGTCACAGACGCAGTGGTCCTGCGCGGGCTCCCAGTCGCACACCGGGCCGAGGTACACGCCGACGCCCGCTATCGGTGCGTCGCCGCGGCCTCGATCCTCGCCAAGGTCACGCGTGACGAGACCATGGTGCGGTTGGCCGGGGACGTCCCCGGGTACGGGTGGGAATCCAACAAGGGGTACCCGTCGCCGGCGCACCTCGAGGCGCTGCGGCGCCTGGGGCCGTCCGAGCAGCACCGGCGCAGCTTCAGGCCGCTCCGTGTGTTAGCATAAACGCGGGGAAATACTGCCTTCTCATGTCAACGGCGAAGCGCGAACTGATCATCCAGGAGGCGGACAGACTCGCCGCGCGCGGCAAGCTGGATGCCGCCATAAAAGAGTACAAGCGCGCCGTTGACCTGGCGCCCCACGACACCAACGCCCTCAACCGCCTGGGCGACCTGCTGGTGCGCGTGTCGCGAATCCCCGAAGCCATCGACGTCTACCAGCGCATCGCCGACCATTTCGGCGAGGACGGATTCTTCCTCAAGGCGATCGCGATCTACAAAAAGGTCAACCGCCTCGACCCGCGGCGGACCGAGACGTACGAGCGGCTCGCCAACCTCTACTTCAAGCAGGGACTCGTGGTCGAAGGGCGGCAGCAGTTGCTCACCCTCGCGGACTGGTTCCTGCGCTCCAAGCAGCCGGACGAGGCGATGCGGGTCTATCGCCGGCTGGTGGAGCTGGAACCGAACAACTTCCAGGCGCGGGCCAAGCTCGTGGACCTCTCGGTGCAGCAAGGCAACGTGGCGGTTGCGGGTGAGGAGATCGATGCCCTGGGCCGGACGCTGCTGAGCCGCAACATGCTGGAAGAGGCGGTGAAGCTCTACCACCGGGCGCTCGACCTCAACCCGGAGCATGGCGACTTCGTCGCCCCGTGCGTGGACGCGCTGGTGGCGGCTGGACGGCAGGCGCAGGCGGCGGAGCTGGCCAGGAAGGCAATCACGGCGACCAAGGCCGGCCTCGAGCTGAAGTACTCGGCATCGCGTGCCTTTTTCGAGAGCGGGGACGTCGAGGCGGCACGCAGGTTGCTGGAGGAGTTACTCCCGCAGAGCGACGGGCGGGCCGACGTTGCCCAGCTCTACACCGAGGTGTTGTCGGAGACGGGCGAGGTGGTGGAGGCAAAGGGGGTCTTGCTCCGGACCATCGACCGGCTCGTGCAGGCCAACGACCTTGCCCGCGCGGCCACACTGGTCGAGCGGCTCCTGAAGAGCGACCCGCGTGACGCCGAGGTGCTCGAGCGTGCGCTCAAGGTGTTCGACCAGCAGAACGACCCCGACATGGTCGTCAACATCGAGACCGCTCTCGCGGATGTCCACTTCCGGGCCGCCCGGAGGCGGGAGGCCGCCGACCTCTACGCCCAGCTGGTTCAGAAGGTGCCCACGAACCCGCTGTTCGCCCAGCGCCTGAAGGCGCTTGGCGTTGCGGTACCGGCGCCCCAGCCACCCCCGTCGCCGGCCCCTGCAGCCACGACGGCGCCCGAAGATGGGGTGGACATCGTAGATATCGACTTGTCCCACGCGGAGACCGGGCCCGCGGTGGCCCCGCCGGCCGGCGCCCCGGTCACCGCAGAGCCCACGCTTGTCCCCAGCAACACCGAGGAGCTGTTCACCGAGGCCCAGGTGTTTGCAAAGTACGGCCTTTCCGACAAGGCGATCGCGCACCTCGAGCGCTTGCTCGCGCTCGACCCGCGCCACGAGCAGGCTCGTGACCTGCTGGTCTCCCTCGGCGGCGGTGCCGCTATGGGCGAGGTGGAGCTCGGCCGGGCCGTGGCCAGCCCGACGGCGCCCCCGCCATCCGCTCCGCCGTCGCTCACTGCGAGGGAGGCCCATGGGGCACGCGAGGCGCTCGCGGCGTTTGCCGCGGCCGAAGCCCCGGCGGCGCCGTCCACCGAGCGGCCGGGCATGGACCTCTCCCTGCCGGTGCCGGGGATCAACCTGGGCGAGCTGGCTGGGCGTGCGTCACACCCTGCCGTCGGCGCCCCCTTGCCCTCCTTCGATGGTCTCGGCGCACCCGAGTCGCCTGCGGCCCGCACCGGCGACGTGAGAAGGGCGCCGACGGGGGCAGTCCGCCTCGAGAACTTGGAGGCGATGCTCGGGCTTCGCGGGGCTCCCGCGGCGGCGGCAAAGACACCGCCACACGTGGAGGCACCGGGGCGTGAGCCGGAGAGCGTCGAGATTGTGGACGAGGCCGCGGAGCTGGTCGAGGTGCCCGGCGTGCTGGCAGGTCCAGGAGTGGATCAGCTTGGGGAGCTCGACTTCCTTATCCAGCAAGGGCTGCTGGACGACGCAGCCAAACTGCTGGAGAGGCTTCGCGAGAAGTTCCCCGACCATCCGGACGTGACGTCGCGTCAAGCCCTCCTCAAGGCGCGAGGCTGGGACGAGGAACGTCGCGAGCCCGCGGCGGCGGCTTCGGCCGTCGAGCTCTTCAAGGAGGAGGAACAGTTCTTCGACCTGGCGGCAGAGCTCGAGAAGGAGCTCGCGGAGGAGGAGATGGTGGCCGAGGCCACCGGGGCTGGAAAGTCGAGCGACGTCTCGATCGAGCAGCTCTTCAAGGAGTTTCAGCGCGGGGTGGCGGAGCAGGTTCAGGAGGAGGACTACGACACTCACTTCAACCTGGGCCTCGCCTACCGCGAGATGGGGCTCCTGGACGAGGCCATCGGGGAGTTTCAGCTTTCCGTGAAGTCCTCGGACTACCTGGTCGAGAGCGCCAGCATGATCGGCGCCTGCTTCATCGAGAAGGGGCTCCCTGAACAGGGTGCGGAGTGGTACGGGCGCGCCCTGGGCGCGCCGAGCCTTCCCCTCGAGATGGAGCTCGG
The DNA here is from genome assembly GCA_001766905.1 of Acidobacteria bacterium RBG_13_68_16. Taxonomy (GTDB): domain Bacteria; phylum Acidobacteriota; class Thermoanaerobaculia; order Thermoanaerobaculales; family Thermoanaerobaculaceae; genus RBG-13-68-16. The sequence continues at coordinate 6,840 of MEKI01000058.1, forward strand.
CCTGCGCTACGAGCTCGGGTCCGCGCAGGAAGCGGCGGGGAACACCGAAGCCGCCCTCGCGAGCTTCAGCGAGGTCCTGGCGATCAACCCGGCGTTCCGGGACATCGTGGACCGGGTCTCCAAGCTCCGCTCTAACTGATTTCGGTTCGCTGCGGGGCAAACCGAAATCACCCTGAGACCGAACGGAGTGAGGGCGAAGAGTCCCATCGCATGAGGCCGGACCGTGGACTTGCTCCGCGTCTCTTGGATCAGAGCTCGCTCGCGACCAGGATTGCGGTCCCGGTGCGCATGAGGTGGTGGACGCGGCGTGCGTCCTCGTCCGCCATCGCCAGGGTGACCGCAGGGGGGTGGTCCTCGCCCAGCCCCCGGAGGCGCTGCCAGCCGTCGCGCACCGCCGCTGTGAACGTCCCGAGGGCGCTCTGCGGCGGCAGGCGGTCGGTGATCCACAGATCCCAGCCGTTGGCGAGCCGGCTGCGGTACGACGGGGGCGGTACGTGAACCTGCGTTGGTGTGGGCATCGGCCCCGACGGGGCGGCGGCCGGCGTCGGTTCCACCTCCTCCTCGCCTTCCTTCGGTGCGGGGCGCAGTTCGGTGGGGGCGATCACTTCCCGGTCGGTGTCACCTGGGCCAACGCTCAGCGTCCACACCGCGGGGATGGGCGGGCGGTTGGGGGCTCGCCGGGTCAGCAGCGGTTGCTGGCTGATGACCTCGATGCCCTTGAGCTGCACGGTGTCGAGGACCGCCCCGCGCGCCTTGACTTCGAGGACGCGGCGTTGAGGGTCGAGGACGAGGTAGACGAAGGGTTTCTTGGCCAGCCTGGCCTCGAGCTCCAGCGCGGCCACGCGGGACGCGTCGGGCGGCACATCCCCCGCTCGGGCGCACAGGGCGGCCAGGCTAATAGAGATACACGCGAGTGCCGATCGGCGCATGGCGGTACAGAAACTCCAGATCCTCGTCACCGAGTCTGATGCATCCGTGAGTGACGCGACGGCCGAGGAGGCTCTTGAACAGCGTTCCGTGAATGATGAAGCCGTCCCCGATGTAGAGGGCGTAGTCGCCCAGGGAGGCGTCGTCGAAGCGCTCGTTGGGGTCCGTGGGCGGCAGCAGGCCCTCCTCGACGAACGCCCAGTCCGGCTTCGCCCAGACGGGGTGTTTCACCTTCCTTTCCACCACGCGCTCGCCCAGAGGCGTGTCGAAGATCCACTGCTTCCCGTTGCGAGGATCCCTGAGCACGATCCCGGTCCCGGTCGAGCACACGGCCGACCGGATGACCTTGCCGTTCTCCACCAGGTGCAGCCGGTTCCGGTAGGCGTCCACGACGATATAGACGCCCTTGGGGTGGAGCTTGTCGAGCTCCTTCTCGGCCCGCACCGCACGCTTTCGAAGGTTGCCTGATTCCGCCTCGGTTGTCCCGACTGAGGCCGTGGCGTTGAAAGGGGTGGTCACGAGCGGTCGCCCGAGCCGGGCGAGCACCGCCGCGGACCCGCCGCACACAAGTCCGACCGCGACGACCACGAGCCCCATCACCTGCGGCCAGCGGTGCCTCTGCGGCGGCTCCGGAGGCGGTGTGAGGATCTCGGGCTCAGCGGGCATACGTCCCCACGATCGTGACGGGGGTCCCGACGCGCACGTGCCCGAACAGGCGATCCATGTCGTCATTGGTCAGCGCGACGCACCCGTCCGTCCAGTCCCGCCCCTCGCCCCCGTCCCCGTGAATCTCGATGAGGCTCCCGATTCCCGCCCGGGCCGAAATCTGTCCCCGGCGTTGGCCAAGGGCGAAACGCATGCGGTCCTCATCGTTTGGGTAGTTGATCAGCAGCGCCTTGTAGAAGCGAGTCTTGGGCGCCTGCTTGACCTGAACCACGCGGTACATCCCTTCCGGCGTGGCCCGGTCCCCGGCGTGCTCCTTGCGGCGCAGGCCGTTGGCCCCCAGCTCCGCGGGGAAGTGGACGACGGCCCTGCCCGCGCGGTAAAGCGTGACACGCCGCCGCAGCTTGTCCACCAGGATCGCCGTGTCATTCGTGCGGAGGCTCTCCTCGATGGTCATGTTGGCCCACTGCCGCCATTGGCTGATGTTTCGGGACTCCCCGAACCGCGCGTGTAACGAGGCCCACGCGTGGTGCACGATGGCCGCGTCCTCACGCGCCTCGTGCAACTCCTCCATGGCCTGCGGGTGGCGGCCGGCCGCCGCCAGCTTCTCGGCCAGCCTGAGGCCCGTGATGGCCCGCTGCATGGCCGCCGCCTCGCGGCGACCCATGCCTGCCTCACCTATCTCGGCTTGAGCGCGTACCACCTCGTTCCGCACCTCGGGATGCACGCCAGTGTAGACCCCCCGGGCCTGGGCCTGCGAGGTGCGGACGGATTTCGTGGCCTCGCGGGCGGTGCGCGCTACGCGCAGCCAGGCCGCCTCGGTCCTCCCCACGGACCCCTGCCACCAGGGGGCGGCGGCCTCCCCGGCCGTAGCCACCTCGGCCAGGGCCACCAGCTGCTCGATGAGCCTGGCCTTGGCCGGGGCGGTGGGGCGCACGACCTTGATTGCGGTTCGGGCGGCGCGCCGGGCACCATCCACGTTCGGAACGGGGTGGCGGGAGCAGGACCCGAGCAACGCGACCAGGGCAACAGCCGCGGCCGAGCGCATAGCAGAACGGCGGCGGTTTCCCGCCGCCGTTCCCCGGTAGTCTGAACGGAGAAGTCTTACTTGCACCTGAACTTGGTCTTGATGCCCTCAAGGTCCTTAGCAACCGGGTCGACCAGCCCCTTCAGCGTGTCGGCCTGGGCCTTGGCGCCGAAGAAGTCCTCGCTCGTGAACTTGGTACCGAGCTCGGTGAGCTGGTTCTTGTAGCCCTCGAGGTTGCCCTTCACGGTCTCGAGGTCCTTCTTCACTTCCTTGGCTCCCCTCGCGCGCGGGCACTTCTCGATCGAGGCGAACATGGCGGCTGCGCTGTCCATTGCGGCCTTGGCGGCATCAATCGCGGCCTGGGCGTCGGCCTTCGCCTTTTCCTTGCCCGCAATGCCCGCATCCTTGGCGGCGCTGATGGCGGCAGTGGCGTCGACGATGAGCTGCTTCGCCTTGGTGTAGGACCGGAACAGGGCGAACTTGGCGTTCTGCGCCTCCAGCTCGGCGTTAACCGCGTTCATGGCCTGCTGGGCCTTGTCCCAAGCCTCGGCGGCGTACTTTGGCGCCTCGGCCTGCTCAGCAGCGGTCATCGCGGCCTTTACGGCGTCGATCTCCATTTGCGGCGGCTTCGCGCAGCCGACGGCCAGGACGGCCGCAACCAACAGCAACACACCAACGAAAACCTGACTCTTACGCATCTCAGCTCTCCTTTCCTCACCGATTGAGGTTGGCATCTTGCGATGCCGGTTCGCATCGTACTCTCATGAAGGTCGTCGTGCAACTTAGCACAAGATGGTCAGAATGCAAGCCTGCACCAACGGGAGATCACCGGCTGCCCGAGCGCGGTGGGAGCCCGCGTCGTTTGCTCCTCTTCCTTCCTGTGGGGGCGGGCTGTCACCTCCGCTGGGGACCCAAATGGCACCCCTGAGCGGCGGTTTATAGTCCCCTGGGGGTCGATTGTCAAGGAGGTGTCGGGGCAACGGCGGGAGCCGGGCGCGGGGGGGGGTCGAGACACGCTCCTTGGCGCCGAAAAGGTAACGGAGACCGGCCCTTGCGGGCGGCGCACCCCGGGGAGCTGCCGGGGACCCACGGTCCACCGGGGGGCGGTTGGGCGCGTGCACCGTCCACCGGTGTGACGCCCCTCACCGATGGTTGAAACTACGGGTTCGCCGTTTGCCTGCCGGCCAACGCCCCCGGCGTCAACCGTTGGGTTTGGGCCGCACGCCGGGCGAGTCGGTCGCGATCGCGAAGAGGTTGCGGCGCAGGCGGGGGTAATCGAGGCGGCGAAGCGGCGTGCCGGCCGAAATGGCACGCCACCCGGCCTCGCCAAGGCCATCCAGAGAGTCAACGGTGAGCTCGCCCAGCGGTACCCGGGTGGCGAGCGCCTGCGAGCATGGAGGCGGGGCGTGGCGGTTCCAGGGGCAGACCGCCTGGCAGACGTCACAGCCGAACAGGTGCGGCCGGAGGGCCGGCAGCAGCGCCTCCGGCAACGGACCGTGGTGCTCGATGGTGAGGTATGAGATGCAACGACGGGCGTCGAGCCGACCCGGTCTGTCAAAGGCCCGAGTGGGGCACGCGTGCAGACAGGCGGTGCAGGTGCCGCAGTGGTCCGTCTCGGGCTGGTCGGGGGGCAGCGCGAGGCTGGTCACCAGCTCGCCGAGCAGCAGCTCGCTTCCGAGCCTGCGGTTGATCAGGCAGGTGTTCTTACCGATCCAGCCGAGGCCGGCGCGCTGGGCCAGTTCCTTCTCGAGGAGGGGGGCGGTGTCCACCGCGGGGCGCCAGCGTGCCCCCGGGGCCCGCTCGCCGACGAAGCGGCCGAGCCGAACCAGGCGGCGCCTGATGACGGTGTGGTAGTCCTTGCGGCGCGCGTAGCGCGCAACCACGGCCCGGCGATGGCCCGGGTCGAGCTCCGGAGGTTCCGGACCGGTGTGGTAGCTCATCGCGACGCACACCACGCTCCGTGCCTCCGGGAGGAGGTGATGGGGATCGCCACGGAGGTGAGCTGTCTCGGCCATGTAGCCCATGTCGCCGTGGGCGCCGGCCGCCACCCACTGCGCCAGGTGGGCGGCGCCGGGAAGCAGGTCGGCGGTCGTGATGCCCACGAGGTCGAAGCCCAGCACCTGGTGCGCATGGGCCTTTATCTCGGCTGCAAGGTCCGAGGCCACCCCGGGATTGTAGAGGACGCGCTAGACTCGCGAGGTGACTGCAGCCGTTCTGATCGCCGCGGTGGCGGCGGTGCTGACTCCCGGAAGGGTGGTTTTCGTGGATACCGTGCAGTGCGCCGTGCTGCGCGTCGCCGAGCTTCCGGGCGAGGGGCTCGCCATCTTCGCCGCGCCCGACGGGCGTGCCGTCGTGCCCCTGCGGGAGGAGGACGCTACCGCGATCGTCGGCCCGACGGGGCGTGTGGAGGCCTGGCCTGGGCGCGTCTTCCCGCTCTTCTTTGCCGACTGGGACCGCATGTACGCGGTGCTGCCCGGTATGCTCGCAACGCTCTCCTACCCCGATCGCCTGCTGCTGGAGCGGGTGCCGCTGGAGGGGGTATCCGGGGCCCGGCGGGCTGCCTGCTCCCACGACGGCCGATTCGTCGCGATCATCCCGGCAACGCCGGGCGTGCGCGCGCTGGTGCTGGTGGTCGGGCTGGGGGCGACGGTCGTCCAGCCGGTGAGCCTGGCGGGGGAGGCCGCACACGTGGTGGTGGCCCCGACCGGGGCGTTCGCGGTGGTCGCGAGCGGCAGCACCCTCGAGACAGCCGTGATGGGGGAGCCTGCGTCCCGCGAAGGTGTGGATGTTGGCGGCGAGGTCCTTTCCCTCTGTCTGTTACCGAACGGACGGGACGTTATCGCGGGGCTTGCGACAGGTACCGCTGGGGAGTTGGTTAGTGTACGCGTCGATCCGAAGGCACGCCACACGCTGAAAGAGCGATTCCGAACCCGCGTGGCCGGCCCGGTCGTCGCGGTGTCGGCGGCGGGCGACGAGGTGGCGGCGCTCAGCGGCGATTCGCTCGTGATCCTTACCGGCGGTGGCCGGCGGATCGGCAAGCAGGTCCCGCTGCCGGGAGGGCGCGACCTCGCCGTGCTCCCCGAGAACGCGAAGTCCACCGTGCCCGCCTGGGGCGACGCCGCAAAACCCTGACGCGGCGCACGTCGGGAAGCCCTGTAACGAAAAAAAGCGGATTAGAATAGCGAGTTCGGAGGTGGCGGTGCGGCGGAGTCTTGTGATCGTCGCGGCAGTCGGGCTGGCGTGGGGCTGCGCCGGGTTCGGGACGGCCCTGGCCGGCTCGGGAGGGCAGAGCAAGGGCTCGGGCGAGGCCCTGGCGCTGGTGGCGGAGGCGCAGCTGCGCCTCGGGGCCGGGGAGATAGCCGAGGGGCTGAAGCTGCTCCGCCGTGCCACCGAGCTCGATCCCGATGACCCCGAGCTGGCCGAGGAATTCGGGCTGGCGCTTGCCGACGCCGGCATGGGCGAGGACGCGATCAAGGAGTTCAGGAGGACCGGCGGCGACCTGAGCCCTAACGGGGAGGCTGCCTACGGCATCTTGCTGGCCCAGGCGGCACAGACTCCCGCGGAGCTCGAAGCTGCCATCAAACACCTGCACATGGGAGTGGATGCGGTCCCCCAGGGTGGCCAGGCCCGGCTCGTGCTCGCGCAGTCTCTGATTCGGGTCGACAAGGGGTCGGAGGCGTGGGAGCACGTGCGCGCCCTGCTCGACGATCGGCCGAACGACCCAAGACTGTGGATCCTCGCCGGCGAGTCGCTGCGGCAGATGGGCAAGCTGGACGAGGCTGCGGACTGGCTCCGGCGCGCCGCGGCGGTGCCCGAGCTGCGCCAACCGGCAACGCTCGAGTTGGTGGACACCCTGGCAACCGCCCAGAAGTTCAAAGAGGCTGCGGACGTCCTGGGCGATTTCCTGAGCAAGGAAGGGTCAACCCTCACGGGGATGACGCGGTGGGCAACACTGCTGGCACGTTCGGGCGACAAGGACAAGGCCCGCCAGGTCCTGGACCAGGTGCTCGCTGGAGACCCCAATCAGCACGGCGCGCTGCTGCTGAAAGCGATGGTCGAGGCGAGCGACGGTCACCTCGAGGTCGCGGAACAGCTCTACCGCAAGGTGCTGGCGGCCAACCCGGACGACCCGGACGCGGCTCTCGGCCTTGCGCGGTTGCTGATCGATAGCCGGCACCTGGACGAGGCGCGCGCAGTCCTGGACGGCCTCTGGAAGCAGGTCGAGGAAAACAGGCTGGACGGTGAATACGCGGCCACCGAAACGGCGCAGGAGCGCGTTGCACTCGAGCTCCTCGACCGCAAGACCGACGATGCGCTGCCGTGGCTCAAGAGAGCCAGCGGCAAGGTGCTGACGCGTCGCCAGCTCGCCTTGTGGGGCGAGTACTACCGGCTTCGGGAGGCGTACAAGGACGGGCTGGCGTTCGTGCGCCAGTCCCAGGTCGAGGACGACAAGGAGACTGGCCGTCTGCGCAGCGCGCTGCTGGCCGAGTTCTCC
>MEKI01000058.1:13969-14646 GCA_001766905.1 Acidobacteria bacterium RBG_13_68_16
GGACGAGGCGGTCAAGCAGTTCCGCAAACTGCTGGCCAAGCAGCCCGACAACCCGGCCGCGCTCAACTACCTCGGGTACATGTTTGCCGACCGTGGCGTGAACCTCGAAGAGGCCCGGACGATGCTCACCAAGGCCGTCGATCTCGAGCCCACCTCGGGTGCGTACCAGGACTCACTCGGGTGGGTGTACTTCCGCCTCGGGGAGATGGACCGCGCCGAAAAGCACCTCATCGAGGCGTTGCGCCTAGAGCCGTTCGACGGCACCCTTCGCGAGCACGTGGGCGACCTCTTCAGAGCACGCGGGGACAAGGCCAAGGCTGCCGAGTCGTACCGGCGCGCGCTGGGCCTCACCCTCGAGGAGGCAGGCCAGAAGGAGCGGATCGAGAAGAAGCTGGCCGAGGTTGCGGGTGCACCGGCTCCGTAGCACAGCGATCCTGGCCCTGCTTCTCGCGGCGGCGGGCTGCCGACACGCGGCCCCTCCCGAACCGCTGCCCCCGGGGTGGCAGGCCTTGGTCGCCGCTCCGCGGCCATTCGCCGCTCTCTACCGACTCTCCTGCTGCGGGTACCGGGACCTCATCCTCACGGTGCGCGCCGGCGACGGGAGGCTGGCGCTCACGGTGGCCGTTCCGCCCGGAGGCACGGCCATGGCGGCGTGGGTCGAGGGTGCGGGAGGCTGG
>MEKI01000058.1:14678-24961 GCA_001766905.1 Acidobacteria bacterium RBG_13_68_16
TCTCCCGAAGGGTGTCGTGCCTGTGTCCGCGAGCTCCTCGTTGCCGCTCGACCCGGATTTGGCGACGCTGCTGCTCACCGGCATGCTCCCGCCCGACACTCGCGAGCTGCCGGAGCTTCCGGGTTGGGTGGAGGCCGCCACCGGAGCGCTCCTCTGGCGGGCTCAGGTCGAAGGTCCCGAGCCGCACTGCACCCGGGTGCTTCTGACCCGCGCCGGCGACGAGGAGCCGCTGCTGGTCGCCGACCTCGAGAGCCCGTTCGGCTACACGTCGGGCGTCCCGACCCCGCCACGTGGTCTCTCGCTGGTGGCCGGATCAGTGAAAGCCGAGTTGACTCTGCAGGCGTGGCAGACGAGCGAGCCTCCCTCGTATCCGGCGTGGTTGTCCGCCCCGATCTGTGGAGCGAAGCGATGAAGCTCCAGATGCGCTGCCCGGCCAAGGTGAACCTGCACCTGCAGGTGCTGGGGCGGCGTTCCGACGGCTACCACGAGGTTCGAACGATCTTCGCGGCGGTGGGGGTGTGGGACGAGCTGTCTTTCGAAAACGCGCCGGCGGGCGTGCTCGAGCTGATCGTCGAACCGGAGGGCGTGGTCCCGGTCGGTGACGACAACCTGGTGGTGAGGGCCGCCCGATTGCTCGCCGAACACTTCGGCGTGAACCGGGGTGCCCGGATGCGGGTGCGGAAAGGTATCCCGGTCGCCGGGGGGCTGGGTGGCGGGTCCTCGGACGCCGCCGCAGCGCTCGCCGGCCTCGCGCGTCTCTGGACGGGCCACGAAGTGCCTGAGGAGCTGGAGACGCTTGCGGCGGAGCTGGGTGCGGACGTGCCGTTCTTCCTCGTGGGCGGGGTTGCCTGGGGCGTGGGGCGTGGCTCGGAGGTGACGGCGCTGCCGGATCTCCCGCGCTGGTGGCTTGTCCTTGTGCCCAGCTCCGAGCCGATCCCCACCGCTGAGGTCTATCGCGCTCTGGACGTCAGCCTGCTGGACGGGGAGGCCGAGTCTGAGATATACCGGTGGGTGATTGAGGGCGGAGAGCTCCCGCTGGGGAGCTGCCGCAACGACCTGCAGCCGACGGTCGTGAAGCGCTGGCCCGAGGTCGGGCGGCGCCTGGAGCGTGTGCACGACACACAACCGCTGCTTGCATTGCTCTCGGGGAGCGGTGGGACGGTGTTCGGGCTCTACCAGGACGAGGCACGGGCACGGCAAGCCGCCGGGGCGATGGCGGCGCTCAGTCCCATGATCGTGCCCCTCCTCACCCGGGTAGGATCGCTCCCGCGTCCTTTGGCAACGGAGGAGTGAGCAATGGAGATCAGCGAGGTTCGAATCAACCTGAACAAGGGCGGCAAGGTCAAGGCCTTCGCTCAGGTGATCTTTGACGGTTGCTTTCTGGTTGGCGACATAAGGGTGCTGGAGGGGAAGGAGGGCACGGTGTACGTGGCGATGCCTTCGCGGCGCCTGCGCAACGGCTCGTTCCGGGACATCGCGCACCCCCTCAACACCGACACCAGAAAACTGCTGGACGAGGCGATCCTCTCCGAGTTTGAGAGGGTCATCGCCGAGCGGGGAGTCACCGCGGACGCCGGAGCGGCCGCCACCCGCTCGCAACAGATCGCCAACCGCCTGCTCGGGGAGAAGTACTGGACCAACGAGGAGACCGAGGAGGAGTAGCACTGGATTCTGTGGACAGGCGACAGCCGGGGCACTAGACTCCCCCCCGACTGGGGCGTCGGCAAATGGTAAGCCACGGGACTTTGGATCCCGCATGTGCAGGTTCGAATCCTGCCGCCCCAGCCAGATCGCCGGTTGCGAGGATGGCATGCACGAGCAAAACCCTTTGGTGGTTTTTTCCGGTCGCGCCCACCCGCAACTGACTGACCGCATCTGCGATTACCTGCAGATCCCGCGGGGCGAGGTCCGCCTGTACAACTTCTCGGACGGCGAGAGTGGCTGCCAGATCGAGGAGAACGTGCGGGGAGGCGACGTCTACGTCGTCCAGCCCACGTGCCCGCCGGTCAACAACAACCTGATGGAGATGCTGATCCTGCTGGACGCCTGCCGGCGCTCCTCGGCATCCCGCATCACGGCCGTGATGCCGTACTTCGGCTACGCGAGGCAGGACCGCAAGGACCGCCCACGGGTTCCGATCACCGCAAAGCTGATCTGCGACCTCATCACCTCGGCGGGGGCGACGCGCATCCTATCCATGGACCTGCACGCGGCGCAGATTCAGGGGTTCTTCAACATCCCGGTGGACCACCTGTTCGCGGCGCCTGTGCTGATCGAGGAGATCAAGCGCCTCGACCTGCCCGGGCTCGTCATGGTCTCCCCTGACGCGGGGGGCGTGGAGCGTGCCCGGGCTTTCGCGAAACGTCTGGAGGCGGGCCTGGCGATCACGGACAAGCGGCGCACCAGCCCCAACCAGGCTGAGGTCATGCACATCATTGGCGAGGTTGAGGGCCGCACCTGCGTGATCGTGGACGACATCATCGACACCGCCGGGACGCTGGTCAAGACCGCCGAGGCGCTGCACGAGCGTGGAGCTGCTCGGGTGCTGGCGGCCGGCGTGCACCCCGTGCTCTCCGGACCCTCCGTCGAGCGCATCATGGCCTCCCCCGTGCAAACGGTGATCGTGACCGACACGATCCCGCTGTCCGAGCAGGCGCAGATGTGTCCCAAGATCCGCCAGCTTTCGGTCGCCGAGCTGCTCGGCGAGGCCATCCGCCGCATACACGAGGCGAAGTCGGTCTCGAGCCTTTTCGTGTAGACGCGGCTAACAGGTGCCAGCTAACGGCTACCAGCTAGAAGCCCCCTCGGCGGTGGCTCCCTCGGGAGGGAGGCTGTTGGCTGTGAAGGGGGATGGTGGTGAGCTGTTGGCTGTTAGCCGCTTTTGTGGTAGAGTTCGTGCCCTTCGCGGCAGCGCCGCGGGGCCGGAGGTAGGTGTCATGGCAGAGCTCGTCATCGAGGTGGAGCGCCGCAGCTCTAGTGGCAAAGGCGCGAACCGCAAGCTGCGTCAGCAGGGTTTGATCCCGGCGATCGTCTACGGCGGCGGCAAGGACAAGGAGTCGGTGCCGGTCGTGATCGACCGTCACGCCGTCACCGAGCTGCTCAAGCAGGAGAAGGGGCGCAACACGGTGTTCCTGCTCAAGATGAAGGGGACGAAGCAGGAGCGCCACGCAATGGTGCGCGATGCACAGATCAACCCGATCACCCGGCAGTACATCCACCTGGACTTCATCCGCGTGATGAAGGGCCAGCGCCTCAAGGTCGAGGTGCCGATCGTGCTCCACGGCGAGGCGGAGGGCGTGAAGGTCGGCGGCTTCCTCGACTGGGTTGGGCGCTCGCTGCACGTCGAGTGCCCGGCCGAGGAGATCCCCCAGGCCTTCCACGTCGACATCTCCAACCTCCAGCTGTCGCAGCACCTCACCGCGGCCGACATCGCGCTGCCCGAGAGCGCCAAGCTGGCGGACGACCCGCACAAGGTGATCGTCACGGTCGCGGTCCACCACGTGAAGCTCGAGGAGGAGGTCAAGCCCGCCGAGGAGGTCGCTGCGGCCGCCGCAACCGAGGAGGTCGCCGAGCCCGAGGTCATCAAGCGCGGCAAGGCCGCCCCGGAAGAGGGCGAGGAAGCCGACTAGCATCGGAGGCCTCGGCTCATGGACATCGCGGCGGTCGTGGGGCTGGGCAACCCCGGCGCGGAATACGCACTCACAAGGCACAACGTGGGCTTCCTCGTGGTGGACGAGATGGCACGCCGATGGCGCCTCGCGAGCTGGCGCAGCCGGTACCACGCCAAGGTGGCCCGCCGCGCCGGCGGCCGTCCCACGCTCCTGGTCAAACCCCAGGCCTTCATGAACCTCTCGGGGGACTCCCTGGCGCTGTTCACGGCCGGCGAGGAGCTCGCGCCCGGGCAGTGCCTGGTGGTCGTGGACGACGTGGACATGCCGCTCGGGCAGCTCCGCCTGCGCGAGCAAGGCGGTCCCGGGACCCACAACGGGTTGCGCTCGATCGTGGACGCGATCGGAGAGGACTTCCCGCGCCTGCGCCTGGGGATCCGCGGCGAGCACCCCTGGGACGACCTCGCAGAATACGTTCTGGCCGAGTTCGAGCCGGAGGAGAAGGAAGCAGCGACCGCGATGGTGAAGCGCGCCGCCGACTGCATCGAGGCTTCGCTGCGCCTCGGCATTGCCCGCACCGCCACACAGTTCAACCAGCCCGTCCCCGCGGAGCCCTGAGGGTCCGCCCAGACGTCACGAGCGCATGCCATCGGAACCAGCATGATGACTCGGGCAGGTGAGTCCCCTCGCGAGGAGAAGGGCGAGTTCCGCCAGCTCCTGGGTTACACCGCTGCCGGGTACATCGCCGGAATCGCGCTCGCCCTGGTGCTTGACCGACTCGGGCTCCAGCGCAGCGCGGTCGGCCAGTGGCTCGTTCGGACCCTCTCGGGCGAGGGCGAGAGCCTGTTCGAGGGGTTCTTTGCCGTGCGACAGCGCCTGCGCCGCGCCTCGGTCTCCATGGCCGAGGCGTACGGGTGGGGCAAGCTCGTCGGCATGGCGGCGCCGTGGCTGATCGACTGGGTCAGCCGCACCCTCGGAGTCAACGTCTACGGGGTCGAGGGCTTCTACATTCCGTACTTCTACGCCCTCTCCGACCAAATCGGCGCGAACGTGTCCGGTCTTCTCTTCCTGCGACGTCAGGAGGCGACGTGGCCGAACGCCGCGGCCCGGTACGCACGAAACCCCGTGATGCTCGCGAGCCTCGCGGTGATCCTCCTCGTGCCCGTGGGCCTGCTGCTCGCACGAGCGGCCGGCTTCAGCCCCACGACGCAGCTCTACACGGCGCTCGAGACGATGGCGGCGAACCTCTGCTGGATTCCTCCCCTGATCGGCTGGCTCGCCGAGCGGCGCGGGAAGCGCGAGGAGGAGAACGGCACCAGGTAGAGCGGACGCCGTAGAGCCCGTCTTCGTGAAATCCGGCCGTCCCGCGGGAACTTCCCTGCGCAGCACCGGCGGCGTTGGAACCCCGCCGCACGGCACCGTTGACCGGGTGGAACGCCGTGACTACTGTGCAGGGTGGAGCGGCCTGGGGCAAAGAAAGCGAGGTACGCAATGCGATCGAAGGCGATGCTTCTCTTGGTGAGCGCACTCCCTTGCGTGCTGCTCGCGGCGAGCACCCCGATCGGTCAAGCCGACACCACCAATGCGGCCGGCGTTTACTGGCTCGTCACGGTTAACGGCCACCAACTCCCGGCGGTCTCGTGGACGGTAGACCGGCAGGGGCGCTCGTGTGTCACGGAGTCGTGGGGCGGTGCGCTGCTCCTCGGCTCCGACGGACGGTGGGCCGGCATCGTCACGGAGCAGACCGGCTGTCCCACACCGGCGGGCCCCGGTAGCGACGTGCCGCCGGTCTCGGAGGTTCACGGAGGCTCGTTTGCGATCACCGATACCACCATCACCTTCCACGACGAGGGCCTCGACCTGACGAGCCATGCCTCGCTGAAGAAGAACGTTCTGACCTGGACCGTGATCGGCCTGGATGGGCGCCAGACGGCCGAATTCGTCCTCAGGAAGATGCCGTACCGTTGGTCGACGCTTGCTCGCCCGGCCTAGACCGTGGGCAGGTAGCTGACCACACCGGTGAGCGCCGCTGGAGGTAGGTCGGCTGCCCGCCTTGGCGGAACGCGGGCTGGGTACCACCAAACGGACGACGCAACCTGCCGTGTGGACCTTCACCCGCCCTCCCGAGCGCCATGCCTCTCGTGCCTTTTGGGTGGGGGGAACTAATCCGCCCCGCGGGTGCCAGCGGCCATGCCTGTGAAGGCTGCGGGTTACCGAGCGGGCGGCCCGAGGAGGGGTATCGCTGGGGTGGCTTCATACCAACAGCGAGGGGCTCCGCCGCGGGACGTCCCTGCTCGGTCGCAGCCGGAGGAGTCTCGGCGCGCCGCGAGCGGGGGCGAGCCAGCGCCGAGGGGCCGCGCACCCGCGGGGCAACAAAGCCCTGGTGCGCAGCGCCAACAACACAGGAGGGTTGCATTCCGCGCGGAATAGGGTAGAATCCACAGTCCGCCTGGCATGGCGGACCCCTTGCTCCCGCCGCGATGCGGGGGCCGAAGGCCGAAAGGAGACGACATGCCGCTGTACGAACTCGGTGTCATCATTACCCCCAGTCTGTCAGACGAGGATCGCGAGGCCTTCCTCGGCGAGTTGAAGGAGTTGCTCGCCAAGGAGGGCGCGTCGATCGTCAAGGAGGACGTCTGGGGCAAGCGGAACCTCGCCTACTCGATCAAGCACGAGCGCGAGGGCTTCTACCTTTTCTGGCAGTACCAGGGTCCCGGCACTGTCGTGAAACCGCTGGAGTACCGGCTGCGTGTGTCCGACCAGGTGCTGCGCTACCTCAACCTGAACCTTGACCGCGAGATGCAGCGCGCCCGCAAGATGGAGAAGGTGCGGGCGGAACAGAAGGCCGCGAAGCGGGACAAGAAGGGGCAGCGCGCCGAAGCCGCCGCGGCGGCCGCCGCGGAGGTGTGACATGGCAAAGAAGAAGTATTTCGTCAAGCGCAAGAAGACCTGCAAGTTCACCGCCGAGGGAATCGAGTACATCGACTACAAGGACATCGATCTGATCCGACAGTACGTCCCTGTCTCGGGGAAGATCCTGCCGCGGCGGGTGTCCGGCACCAACCCGATCTACCAGCGCAAGCTTACCCGGGCGATCAAGCGCGCGCGGCTGATGGCGTTGCTTCCTTTCCTGGGAGACTGAGAAAGCGCCCTTGATGGCGTCCGGCCAGGCTCCCCAAGCGCCGCCATCCCCGCGTCTCTTCGGCCCTGGGGTGGCGGGTTTGTTTTCCCTACTGGTGTTCGCCAGCCTGCCGCTGCTGCCGATCCTCGGGGTGTTCCTGGCGCTCCTGGCGCCGCTCCCGCTGGTACACGTGATGGCTGGCGGCCGGACCTCGTTCCTTGCCTGGGGGTGGGTCGCGATCGGGCTGGTGAGCGCCGTTTTTCTCTTCCGGGCGCCGTGGCTGGTCGCGGTGTGCGTGGGTTACCTACTGGTCGCGGTCTGGCCCACGGTCTCTGTCGAGAGCTGGCTGCGCAGGCGGTGGACCACCGGGCGTTGGGCCGCGATCGTGGCGCTGGTGGCGATGGGTGTGGTGGCGGCTGTGGCGACGGGCATGTTCTGGCCCACGTTGCCGGGGGAGGGTCTGACCCAGCTCGTTGCTCGCACGATGGCGGGGGCAAGCGAGTTGGTGAAGGCGCTGGGCGAGGGGGCGGGCGGGGAGGAGCTGATGGCCCGCGCGATGCGCACCGCCGCCTACCTCACGCCCGCAATGGCGGCGATGTACGTGCTAACCGGTGCGCTGTGGTTGCGGCCTCGACTCCCGCTGCTGGGGCTGCCGCGGGGCGGCGAGCCCTTTCCCCTCTACACCTCGGAGGAGTGGTTGCCGGTCGGCTTCGTGGTCGGGGGGCTCGGGTGGGTGTTCGCACCCGAACCGTACAAGTGGCTGGCTGCCAACCTCTTGGTGACGGTCCTCGGGTTGTATTTCGTGCATGGGCTGGCTATCATCCTTTTCTACCTCGGGCGCCGGTTCGGCATGAACCGGTGGGTGCGGCTGGGCGTCGTGGTGCTTGCCCTGCAGATTCCGGTGGCGCTTGTTTTCTCGGCCCTGGGTATCGCCGACACCTTCTTCGGCCTGCGCCGCGGGGGGACGTACGACGGAGGACGTGAAGCATGAAGGTGATTCTCAACGAGCACGTGGAGCATCTCGGCGAGCGGGGCGAGACCATCGACGTCAAGCCCGGCTTTGCCAGGAACTACCTGTTCCCGAAGGCCCTCGCCTACGAGGCCACCGCCGCCAACCTGGCGCGCTTCAAGCAGGAGCAGAAGCGCTGGGACGTCAAGGAGGCGAACGAGAAGGTCGAAGCCGAGGCACAGGCTACCCACCTCACCGGGATCGAGCTTACGTTCAAGCGGCGGGCCGGCGAGGGCGACGCCCTCTACGGGTCGGTGACTTCCTCCGACGTCGCCGAGGCACTGCACGAGCGCGGGATCAAGATCGACCGCCGGCGCATCGAGCTTGGCCACCACATCAAGCGCCTGGGCACCTTCACCGCAGAGATCCACCTCCACCGCGAGGTGCGCGTGCCGCTGACCCTGCACATCGAGCCCGAAGCCGGGGAGAGCGGGGCGTAAGCACCCGTGAGCGTGGGCCACGCCCCAGGGGGTGCGGCGGACCGCTCCAGGCAGGGGTGGCTGGTGCGCCTGATGCGCGGCCTCGTGCGCGCCGTGCTCGGGGTTGACCTGGACGAGGTCGAGGCAGAGGTCGACAAGGGACGGGCGGCGCTGAGTCGCGAGTCCACCGCGCGTGAGGGGTTGCGGCAACACCTGGAGCAGCGCCTGGACGACGTCTCGGCGGTGGTCGAAGACGTCCGTGGCGCGTACCTAGTGACCCGTTCCGAGTTCGAGCAGGTGCGCGACAAAGCCGTCCCCGAGCTGACCGCGCGCGTGGACCTGCTGGGCGAGTCCGGCGCGGCCGCGCAGCCGGGGGTCGAGCCGCCGCACGACGGGCGCCTCGCGTACATCGAGCAGACGTTGACCGTGCTCCGAAAGACGTCCGAGGCGCTTCAGAACGAGGTCGAATCTCTGCGCGACGGGCGGGTCCCACACGTCGAGGGCGACCTCCTGAAGATGCAGCGAGCAGTCGAGGCGGTGCAGGCCCTGAGCGGGGAGCTTCGCGACCAGAGGATGCCGGCGCTGTCGGCGCGAGCCGACGCGCTGGTCGAGCGTCTCCACGAGGAGCTCTCGGCGCTCGGCGGCCTGGTGGAACGGCTCGCCCAGGGTGAGCCTCTGCGGGTGGCCGTCGAGCGTGACGTGGAGGCCGAAGTCCCGGCCGCGATCGCCGCAGCCTCGACGCGCTTCGCGGAGAGTTTCCGCGGGCAGCGAGCCGAAATCCTCGGGCGTGTGGCCGAGTACCTCCCGTTGCTGGCGGGCGCAGCGCCGGTGCTGGACCTCGGGTGCGGCCGCGGGGAGCTCCTCGAGGTGCTCCGCGATGCTGGCGTGGAAGCTCGCGGCGTGGACACCGATCCGGCCATGGTCGCGGCGTGCCGCAGGCTCGGCCTCGCCGCCGATGTGGGCGACGCTCAGGACGTGCTGCGCGCGCGGAAAGCGGGAAGCCTGGGCGGCGTGACCGCCATCCACGTCTTCGAGCACCTGACGGCGGCCGCCTGGATGTCGGTCGTGGAAGCAGCTTCCGCGGCGCTGCGGTCCGGCGGGGTGTTGCTGGTCGAGTGCCCCAACCCGGAATCGCTGAGGGTCGGCGCGGGGCTTTTCTGGGTGGATCCCACCCACCGGTTGCCGGTGCACCCACAGGCGCTGGCGTTCGTGATGCGGTCGCTCGGGCTCGAGGTGGTGGAGACGCGCCTGCTGCGCCCGTTCCCGCCGGACCAGGCCCTGGCCAGCCCCTCTCAGCCCGAACCCGTGCGCGAGCTTGCCGGGCGACTCGACGCCTGGCTCTCCGCTCCCCGCGACTTCCTGGTGCTCGCCCGCAAACCCTAGCGTCTTGTTTTTCACTGCGTGAAAGCTTTTGTTTTGCCCCGCGGGTGCGCGGCCGCTCGGCGCTTGCTCGCCCCCGCTCGCTACGCGCCGAGATTCCTCCAGCAGCGACCCGGCAGCGCGTCTCGCCGCCTTGACCCTCGCGGTTCGGCCTTCGGCCGCCCGCGTCTCCCGACGCCGATCCGCGCGCCGGGTCCCCGCAGCCTTCGGAGGCATCGCCGCTTCACCCGGCGGGCGGATTGAATACCCCCGCCCTCATTCCAGTGAGAGGCCACAAGGCCATGTGTCATCCTGAGGAGCGCGGAGCGCGACGAAGGATCCCATCGCGCCTGAGGACATCCTCGGAGGGCTGCGCCGCCTACACGGGCCTATACTCGCGCCGAGGACGATCGTGGAGCTCGTGGTACTCACTGGATCGAGTGATGCCCGGCGCGGGGCGTGCGGCCCGAATCGCTGGCGCCATACACGATGAACGAGCGAGCTCTCGAACTGGCGGAATGGTCTCGCGCTGTCCGGGAGTCGTCGCTCAAGCGGCTCCGAGCGGTTCCGGCTGGGAGCGAGAACTGGCGGCCCGTCGCCGATGCCATGAGCTTCGGTGATCTCGCTCATCACATCGTCGAAGCTGACGAATGGTTATTCAGGAAGCTCGAAGCGCGAGCGCTCGAACCTATCGTTGGGCACGCCGGAGCGGTGACCATCACGGCTCGCGAACAGTACATGCAGCTCCTGGGAGAGCTTGAACATCT
>MEKI01000059.1:0-493 GCA_001766905.1 Acidobacteria bacterium RBG_13_68_16
CGCCCAGCGCCGTGGCTGCGCGGTCCGCCACGGCGTGAGCTGTGCCGCCATGCTGGGCAGCGTCGTGGAGCTCCCGGAGCACCAGTCGGCGCACCGGGGCGTGGGCGATGGGGAGTGTGCGGGGCATCACCACCGCGCCTCGCTGGGCGCGGGCACGGGCTCCGGCGCCCACGCCACGGTGGTGGTCATGGTGGTGGTCATGACGCCGCAAGCCCCGGCCCCTGGTGGGGTGCGGGGCGGGTCTCGCGGGGTGGTGTCAGGTGCAGCTCACCAGGGCAGACGCCGGCGGTTGCCGGCACGCACGGAGTCTGCCGATCACCAGGATACGCCGGCCGTGTCCCCTCTCCTCATGCCACGGGATGCGCGCGTCCGTGAGCCTGTCGAGGAGGTGACTGCGGCTCACGCCGTAGTGGTACGAGTACGACCGAGCTCGCCCGACCAGTCCGGCGCCGCTGAGGCGCTCATGGCCTGAGACGATGCCGCGCTGGTACGT
>MEKI01000059.1:526-3490 GCA_001766905.1 Acidobacteria bacterium RBG_13_68_16
CCGCCGCGCCGCGCCCCGATCGCGGATCCAGCGCGATTCCTGCGGGAGGCCCAAAAACGTCACCGGTTTGTGCGCTGGTGACAATTTTGGGCCGACCTCGCCGAGGTCCACGCCTGGGCCCTGTTTGCTCGCTGTCCTCCCACCAGCCATGCCCGCAGTCGGCGCACTGGATCGCGTGCCAGACGCCGCACCTCGAGTGGCGCTGGCGCTGGCGCGGGGCGCGGGGCGCGGGGCGCGGGGCGCGGGGCGCTGGCGCGGGGCGCTGGCGCTGGCGCGGGGCGCGGGGCGCGAGAACGATGCCGTAAGCGAACGAAACCATTTGCTCGGTGCGTTCCTCTTCCGTCATCCGGTAGCCGCGAACCGATTCCAGAAGATCCCGTAGTTCGTTGCTCATGCTGACGTCTCTTCGTCACGACCGAGCTCTAGCCCGGCCGAGGGGCGGCCGGGCATACTTGATTTATTCTGAGAAAATCCCCATTTTTCCCGGCACCAGCCCAGCCCCAGCGGCGGGGACCGCGGCGTCCCGGCTTTTCTCAAAACAATTCAAGGCTTTTCTCAAAACAATTCAAGGCTTTTCTCAAAACAATTCAAACAGGTCTCCCCCTGCCCAGCGGCGGTGGACGGTACCAACGGGCCTGGCCGTGCTCGCCACCGGCTGTAAGGCCCTCATGGTACCATGGTGTCGTCCTCCAGTCAAGGCCGTTCGTACCTGACGGTACGCGGCCTATCTGTGGCCCCGCTGGGCCAAGGGATAGACCTAGCCAAATCGGCCTCGTGGCCGGTGTTGACTCGGCCCTCAACCGACCCATCCTACCCACCATGACCAAGCCAACCCTCTACGCGGCCCTCGCGGTCGCCCTCCGGACCAACCCCACCCCAGAAGCCATCCAAGCCCTGGTGTGCTCCTACGGCTTCCCCTGCCCCACCCTCCAGGTGCGCACGTTCGGGGCCCACCGCCGAGTCCTGGTCGAGCGCGCCACAGGTGACGCCCTGGACGCCGTCCTAGCCCGACTGGGGGCGCTCAAATGATGTCGCCCGAAGCCCAGGCGGCTTGGAGCGCTTACTCTAAGGGCGTGCGAGCCCTGCACGAAGCGGCCCTGGAGGCCGACCGCGGCCGCGGCGTGCGCGCTTACGACGACGCATCAGCCGAGCTCGGCCAGCTCAGGCTGGCGGCCGAACGTGCCACCGGGGCCGAGCTCGACCCCGGCTGGGCTGCCCTGCGTGACGCCCAGGAGGCCGTGTGCTCGGCCCTGGCTGACGCGGACCCGGGCCGGGGCCTGGCCGAGCTCGAAGAGGCCCTGGCGGCCCTGCCACCGGCCCCCAAGGGGCTCATGCAAAAGTCGGTGTCCAAGGTCCGGCGCCAGGCTGCCGAGGCCGCCGCCCGGGTCAGGGCCCGGATCTCGGCCCCGCCGGCATCCGCCGCAGCCACGCTGGCCCAGTGGGATGCCGTCCTCGCCCTGGTCGACCTGGCCACCCCCGGAGTCGAGGCCCTAGGCCCGGACGCAGGCGGAGCCCTTCGTGCCGCGCGCATGGCGTGCGGCGAGGTCCGGGCCAGGATTTCCCGCCGGGTGCGGACCTAAGCCCCGAACGCACCGCCAATCAAACCCAGGGCCAGGACGACGTCGTCCTGGCTCTTTTCGCGTCCGGCTGGTGTGATACCGTAGTGGCTCGCCAAAAGTTGGATTACGCCGGCCTCAACCAAGAGAGCTAAAGCGGCTTTTGCTGGGCGGTTAGCCCCGCCCCCGACGTCGACCAATTCCCTCCTGGTGTGGGTGGTCACCGAGTCGCGGAGGAACTTCCAAATCCTGACCCCGGCCTCGACGACCGGGGTTCCGTGGGCGGGGCGGGCGACCCCGGGCTGGCCTGACTCGGTCTTGGCCGCCTCGACCGGGACATCATACGCGGTCAGCCCGAGCCCGCCGTCCTCGAGGTCGGAGAACAGGACGTCGAATGGGGCAAATCGGGTCTCCGGCCCTCGTCCGCACGAGACCCGTATTCGGTGCTCGTCGTCGTCCTTCGGCCGGTGCGCGAATATGGCAGTCTGAGCCAGGGCGCCGAGGGCCCCGGTCCCGCCGATATCTGCCAGTCTGGGCGCGCGCTCGGCGGCCGCCTTGGTCGCGTGTGCGACAC
Organism: Acidobacteria bacterium RBG_13_68_16; assembly: GCA_001766905.1. GTDB lineage: Bacteria > Acidobacteriota > Thermoanaerobaculia > Thermoanaerobaculales > Thermoanaerobaculaceae > RBG-13-68-16. The sequence continues at coordinate 2,657 of MEKI01000059.1, forward strand.
ACAGGACCAGGCAATCCAAGCGACCCAACAGCCGTGCTAGTCCGGCGTAGGCCGTGGAATTAGCTTCAACGGCGGTCCCCAGCATGGCTGTCGTGTACGAGTCCAGAATGACGTGCCGGATCCGATCGCGCTGGACGACCTCGATCAGCATGCTGGACCAGGCCTCATGCAAGGGATCCACGCAATCCGAAGTGTCGACGATCATCAGTTGTTGGTCGAGCTCGGCGGGGTCGAGCCCCATGGCCGAAGCCATTCGGCGGAGTCGGCGCATGGTCAGCCGAGACCCCTCGAAATCGAGTAGTAGCGTGGGCCCGGCCTGGCTTGGGTACCGGCCAAATGCCCTTGATCCTGTCGCCAGACACAATGCCAAGTGATCCGCGATCGGACCCTTTCCGGCCCCGGGCTGGCCGGCGATGATCGATATCTTCCCCCGCGATGGCGCCAGGGCCAGACCCTCACATGACCACTCGATCGGCTCCTCGGGATCGGCGAAGCGGCGGACTCGCCAGCCCGGGATCTCTGGCGCCGAAGCCCCCGCCGGTTGGGCATCCCCGAGGCTGGGCAGCGCCCGCCCCGCACGCCAGGGCAGCATCACGCCGGCCTCGATTAGGCGGGCGAGCTCGGCGCCGACCAGGCCGGCCAGGACCTGGGAGCCCGAGACCTCGCCGGGCGGCCGCTCCCACGCGCCCAGGGCCCAATCGACCCCGTGGCGCACGTCGATACCCGGGTGTCCGTCCAGCCACAGCCGGACCAAGTCCCCCGCCGCCTCTTTGGGCCAGCCGGCTTTGCGGAGTAGCCCCCCGAGGGCCCCGCACACATGCCACCGGCGGCCCT
>MEKI01000059.1:3502-5637 GCA_001766905.1 Acidobacteria bacterium RBG_13_68_16
AGCCGATACAGGCGCGCCCAGTCGTCGAGGGGATCCAAGACTAACCCGGTGGCCTCCCGGACCTCCTCCCGCCAGGCCGCATGCCGCTCGCGCCAGGCCTCCACGTCCGCCTTGCCCCGGACTTCGAATGGCTGGTCCAGCACCGCGAGCAGCCGGGCCCCGCCCCTCGTCCAGTGCCACGCCAGGCCGGTCGCGCGAAGGCCGGGCTCGACCGAGGCGCGCCACTCGTTTGCAGCGGGCCGTTTTTCGGCGTGCGCCTGGGGGTCGTCGAGGTCCCCGACCAGCGCGACCATGCGGACCGGCACGGCTCCAGGTGCGTCCCGGTCGAGTCGTACGACTAGGCCGGGGCGGCCCTCGACCGGCTCGTACGCCGCGAAGTGGGCGTCGGTCGGATAGGCCGTGGCGAGGGCCTCTGCGAGCTCAGCCCCGTGGCAGGCGTCCCGGTCATAGGGGACGTCCACTTCTGGGGCTGGCACCTGTCGAGACCGTAGGACGGTGACGCGGGGCACTGGCCGACCAGGGTGCGATCGCCGGGCCGGTCACGCAAGGGGCAGATTTATTTTGCGGCGGGGCCTTGACCGAGTCGCGGGCGTGGTTAAGATGTAGCTCATGACGACGACGAACAACACCGCGACCGAGACGACCATGACAATCCCCACCACACGCGAGGAGGTGATCGCTGCCCTCGTGGCCCTCGACGTAGCCAAATGGGGCGCTGCAGAGGCCGAGGCCGCCCGGGCGCAGTACCGAGACCGCAGCATCGGCCTGCTGCTGAACAGCCTGGTGCACCGCCCCGAGTACGATTTCGGCGCTGACGCACCGGCCGCGCTCAAGGCCGCCGCGAAGCGCGCCCTCACCCCTGCTGACCGTGCTGCTCTGCGTCGTGGCGGCTGACACTCACTACTGCCCGGTGCGGACCGGCCGGAGATCTCATCACCCTTGACTCTCGTCGGCGGGGCCACATCATGTCCCTGCCCCGCCGGCCTGGTGTCGTCATCCTCCCTCTCCTCGTGGCCGGCGGGGCACTTCTATGTCTGAATCCTGGACCCCGCCGAAGCGGATCAAGATCGTGCTCGAGACCCGTAGCCGGGTCCGGGTGGTCGCGACCGAGCCGGCCAACACCGGGCTACGGTGCCCGGCCTGCGGGGGGCCGTTGTGGGTCTGGGTCTCGGACCAGCGCGAGGCCGATGCCGTGTGTGATGCGTGCGGATCGGCCGTTGGAAGGATACTGCAGTGAGACCCTACCACTCCCCCAGCTCGATCGCCCTCGGGGCCCAGTGCCCCCGGGCCTGGGCCTACCGATACATCGCCGGCCTGACCGAGCCAGAGATATCCTGGTGCGATATCGAGTCCGGCCGGGTCGTGCCCAATTCCCGCCAGCGTGCCCTCAGCCTGGGCAAGGCGGTGCACGCGGCCCTGGAGGCCTGGTATGGTGGCAGCCCCAATCCGCTCTGGTTGACCAAGCCCGGTCAGATTGCGGTGGCGGCTGTCCCGCACCTGCCGGCGCCGGACCAGGTCCTGTGGTCCGAGGTCGAGCGCGCGATCGGCCATGAGCCGACCGGCCTGGTCGACCCCCGGCCGATGACCGGGATCCGCGTGCACGGCGTGCTGTGGGCCGGGACGCGCGACCTGTTGGCCCGGCCGAGCCCCGAAGAGGCCCGTCGGCTCGGGCTGGCCCCCGATCAGATCGTCTTGGTCGACTACAAGACGACGTCGGACATCGCCAAATGGGCGAAGGGACGAGCCGAACTCGAGTCCGACGTCCAAGCGGCCCTGTACGTCCTCGACAGCGGCGCCCTTCAGTGCCGATGGGTCTACCTGCAGACCAAGGGCGCGCCGAAGGCCCACCCGGTGGATTTCACGATCGGGCTCGATCGCGCCCTGGAGATACTGGCCGCCCCGTCGAGGCTGGCCGCCGAGCTCGACAAGCTGACCTCTGTCGAGGACGCCGAGCCGAACACCTCGGCTTGCGTGAATTACCTCATGCCCGGGAGGAACGGCCAGCCCTGGCAGGGCGGGTGCCCATTTCACCACACGGCCGGGGGGCCCTGTCAGGTCCAGCGGTCGTGCATGTCCTTCGTCCGGCTCCAATCCAAAATTTCCCAAGAAAGGCCCAAAATCCAAATGACCGAACT
>MEKI01000059.1:5700-5774 GCA_001766905.1 Acidobacteria bacterium RBG_13_68_16
GCCGGCCCCGGCCCCGGCCGCGCCGGCCGCGCCGCCCCCGCCGCCCCCGCCGGCCGCGGCCACGCCGGCCAGCC
>MEKI01000059.1:5797-44617 GCA_001766905.1 Acidobacteria bacterium RBG_13_68_16
CACCAAGGCGGAGCTCGCCGAGGTACAGGCGCGCTACGATGCCCTCCGGTCCGATCTCGCCTCCCTGGTGATGGCGTGATATGACCTTCTCCGTCGCACACTCCAGCGAATTCGACCGCGTCCGGGGGCTGCCGCAGCGCGTCCCCACGCAGGCCGACGCCGAGGAGTGTGCGGCGGCGCTCTCCCCCAGATACGCCCTGTCGCCCGACGCCCGCCTGCTCCCTTGGCAAGCGTATGCCTTGGCGGAAATCGCTCAGGTCGGCGGGGGCTACCTCGCCCTGCCCGTCGGAATGGGGAAGACTCTAATCAGCTACCTCGCCCCGTTGGCCGTCGGGGCCAAAAGGATACTTTTCGTCGTCAAAGGTCGATCGCTGGTAGACAAAACGGATCACGACTACGCGGCCTATCGTGGGGTCTGGCGGGGCCCGGAGCACCCGATTCGGATCGTGACCCTCGAGTGGTTGTCCACGGCTAGCGCGTCGACATTCCTCGACCAGTACGCCCCCGATTGCATCGTGATCGATGAGGTCGACGACCTGGCGAGCACCCAGAATGCAGCCGTCCTCCGGATCGATCGGTACGTCCGCGCGCGGCGCCAGGCCGGGCTCAGACTGGCCGTGATCGCCATGACCGGGACCCCGGTCCGCAAATCGATCATGGGTGTCTGGCACGTGCTCTGCTGGTGCCTGGACGAGGGCGCCCCGGTCCCGCTGTCCGAGCCCGAGGCCCGCATGTGGGCGCTCGCGGTGGACGACCATTCCGGGCGGCGGCCTCAGCCCGGCCCCCTCGGGGCCACGGTGGACCAAGCCCGGGCTTGGCTGCGCCACCGCTGGGCGACGACTCCGGGGGTCCTCATGGTCGACCAGGACTCATGCGGGGCCCCGCTGACCGTGCGCACGCGGATCGCGCGGCCGTGCGCGGAGACCGACAAGCACATGGCGAGACTCCTGGTCGAGCAGGAGAATCCTGGGGGGATCCCGGTTGTCGATCCGTTGGGGCTGGCGCTGCTGGACAGCCAGATCGGGCTAGGCCTGTATTCCTACTGGGACCCGCCGCCGCCCGAGGCCTGGTACATCGCCCGGCGGGCCGTGGCGCGGTTCGTTCGAGCTCGGATCGAGTCCTCACAACGGAGCTCCCGGCCCCTGGATACCGAAGGCCAGGTCTTACGGGCCTACGCCGATCACCCGATCGTGATCGAGTGGCTGCGAGTCAAGCCGGCATTCGACGACGACGCCAACCGCCGGATTTCCTGGTTCTCTCGGGCCGCACTGGATTCCTGCCATGACTGGCTGCGTGAGCTGGACGCCCCGGGCATCGTCTGGTGCGGCTCGGTCGAATTCGGCCGACACCTTGCGCGTGAGGCCGGCCGTGCCTACTATGGCCGGCAGGGCCGCACCGATCAGGGGCAGTCAATCCTGGCCGCCCCGAAGGGGGTCCCGCTGGTGGCGAGCTGGCAGGCGAACAAAAAGGGCCTGAATTTGCAGGCGTGGCCTCGCCAACTGATCACCGCGCCCCCGCAGAGCGCCAAGTGGCTCGAGCAGATCATCGGGCGCAGCCACCGACAGGGCCAGGATGAGCACGTCGTGATAGACGTCCTGGCCACGAGCGGCGGGACCCTGGACAGCTTCGAGCGTGCCCTGACCGAGGCCCAATTTGCCCGCGATATCGTGTCCCTATCCCAAAAAATTCTGCGGGCCGATGTGGTCCGCGCTGAGCCGATCATTACCAAATCCAGCGAATTCCGCTGGGCGAGAAAACAACAGTAGGAGACAGAATGTCATTTCCCCCCTTTGGCCAACCTCCCGCCCCCGCAGCCCCGCCCGGCTTCGGAGGCCCGACCCCGCCCCCCACGGGCCGGTCCAAATATGCCGGAATCGTCGCGGCCGAGCCCCGCGAGCCCCAGCCTGCCCCTGGGACCTACCAACTCGAGGTACTGGCTCTGCACGAGGGCGTCTCCCCAAAGAGCCGCCTCGAATGGTGGAAAGCGATCTGCCGCGTCGTCGCGGTGGCCCCCGGGTCCGGTCAGGCCGATGGCGACGAGGTCGCCGTACTGCAGATGATGACCCCATCCGGGGCCGGCCTCGTCAAGCAATTCCTGCTGGCTGCCTTCGGGACCGATGAGGCCCAATTCAATGCCTGGGCCGCCAGCGTGGGCGACGCGGCAGTGAACCAAGCCCTCGTCGGCCGCCGGGTCAACGCCGACGTATCCCGCGGGTCCGATATCCCCGACAAGCCCGGGGAATTTTACCGGAACTACCGCTTCCAGGCGGTCTGAGCATGGCCAGTCCGGCCCCCGTCCTGATCGATTTCGAGGCCCGATCTCGGGCCGATCTCAAAACCCGCGGGGGCCGGCACTACTGGCTGGATCCGTCCAGCCAGGCCCTGTGCTGCGCCTGGTACGATACCGGATCTGGCGAGGTCGGGGTGTGGACTCCAGGTCAGCCCTGGCCACACTCCAGCCGCGTGCTAGCCGCGCACAATATGTCCGGGTTCGACCGATTCGCCGTCGAGCGCTACGGTTTCGCCCCCGCCCCCGCCGGCCTGGTCGACACGGCCGCGCTCGCCCGCCGAGCTGGCCTCCCCGGGGCCCTGGACGCCCTCGGGCAGCGGTGGCTGGGCCTCCCGAAGGATGTGGCCGCGTCCAAATTCACGCGGTCCCTGAGCTCGATCCGTCGCCCAGCGCGCGGGCCCGGGCGGATCAGCCCGGAGGACTGGCGGGGCATGACCAAGGCCTCGCAGCGTGCCTGCGGAGCCCTGCCTGAGCTCGACCAGGCGGGCTTTGCCCGGGTGATCCAATACTGCCTCTCCGACGTCCACATCCTGGCCCAGGCGTGGCCCCGGCTGGCCCCTTGGCTGGCCGTCGATCCCGAGGCCGAGGCTGCCACCGTCGCATGCAACGACCGCGGGATCGGTTTCGATTCCGAGCTCGCGCGGGCCCTGTTGCGGGCCGATCGGACCCTGGCGTCGCGGGTCGTGGATGACGTCGCCGCCGAGCTCGGTATCCCGTCCGCCGAGGTCGAGGCCGCCGCCCGATCTCCCAAGCAATTCTGTGCTCTGACCGGGGCGGCCAACGCCCAGGCGCTGACCGTGGGTGCAATGGATCATCCGCTCGCCCGGGCGCGGCTGGCCCTGGCCTCGATAGCGAGGGGGAAGCTGCGCGCCGGCCTCACCCTGGTCCACGCGGACGGCCGCCTGCGGGACACGCTGGCTTACTACGGGGCTCACACAGGCCGCTGGTCGTCGCGTGGTATGCAACTCCAGAACTTGCCTAGGCCGGCGAAGGCCCTCGAGTGCGTCGACGTCGATGTCCTGGCCGAGGCCGCGCTGGCCGGCGCCGAGCTCGACGCCGACACGATCGCGTGCCTCGTGCGGGCGACGCTGACAGCCGGGCCCGAACAGGTCCTAATCGCGCGGGACTACTCCCAGGTCGAGGGCCGTTGCGCCGCGTGGCTGGCTGGGGACGAGCTCGCCGTGTCCGTCTACACGTCCGGCGCTGACCCGTACAAAGTCGCGGCCAGCGCGATATACGGAGTCCCTGTCTCCGAGGTCACCAAGGCCCAAAGACAGATAGGCAAATGCGCGGAATTGGCCTGCGGATACGGGGGCGGACCCAAAGCGTTCGAGGCCATCGCCCGCGGCAATAGGATCGACCTGTCCGGCCTGTGCGAAGCCGAGCGCAAACGCATCGTCGAGGCCTGGCGGGGTCTGCACGCCCCGATCGTGCGCTTGTGGGCTGCGTGTCAGGCCGCTTTCCGCCGCGCTGCCCAGGGCCGGACGGGCTGGGCGGGGGTGTTCCAGTACGTCCCCTCGGCTTGCGGCCGACACGTGGCCTGCGTCCTGCCCTCGGGGCGGCCGATCGTCTACACCGACGTCCACACCGGGAAGGATCTGAGCTACCAGGGCCCGATCCACCGCGAGCACGTCTACGGGGGCCTTTTGGTCGAAAATGCGGTCCAGGCCTATTGCCGAGACCTAATGGCCGACGCATGGTGTAACGCGGAACGGGCCGGACTGAATCCGGTCCTGACTGCGCACGACGAGATCGTGTGTGAGGTCTCGGCGTCCGTCGCAGCGTCCGCCGAGGCCGAATTGGCTGACATCATGTCCCGCGTGCCAGACTGGGCGCGAGGATTCCCGGTCGGGTCGTCCGGCTGGGTGGGAAGGAGATATAGAAAATGAATCCGTATATGCACGTACCTCCCTACGAGGCCGCCCGGGACGCCGTGACCGATGCGATCGGGCATGCCTGTGATGCCCTGGCGGATGCCGAGGCCGACGAGGCCGTTGCGATTTACACCGCGCTTGGGAACCTGCTGGTCGCCAAGTCCGTGCTGGGCCAGGCCCTGGGTGAGCGTGACCAAGCCCGGGCCGAGCTCGAGACGATCGCGGACGAGCGGGACAAGGCGTGGTCCGAGCTCGAGACCGCGCTGGCCGACCTCGGCCACGCCCAACTAGCCGACAAGGTTCGGCAAGTTATCGCAAAGTCCGTGCTGGGGGGCGCATGAAACACAATTTCCTCTGGCTGGACCTCGAGACGACCGGCCTGGACCCCGACAAGGGCCGGCCCCTCGAATTCGCCGCCGTCCTGTGTGAGGACGGGCCAGACGATGATTTCGCGATCGTGCAGTCCTACACGTCCCCGATCCACTGGTCAGTGCCAGAACTGGGCAAGCTCGACATCGACCCCAAGGTGATGGCGATGCATCATTACAACGGGCTGTGGGCCGACGTCGAGGCCTCGACCGTCGGGATCCTCGAGGTCGACAAGTTCTTGTGCAGCCTGGCCGGGGGGACGTCGATCGTGATCGCCGGGGCCTCGGTGCACTTCGACCGCAACTGGTGCAAGGCCTGGTTCTGCGACTTCTACAAGTTGGTCTCTCACCGGATCTTCGATGTCCGGACCCTGATGACCGCGTGTGAGGTCTGGCTGCCTCCGGCCGAGGTCCCGACCTGGACGTCGCGCGACAAGCACCGGGCCCTGCCGGACATCCTGGCCACGATCGCGGACGCACGTCTGGCCCGGGCGGCTTTGCGGGGCGACATCCTGGCCACGCTCGAGGACGCACGACTGGCCCGAGCTGCCTTGCGGGTCGAGCTCGACGAGGCCAATGAAATGGCCACGCAATATCGAGTCGCACGGGACGAGGCCCAGTGGGAAGCCCGGAAGCTGAGGCAGGAGGTATCGGATCTCGAGGACGAGACGCCCGATCCAGGCAAGCCCGTGTGCCCGCAGTGCAAGGCCCCCTTGTCCGATCACTGGGAAGACGGAGATCGGCCCTACTTCTGCTCGCCGTGCGCGACGTGGGTGGAGCCCCTATGGGCACGGTGATCGCGATCGACCCCGGCATCGCCGTGCGCGGTCCGGGCTGTGCGGTCGCGACCTTCCGCGACGGGGTCCTGGTCGGGGTCGGCTTTCTTCGGCCGTCGAGCTCGGCCCGGCATATCGTGGGCGTGACCACCGTGTACGAGATCCCGATCGTCCGGCCACGGGAGGATTTGTCGTCGGGCAAAGCCAATACCCTGATCAAGCTGGCCGCGGCGGGCGCCGAGCTCGCCGGGCGGTTCGGCGGGTGCGTCGTGGCCGTCGAGCCGGCGGCCTGGAAGGGGTCGACGCCGAAGCCGGTCAGCCATTCCCGGATCTGGTCTGCCCTGACCGATGCCGAACGCATCCTGTTCGAGCCCGACACCGAGCGACGGATCGAGCTCGCCAAACGTGCCGGTGGCCTGGCCCGCTGGTCCAAGCCCGGCGCCACCTACTACGGCACTTGGGCCGGACACAATTTGCTCGATGCGGCCGGCATCGGGCTGCATTTTCTCGGGAGGAAATCGTGATCAAAGGACTTCAGTCAGCGCTCGAAATCGTCAATCAGGAGCGGGCACGCGCTCGCCGCCACAGGACCGAGGCCGCGATCGGTGCGTGCGATGCCATCGCCCGCCGGCTTCGGGCTGTCCTGGACGCTGCCGAGGTCCAGGCCAGCATGAGTCGGATCCCTGGACCGCTCGAGTCCAGGGCGATCAGGATGGTCGAGGCCGTCCGGCGGGGTGCGGCGTGACCGAAATCATAGGACTACTGGTGCTGGCTTCCGTGTGCGTGGCCCTCGTGGTCTGGGCGGAGGCATCATGATCGTCGTCTACATCGCCGGCCCATTTCGTGGCCCGAATTCCTGGGAAATCGAGTCCAATATCCGACGTGCGGAGACCTTGGCCCTCGAGGTCTGGCGGGCCGGGGCCGCGGTCCTGTGTCCGCACACAAATACCAGGTATTTCCAGGGGGCCGCTCCCGACGAGGTCTGGCTCGACGGCGACCTCGAGATGCTCCGCCGGTGTGACGCGGTCTTGTTGACGGCCGATTGGCAGCGGTCATCCGGGGCCCGGGCCGAGCGGGCCGAGGCCATCCGGGTCGGGATCCCGGTCTACATCGAAGAGGAAGGGCGGCCGATCCCGTTGGAGCTGCGGGATCTGATCGAACGGGGGATCCGGCTGTGAGCCCCGAGGCCCGGGCCCGCAAAAAAGCACGAGACCGAGCCCGGGCCTCCCGTCCGGAGATCCGCGAGCGCCTCAAAGCTCAAGCGCGGGCCCGGTACGCGCTGCGAGACAGGCTGAACCAGGCCCCGCCGGTCGAGCCCGTCCCCGAGGGATTCGAGGTCCGGGAGCTGACGACCGTGCTGGGCCCTGACGGCGCCGTCCGGACCCAGTCGGCCCGTGCCCGACCCGAGGGTGCCTCCGCCGAGCTCGTCTCGACTCAGCCCGAAGGTCACGCGGTCCGGGGGGTGTCCACGCTGGTCTCGGGGGATGGCCGGGTCCTCGTCCAGTGGGTCAAGACCTCGGCCGAAGACCGCCGGGCTCAGGCCTGGCTGGACGCCCTGCCGGCCCTACTCGAGCCCCTTCGAGGCTCGGTCCCGATCGTCTACCCTCCGCGCCCGGAGTCTGACGATTTGGCTGTTTACGTGATCGGGGACGCCCACATCGGAATGCTGGCGTGGGAGCCCGAGACCGGAGTCGCGTGGGACGTGAAGCGCGCCGAGGCGATGATCACGGCCGGGGCAGATCGGCTGTTCGCGGCGACGCCGAGGACCCGCAAGGCCCTGGTCGTCAACGTGGGGGATTTTCAGCACGCAGACAGCCCTTCGAACAGGACCCCCGAGGGCGGCGCCATACTCGATGTGGACGGGCGCGACGCGAAGGTCCGGCGGGCCGTGCTGCGGACAATACGGTATTACCTGGACGCTGCATTAACCAAGCACGCCGAAGTCGAACTAGTCAATCAGCCGGGAAATCACGATCCGTATGCCACTTGTTGGCTCGGATTGGCGCTCGAAGCCTTGTACGAGCGTGAGCCCCGGATCAAGATCGATACCAGCCCAGCCGAGCACCGCGTGGTCGAGCACGGGAAATGCTTGATCGGCGTCACGCACAAGCCGAAACAGGCCGAGGACCTCGGGCACCTCCTGGCCGCCCGTTGGCCCGAGGCCTGGGGCCGTACGACCTACCGGATTTGGCTGTGTGGCCATGTGCATCACCAGACCGTGCGGGAGCGGGCGGGCTTCGCGGTCGAGACATTTGGCACCCTGGCGCCGGGCGATGCCTGGCACGTCCGCCAGGGCTACATGGCCCGGCGTCGGATGGTCGCAATCGTCCTGGACCCCTTGCATGGCGAGGTCGGGCGACACACGGTGCATGCGACGCAGTTAACGAGTGAGGAGCCATGACAATACGAGTGATCCACAGGCCCGCCAAAGTGGTTGACGGGCTCGAAGCCCTGGATAGGGAATTCAGATCCGCCCGCTGGGCGCACCACCAGCTACTCCGGATCGAGGACGATCAAGCGGAGCAGCTAGACCTGGTCGCGGACATGTGCGCGCCCGGCCTTCGCCGTGTCGGACGCATCCTGGCGAAGCTCCGGCGCCGAGCCTGCCGAGCCGAGCGCGCCACCGGGTGGAGCCCGAATCCACGCGTCGAACTCCGGAAGACGATGGCGGCCCGCATGCGTTCGCTGAAGGCCCAGCGTGACGCCGACCCGCGGTGGAAGATCGCGCGGGGCTGGTTGGATGCGTCGGCCGATGACGCTCCGGTGAAGGCTTGTCGCCGCAAGGCGGGTGAGTCCGACGCGCTCTACGACGCCCGAGTCGCGAGGCGCAAGCGCCGGAGTCGCCGCGAGGAAAAACGCCTTGAGCTGTACAGCCAAATTCGCTGCCACTACGACACCTGGAACGAGCTAGTGAAGCAGGTCGATCAAGCCATTCGCTCGGTCCGGGCTGTCCGCAAGACGGGCCAATCCGCGCGGTGGAAGCACCCGCGATACGACGACCCGACCACGATCGCCAGTGACCACTGGGACTTGGTGGAGCGCGGTCCGGTCTGGTGGGTCATCGATTTGAAGCTCCGCGCGGGCGTGCGAGTTCGCTTACGGACGAAGGCCGGCACCTATGACGGGGTCCCGGCGGATCCCGATTTCCGGACTCTGAAGCTCACGAGGCGCCGAGTCGGCAGGTTCGGCTGGGAGTATTCGTGCTCGATCGCCGTCAATCTCGCCGAACGGGTGCCGTCCGGGACGGGCGTTGTGGCGCTCGACTGGGGCCACCGCGAGCACGGGCACGCGACCGCGGACCAGGGCATCAGGGTCTTCACTTGGGCCGGCGATGACGGCCAGACCGGAGAGGTGCTCTTGCCTATTGCGTGTCGTGACCTGCTCTCCGAGCTCGACGAGCTCAAGGGGCGCCTTGACACGGTCTATGCCGCGCGCGGCGAGCCCGAGCTGAACCGGGCGCGCTACCGCCGAAGACTCAATATGTGCGGAGTGCTCACGCGAGAGGAGCAGGATTGGCTCCGCTGGGAGACCCGTCAGGATCGGAGGCTGTCGGCCATGCGTGACCGGATCGAGCACATCCGCAGGGAGTCCTATCTCAAGGCCATCCACGAGCTGGGGCGCCGGTACCGTGTGTTCGCGTTCGAGGACCTCCAAGGCCAGCAAATCAAGGACCTGCAGACCGAGAACCAAATGGGGCGGCGCAAGCGCCAGAATCGGGACCTTTCGGCTCGGTATCTTTTTGAATCGTTGTGCAAGCAGTCGGGTGCCGAGCGGATCACCGTACCCGCTCGCAACAGTACCCGCCAGTGCCCGGCCTGTGGGAAACTACGCGAAAAGACTGCGGATTTGCTTGTCGCGTGCGACGCCTGCGGCTACGTTGGCGACCGTGATCGTGATGCTTGTCGGACACTTTTGGCGCGGGCGAAGGAGGCGCTCGCAAAGCGTGGCGCAAGTGTGCAGAATGACTAGGGTCCTGCGAGGGCCCCACCAACAGCCGCGCAGGGCTTCGAATACTGCGACCGATCGCACCCGCGCACGGTTCGCCGGCTGGTCGACGCCCACCAACAGCCGCGCAGGGCTTCGAATACTGCGACCGACGCGCACCGCTCGGCCTGGATCAGCATGCTGATCCACCAACAGCCGCGCAGGGCTTCGAATACTGCGACAACCGCACCCCGGGCCAGCCAGCCCGGGGCCCAGGCCCCCACCAACAGCCGCGCAGGGCTTCAGCCGCGCAGGGCTTCGAATACTGCGACGCTCGGAAGGGCCCCGCCCTCCGCCGCGGTCAGCTGCCACCAACAGCCGCGCAGGGCTTCGAATACTGCGACACAGATAGCGGTTCCGGCCCAAACTGGGGCGGTCATCCACCAACAGCCGCGCAGGGCTTCGAATACTGCGACTACCCCCCGTGACCGGCGTGACCAGCGTGACTTAAGCCCACCAACAGCCGCGCAGGGCTTCGAATACTGCGACCGGACATCAAAGCACTCCAGAACCGCTGTAGGGCGGCCACCAACAGCCGCGCAAAGCACTCCAGAACCGCTGTAGGGCGGCCACCAACAGCCAGCCGCGCAGGGCTTCGAATACTGCGACGGTAAGGGTTGCGCCGCCGCGCCCGCGGACACATAGGAACCCCATGACCAAAGACCCGACCAACCCTGACCATTACCGCTCGCACCCCAGCGGGGTCGAGTGCATCCAGATCACGGAGCACATGGGCTTCAACTTGGGCAACGCGATCAAATACATTTGGCGGGCCGGGCTGAAAAGCCCGGACCCGGCTGAGGACCTCCGCAAGGCGCGGTGGTACCTGGACCGGGAGATCGCGCGGCTGTGCCCGGGCGCCCCAGCCGAGGCCGAAATGGCCCCGGCCCCGGCCGAGGACATCACGGCCGTCGAAGGAGCCGCAGTGCGCTTGGCCGAGTTGGCTGCCCCCGCCCTCGACGGGGCCGACCGATGACCGCGGTCTACCACGCCGACCTCACAACGGCCCTGGACGTGGTGCTGCAGGCACCGATCGCCACGCTGATAGTGGACCCCCCGTATTCGGACCGGGTCCACCGGATGGCCAGCTCGAACAACAGCCAGGGCGATTGCCGCCCCCGCAAGCGAGACCTCGGCTTCGCCAGCCTGACGCCTGAACTCCGCTTGGCCCTCGCGGCCGTGGCGGGCCACGCCACCCGGTGGAGTCTGGTCTTCTCGGATCTCGAGTCCGGCCACGTCTGGCGCGATGCCTTGGCCGGGCTCGACTACGTCCGGTCGGTCCCGTGGGTGCGATGGTCGCAGCCCCAGCTCACTGGGGACCGGCCGCCGAGTGGAGCCGAGCTGGTCACGATACACCACGCCCGCGGACCGAAGCACTGGAGCGGGCCGGGGTCGCTCACCGCCTTCGAGAGCCGCGAGCCGAGTCCGGCTGGGGTCTTCGACGCCAGAAGCCTCCGCGGCCGGGACAAGTACTCAGCCGAGAAGCCGCTCGACCTGATGCTGAGCCAGGTCTCGTGGTTCAGCGATCCCGACGAGCTCGTCTGCGACCCGTGTTGCGGCGCCGGCACGACGGGCCAGGCCTGCCGGATCCTGGGTCGGCCGTACCTGCTGCTCGACTCGAGCGCCGAGGCCTGCGACATCGCCCGCGCGCGGCTGGAAGCCCCGCTGTCCGACCGGGACCGCGAGCGCACCCGACGATGGGTCGAGTCCCAGCGTGCATGGCTGGGCACGCCCCCCGACACCGAGGGCGGCCGTGCCCGGTACGCCCGCGCCAAGGCCGACACCGATCGGGCGGAGTGCTGGATATGAAGCCCAGGCGGCCGCGGAAGGGGTCCCTGGTCTTGGTCCGGTGGGACGATGCATACCAGCTGGACCAGGCCGATCACGACGTTCAGCCCGAGACATGTCTGGCCGAGACCGTCGGCTGGGTCGTGAGCTCGACCCGGCGAGGGATCCTGATCGCAGCCGAGCGTTTCGCCGGACGACGGACGGTCGAGCCCTATCGCGGCCTGACTCGAGTCCCTTGGGGCATGGTGCGGGCGGTCGTCGTGATCGCGGCCATACTGGCGGGCTGCGACGGGTCCGACACCGGACTGCCGCACTTGTGCGACGGGCGGGCCTTGTGCCGGTCGTCAGAGATCTGCGTCGAGCTCGATGGGGCCCCGGCCTGCCTGGACCCGGAAGACGAAAGGCTGAAATGACGAAAGGCCCGGATTTCTCCGGGCCTCTCTGGGTGGGACCGATTCGCCGTCCCTCGCTAGCTGCAGTGTCTTGCCTGCCCGACCGCCACCGATTCGCCGTGGCTGCTCTCGCTAGGGCCTGGGTTCGCCGGCGCTCGCTAGGACCTTTTAGTGTCGTGTCCCGGACGACTCATGTATAGCCACGTCCGCGGGCTGAGTCAACTCCGGGCTGAGTCGATTTCTCACGTGCGCTCGAGATAGGCCCTGACCGAGGCCCAGCCGGGCGTCCCGCGGTCGACGTGCATGCCGAAAATCGTGGGCGCCACCGGCGACGTGAGGAAGGCCTTGCCCTTCGGGTGGCGTGCGATATCGCCCACGCTCATGCCGCGCGCATCCACGCCGGTCTGGCGCTCGAACGCGGCTCGCACGCGCCGGGTCTGGTCCGCCGGGGCCTCATAGCCCGCACGCGGCCAGACGTAGCGGCCCGTTTTGGCCGCGTCGAGGGTCACGCGCTTGACGCCGAGTCGATCGTAGGCACGAAATTGCTGGGCTAGGATCGGTCGCGCGAGGCCTGCGCCCTGGGCCGCTTCGGGCAGCAGGATGTTGTCGTGGTGGACGGTCAGCCCCTTCGGGCCGCGGCGGAAGGTCCGTGTGATGTGGGCCTCGCCGCCCGCCACGGGCCAGACGGCCGTGACGACTACGGCGCCATCGGAGCGCATGCCAGCGCTGACCCTGGCGCCTTCGATGCCCGAGACGCCTAGCACATCGGCCATGGCCGATTCGGTCGGGGCGATCCCGAGCACGTCTCGAGCGCGGCCGGCCTCAGCGGGGCCGATCCCTTGGACCAGGGCCCCGCCCGAGGCCTGAGAGGCCCCGCCCGTGCCGGGCCCGCCGCTACCCTTCGCCATCGCAGCCCTCGGCGTCTGCGTCGAACTCGGGCGCGGCCAGCGTGGCCTCACGGGGATGCACCTCGCGCTCGCGGGCCACACGGGACTGGTCGTCGACGTAGGTCCAGCCGCGGCCGGCACAGATGGCCGCGACCTGCGCGCCGCCGGCGTAGACGAGGAAGATCCCAGGCGGGCCGCCGGCCCGATCACGTGCGAGCTCGTACTCGGCCTCGATGTCGTCGAGCCTGTCCGCGTATCCACGAGTCGCGTATGCGGGCCAGCCGTGCGGGACTCCCTCGAGGGTCAGGTCGCGCCATCGCCTGCACGTGTTCAGATCGACGATGACCGCCAGACCGAGGCCGCCCCAATACCGCGCCAGCCAGCGCTTGCGGTACGTCGCCCACAGGGCCACGGGATAGGGCGACTGGTCGTAAATCGAGAAATTCGGCTCGACGACCACGCGGGCCGGGCTCTGCGCCACGTCGTCCGGATGATCCCAAAGCCGACGAAATCGGGCGTCGTCCACGTACCCGTGCCAGGTGGCGCCGTGCGGCAGATCGGATCTCCGCCGGACCGAGCCCCAGCCGAGGACCGGGAGGGGTAGGCTGGTCGCGGCATGGCGGAGGTCGAGCCACGGCACGCCGAGCTCGGTGAGGGGCCAGGCGGGGTCAGTCATGGCACTGGCTTAGTATGCGCATGCACTCACGCACACCGATTGAAGCTCTCCACCCTTCGCCGAAGTCATACGTCCACGACCCGACAGCCCGTAGGGCAGTGGCTTGGGCTGGCGAAACAGACACCACCAGGTGATACCCGCGGCCAACGCTCCACTGGAGAGAAAAAACAAGCCGAACGCGACGCGTTGATACCTTCTGGTCAGTCATGCCCAGACCCTAATCACTTGGGTGATGGCTGTCCACCGTGACCTCCACGGCCCGGGCCTTGGCCAGTGCCTCACCGGACTCGCGCCGGGCCGCGCCGGCGGCCGTCTCGGCGTCCCGCACGCGGTCTCGCAGGCTGGCCAGGTCGCGGGACATGGCCTCGACACCCCCGCGCATGGCAGCTACGTCCCGCGGGACGGACGCGCACGACGTCCACACGCCAAGCAGGGCCGGTACCAGGACAGCCAGCATCGCGGCCGTGGGTGCCCACAGGGCCGCGCGGTATTGCAGCCGCGCCCGGCGGTCCTCGGGGGCTTCGAGGCGCCATGCCGGCGGGGGTGGGGGGCCGGTCAGCTGCACACGAGCTCCAGCGGCCACCAAAGCGTGCCCGGGTCCAGGGCCAAGGGATTCCGGGCCGTGGCGGCCGCATTCGCGAATAGGACTCGGTGCCGCTCATTCCTCGCCCGGACACCGGGATTCCGGGTCGTGTCGATTTGGGCCTCTTCGGCCGCTCGAGTCCAATCCTGGGCCCGGCAGGCCGAGACGAAGCGGGGCCAACCGTCGAGGTCGGGCCCGCACGCCCAGGCCAGGCTGAGGGCGCCAAGCTGGGCGTCCGCCGGCCAGGCATCCCAGGCCGCAAATCGGTCGGCCAGGACCCCGGCCATCATGTCCAGCCGGCGGTACATCAGATCGTCAATCGCAAGGTCGGTCAGCCGAAGCCCGTCGGGCTCGCGGTAGGCCGCCGCCGCAAGCCCAGCCGGAAGGGCCTTCACCCGGCGGAAATCGGCCGCGACCTCGGCCACATCGGCCCGGCGCTCGCCGATCACCCAGCGCAGCCGGGTCGAGAGCACGATCGGATCGATCAGGCACCCGACGCCGACCGTGACCAGGCCACGCACGTCCAGATAGGCCCACGGCACCCGCCCCTCGAGGGGCTCGGAATAGCCGCGGAATGCCTGCCGTACGACGGGGTTCACTCGGCCGCCTCTCGATGGCAGGGCAGGCGACGGTGGGCCTCGTGGAGCTCAAGCACGTGACCCGTCAGGACTGCGACCGCGTGCGCGACGTCCTCCACCCGGGCGAGGATTTGGGCCAGGCTGGGCTCGGGGGCAGGCGCCCTCAAGGTGTCGGGGGTCTCGTCGATCATAGGTACTCCGCGGGAAGGGTCGGGCCCGGGTCGGGCAGCCCGTGAGTAGCGCACCATTCGGCCACCGTTTGGGCCGGGGCCGTGTATGTCAAGGTATCGACGTCGACGGCGGCCCAGACGGCGCGACCTCGAAGGCGTAGCCGGGCCCCTTCGACGATCGGACAGGAGTACAGCCGGCCTCCACCCTTGGCCTGGCCGTAGTCGGCCGTCAGGGCTACGCCGTCCTCGGCCCCGAGGTAGATCGCCGCGTGCCCGCCCCGGTCGAAATCGTAACCGATGAAGTCCCCCGGCTGCAGATCGGACAGGCGGGGGAACGTCCTGATCCGGCCGCCATGGCCGGACCCGTGCAGGAACCAGCCGAGGTCGCGCTGGGGCCGACGTCCACGGTGCTCGGTGCGATTGATATTGGGCGCCCGACAACCGGCCGCGAACGCCACGCAATCGAGGAGCTCCACGCACGAGGTCCCGGGCCCGCGGGTGTAGTCCCGGCCCTCGACGACGGCGCGCGCCACGGGGTCCGTGTAGACCCCGTGATCGGCCAGGTAGTAGGCGAGCTCGACGATCGCGCGGCGCCGGGGGGTCATCGGCGGCGCCTGGCCTCGTCCCGGACCGACGTCGCCACGTCGCGCACGGCCTCGACCGTCTTGGCCGGGTCGCGAGTCACGAGGCGGACCAGCAGTCGGATTGCCGCCCTGATTAGGCCCTTCACTTGAGCTGACCTTTCTCCGCGGCTAGGGCCGCCTCGATCAGCGCGATCAGGTACCGATCGACGGCCTGGTCACCTCCGCGGCCGAGGATTTCATCCAGCGCGGCGAGCCCCTTGGGTCCGAGGTATTCGCGGGCTTTGGCGAGCGCTAGGTTCAGCGCCTGACGGCCTTCTGCTGGCGTGAGCGATCCGTCCTCGGACGCGGTCTTGATGGCAGCCGTGAATACCGACGCCACTTCGAGCGCGGCCAGCCCCGCTACGGTGGACGCACGGATGAGCGTCTCCCGCACCATGGCGGATCGGGTCAGCGTCTCGACGTACCGCTGCACCGCGCGGCCCGCCAGCGCGACCGCAGCCGTAGCCACGGGTGCCAGGAGCACGACGAGCCAGTCCACGAGGTAGCCCGGCACGCCGTCGTCGGACGAGCAGCCGGTGAGGATGAGGGCGAGGAGTAGGATGGGGGCGAATCTGATCATGGGGTCTCCAGTAGTAGGCCGCAGAGCGCGGCATGGTCGGGCACGCGATAGGCGGTAACGACGCACACGAGCGCGCCGTCAGATCCTAGCACAGCAGAGCCAGAGTCGCCACGCTCGGCGCGCACCGACACGAGCGCGGACCGCCACGCGAGCGAGACCCGCTCGATGGTTCCGCGCTGGCCGCACGCTGTCACCCGCTCGCCGATCCTGGGCGGGCTGCGGATCTCGAGATAGGGGCCCGTCGCCACGTCCACCCACGCCACGTCGGCGAGCTCGTCGCGCTCCGGTGATCGCGTACAGTGAGCCGCCGTCACCGCTCGCCGTGGCGCTACTCGCACGCTGTGGCAAGTGCCCGCATCGTGCAGAGTGACGTCCGTGCCGGCCGGCGCCATCGCGGGCGAGCACGACACGGCAAGCACGGCGAGGAGTCTCACCGCAGATCGACCTTCTCGGCCTTGGCCGGCTTCGCCTTTTTGATCTCGTCCTCAACCCGCTTTTTGCAGGCGGAGTCCTTGATCTTTGGCGCGCACGCCTCGCACACATCAAGCGGCGGGTCATCTGTCTCCTCCCGCACGCGCACAGTCCAGCCGGGCCGGTCTGGCGCGTCCAGGTCCACGTACCGTGCTCCCGGCTCGGTGCCCGGTGTTCCGTCGCGGCGGATGTGGACTCCGCGCGTCGGGAGTCCCACGTCGGTGTTCTCGATCGCGAGCACTGCTTTCGCGTCATCAAGTTGGAGTTTCATAGCCCCGCGATCCCGAGTGCAAATCGTGCATTCCAGTACTGTTCAACCGCCAGGCATTCCGCGTCGGACAGAACAGCACCATACAGAGCGTCACCAAAGTACAGAGCATCTGCATTGGCTACATTGGCAACTCGGCCAAGTTTAAACGCTTCGGTGTGGTTTGCAACCGCGGCTGCAGCACTCAGCGCAGCTGGTGCAAGAATCTCGACACCATTACGCCTAAGACTCGAACCGTATGCAGTGCTCATACGATACGTGTAGATTTGCGGCTCGACGACAGTCACGTCAGCCTCACGCATCACGGCATCAGTAGCTGTGCCCTCACGAACTCGTATATATATCTTGTCGGCAGCAGTGAAGTACATGGAGAAACCGATGTCCGAGGCGGCGGTGCTCTAAGTCGTAAGTATCATACGAGTGGCGGCAAACGTAGACTGCGGGTATAGCGCAAGCACATAAGTACACCCGGTACCGTCGTGTAGTATGTTCGTAATCTGCTTTCCTCCCGTTAACGGGAGGAACTTATTGTATGTGTTAGTAGAATCGTATAATATGTACGGGCAGATATGGCCGTTTATCGATGCACTAGCACCAGATTTTAGGAGCAGCGACGGCTGTACGTTTGTTGTGGCTTGACTGAAGTCCAACGGCTGTACAGCCGATGGCGCTTGACTGATCGTGATTCCTGATTTGACGATGCAAGACGACGAACCGTCTCCATTGTAGGTGACTGCGCCCGCTGCGGTCAGATATAGATATACTGCTGTGCTTGATGGTGCCGTGGCGGCGGTCGTCAGACTGATGACCCACCAGTCCCCGTCTGCTGTGACAGTACATGTTGCATTTGTGAGCGTGACAGCTCCGTCAGAAAGTCGAACGAATGCATACACATTGCCGCCGACGTATAGGGCTGCATCACGACTACCAGTTCCGCGCTTCACCGAAACCGTAATAGTGACTGGTATAGCCAGCGTAAATGTGGCACTCAGTGATGCATTGTGTGTGTTCGACGCTGTACTGTCCTCAGTCAGGCTCCAATCTGAGCCGCTGGCCGCTATGACCGCACGTTGCTGGACCCATTGTGCCAGATTGGCCGCAATGTAGCTTTGGTCGATAACAGCATTGGCAGTCTGCCCGGCCCAAGCGCTACACAATATAGCATTGAAGAATGGTTCCTTGAACACGACAGTGCTTGTGCTGTCTCCGGTGTAGTTAGTGGTGCTACCATTGTGGAACCGCCATCGATATAGTGTATCTGTGGTGGTCGTGACTCCGCACGCTACACATGTGTAGAACCCATCAGCGTCTGGTCCACTGATAGTACTACCGCCATCGACGCCAGATTCCACTGTGACAGACCCAGCGCCAGCCAGGACAAAATACACAGTCAGGCCACCCGAGGTAAAGTGCAAATTGCGCGTACCAACTCCACGCTTGGCTTTTATTGATGCGTAGATAGACTGTGCCTGCGCTACTGTCACGGCATTAGGGTATACTTGCTTGACGCCAAGGTCGTTTTCCTCCCTCCATGTCCAGCCATCGGTCTCGTTTCCACCAAGTGCTGTAAGTCGAGTATCGTACCACTCACCAGCACCCATATCGGTTGGTGGCGCCGATGTTCCAACACTTGTCAAACCCCCAACGCTACAGTCGTGGTACATCACCAGGCCGGGGATCTGGGCGGGGCGCACCAGACCACTCTGCCGCCCCGCGCCCATCGACAGCCCGAGACCCAGGCCCATTCGTCCGCTCCGGCTCATACCGCTACCTCCGTCGATCGTGATCGCCACGTGGTGACCGTGGCCGAGCGGGCCGTGGCCGTCTGTACCAGGCTCAAGCTGATCTCGCCTTCACCGAAATTTATCTGGTACTGGTTCCCACTGGCGACCGTGAAGTCATAGCCTTCGATCAACGTCCCATGGGTCGCGACCGTGTCCCCGGTGGCGTCATCGATCAAGACGTATTCGCTCTCGGTTGTGTCGTAGCAAAAACCAAACACAAAGGAGTCGATCTGCACGTCCAGGCTGGTGCTCGGTCGCGACTGGACCACCACGCGGAAGCCGAGGTCGACGATCGTCCCGTTGGCCAGCACGTCGGCCACGTCCAGCGTCGTGTCCGCACCGTCCAGTGCCAGAACCACTTCGGCCGCGCCGGCCGCGACGGTGGTCGCGTTGCCGATCCACGTAAAGCTGTTAAGGATGTCCAGCTTGACCCCGAGCGTCTTCGCCGCGCGATTCGGGGTAACGCTGAACTCCGGCCCGAAATCGATCCCGCCCTGCAATTCGAGCTCGGTCCCGTTCGACAGGATCCGGCCTAGTAGCGCGTCGAATACGCCCATCACTCCACCGGGAGGACAAAGCCCAGGAGGTCAGCGGCCGCCACGGCACCGCGCCGGACGGCCACGATCTCGCCGAATACATACTCGCCGGCCTCGACGTCGAGGGCCCGCCAGTCGGAGGCCCCGTCGCCGCGCAGCCGGACGTAGATCCGACCGCGGGCGTTGGCGCGGATGCAGTGCACCCGCTTGGCGAAGTTGTGCTCGTCGTCCGTGACCTGCTCAGACGCCGTTGGGATGTAGTTCTTGATTCCGAAATTCATACCGCTACTCCTCGCCACGTCGTGACGACAACAATCCCGGCCCCACCTGCCCCGCCCGGGCCGGGCCCGCCCGCATAGGCCGCATACCCCTGCACCGCGATGGCCTCGACCCCGAAGCCCGAGGCGCCCCCGCCACCGCCGCCAGCCGATGCCGTCATGCTGCCAGCTCCACCGCCACCGCCCCCACCACCGGCGCCGTAGCCGAGGCCGGGTCCGCCGCCGGTGGCCCAGGTCGAGCCTGATCCGACCGAGCCGGCCGCCCCGCCGGGGGCCAGGTACCCGGTCCCGCCGGCCGAGCCGTCGGCCGCGTCACCACCAGCCCCGCCCGCGTAACCGCCGGTGGGAGCCACGCCGGCCGCCGGGGCCGTGTTACCGCCCCCGCCGCCCCCGCCGCCCGCGGCCGTGATCGAGACCGATCCGCCGGCCACACTGGAAGCAGTGCCGGCCGTGCCGGCGCCCCCCGCGCCTCCCGAGTCGTCGCCCGCCGCGCCCCCCGACCCGACCGTGACGGTCAGAGTCGCCGGCAAGTCGCCAGCGCGGCACGTCCGCAGCAGGACCGCGCCCGAGGCCCCGCCCCCGCCCCCGTCGAGCACGTTGTTATCGCTGTCGTTGCCCCCGCCGCCCCCGCCGCCCCCGCCGACGACGACCAGATCCACCCACAGTGCATGAGCGGGCTTCGTCCAGGTGCCGTCGGCAGTGAATACTGTCACGTCCGGGACAAGGCACGCGGTACGGTCGAACAGTGCCTCCAAAGGCACATCGAAATCTGAAGCGCTCACAGCCATGGGCTATCACCGTCGTCGGGTAGGGTCGCGGCCAGGGGGAAGCTGGCCGGATCTCCGGCATAGACTCTACCCTCAGGACCGAGCGCGGTCAAGGGGAAGCTGGCCGGGTCCCCCCGCAGCGTACCGGCGCCATACTGGGCCTCCTCGCACGCCCGGTCCGGGTCGCCCGAGTATGTCCTGGGGATCAGCGACACATACCGCGCCGACGTGTCGCGCGCCGGGATCAGCCGATACTCGCCTCCGCCTATCCCATACAATTTGCCCCAGGTGGCCCACTCCGCGTCGGGCGTGACGTCTGACCCGTCCAGGCTGACGACCAGCCACTCGGGCTGCGTGCCCGCCGGGCACCAGCGGTGGGGCCCCTGCACCAGCCGACGCATCGCCGCCCAGTCGTCCGGCACGGACCCGGCGATCCCGACCGTGGCGCCCAGGTCGTCCTGCTGGGTCAGGCCGCAGGTAGTCCCGTCGAGCACGACCCAGAAGCGGGCCCAGCCGGACAGGCCGTCCCAGACCCACGTGCCCGTGGAGCTGGTCTCGGTCCCGTCGGCGGCCCGCGCGCGCCGATTGCCGCGGGCGTCCCACGTCCAGGCGCCGGCCTCGCCCCAGTAGTGAGCCACCTGGCTCAGCAGGGCCCACGCCGAGCCGCGCGTCAGGTGCCCCAGTCGGCCCCGCCACGCGACTAGCCTCTCAGCGTAGTGCGCCGAGGTCTCGGCTCGACCTCGAGGTATCAGCCGGTACCGCCCGATCAAGGTGAGCGCCGATTCCCCCGCCCGACGCGGGAAGCGGGCTTCCAGCCCCGACCGGACCTTCTGCACGTGCACGTCCACCACGCCGGCCAGACCTTCGGCGAGTAGCCCGCCCTGCCCGGAGGTCAGCCACCATGGGAGAAGACTACTCACTATCGCGCGCAGATTGC
The DNA here is from genome assembly GCA_001766905.1 of Acidobacteria bacterium RBG_13_68_16. GTDB lineage: Bacteria > Acidobacteriota > Thermoanaerobaculia > Thermoanaerobaculales > Thermoanaerobaculaceae > RBG-13-68-16. The sequence goes on from MEKI01000059.1 coordinate 26,408, forward strand.
TGGCCATTCAGACCTCCGTGATCGTGATCGTGCCAGCGACCGGCACGGCCCCGGTGGCGAGAGTGACGTCCGCCGCGGGCGCGGACATCGTGACCGTGACGTCGGTCGCGCCCTCATCCACGCAGTAGCCGTGGATCAGACTGATCAGTGCCGACCTCGACACTAGGCCGCCGATAGGAGTGGACCCGAACAAGGATCCGATCAGGGCTTCACAGTCCGCGTCTACCGAGGCCGGGATATCGTCGCCCGACACGGAGGCGGTCACGGTCACCGTCGTCTCGGTCGCATTGACCGCGGTGGCCGTGATACACAACGGCGTCGCCCAGGCATCGATCGCGGCCTGGGCTAGCACGACGTCACCCGAGGCCACGTCCCCCGAGGGCCCGGCGACATAGACGGTGACGACGCCGGTTGAGCTGTTCTCCGTCGAGGCCGCGCGGGTGATTGCGCTGGTCCCGGTCCGATCAGGATCGGTGACGACCGAATTGTAGGCATCGGGCGGGCCATTCGGGCTGAGGGCCCCGAGGGAATTCAAACAGGCCTCGTCCAGGCTGGCGTCAGACTGTTCGTCCAGCCCGACCGCGGCCGTACTCGCCGTGATCGTGACTCCGGTCATCGTCGAGACCAACGTGTCGATCGCGTTGACTATGGCAGATCCGTCGGCGCCCTCTTCGTCCGCGATGACGGCGACGGTCGTCGTTGTTCCGGGCCCGCTCGCCAGAGTGAATGCCGCGGTCGAGTGGTATGTGACTCCCGAGGTCGAGGACTTCACCACGAGATCGCCCGCGTCGCGCTGATAGAAGCCCCCAGCACCGTTGGCCAGGGTGATCGTGCTGGTCGCGTAGGTCGCGGCCACGCGAGTCACGTCGAAGAACTCGGCTGCGATCAGAGTCTTCCAAGCGCCTTCGGAGGACAGCAGGAATCCCGACCGGATGAACAGACTGGCCTGGGCATCCCGGCTTTCCAAGATTCGGCTAACGAATTTGAACAGCACCCGACTCGGGTCGTCCACTTGCCACGACGTCACCGGCAGCCCCAGCGCGGTCGCGACCTCGAGTCCATAAGCCAGGATCGATTCTGCCGTTTCGACGGTAAACAGGGTCTTTACATCGATCATGACAGGCCTCCAATCAACTCCACGGACACATCCGACACGGCCAGTGTCAGCGCGAAGTCCTCGCCCTCGTCCACCGGAGTCACGGCCACTCGCACGGTCAGGGCCACGCGACCCGATGAGACCGCGCGTGACACGGTGCAGGCCACCGACTCGACCCGTGAGTCCTTGGACAGCTCGGCCTCGACCAGGCTGGGCAGGGCCGCGACCGCCACCGCGGTACCGACAGAGCCGACCCAGCCCGCGAGGTCAAGGCCATAGGCGGACTCCTCGGGGCCTCCCTGGAGGGTCCCGCGCGGCGTGGTCAGCCGGTGGTAGATCGATTGCACCAGCCGAGTCCGGCCACCGACAAGCCGGCCAGTCTGGAGCTCGGCCAAACAGTAGGTATCGACACCATAGCCGATCACGTGATCGCTCCTACTCCGGGCGCAGTCGTCGCCCCAGTGCCCGTGGCCGGCACGACCTGTACCGCCACCCCGAGGGGCACAGTGACCACAGCCGATCCCGTTATATGGGTCACGACGGCCGCGGCGATCGCGTCACACATCGCGGTCAAGGCAGGGCCATCGACTGCACCGATCGCCGTGTCGGCCAGCATCGCAGCCCGAAGGGCCGCGGACAGAACCGAAGAGGACATCGCCATTAGCCGGCGCTCACTTTCGTCGACCCGAGGGTGATCGTGCCGGCGAACGGGCCCGCCTGGACGGGGTCGGTCTGGCGGGCCACGGCCAGCCGCGGCGTCGTGGCGAGCTCGATTAGGACAGGCATCCAACCCGGGTCATCCCAGGCGGGCCCGGCCACGACGTAGGGCCTCGACGGGTCCGCGTCGGCGAAGGCCACGCTCACGATCGCCCCCGGAGTGACCGTCGCCCGCACGCCGTAAGGCCCGCGCATCGGCACCCGGGCGAGGTCCGCCAGGCCACACGACGACCGCACGATCTGCAGGTGGACCCGGTCTCCGGTCTGGCTGACGACTCGAGCATCATACGTCGCACGATAGGCCCTTCGAGGGTCGAGGGCTTCGACGATTTTGGCCAGGGCAGACAGCCGCCGCGAGCTCGAAGGGCCCGCGTACAGACGGGCCGTCAGCCTCTTGTTCGACAGGTCGAGCTCAACGTCGGACGCGGGCTCGTGCCCCTCGACAGTCGCCCCCGGGACCAGGCCGACGGCGGAGGACACCACGAGCTCGACCACACCCATCCGGCGATCGTCGCGGACCCGTGTGGCCTGCGTGGTGTAGGCCGTGGCCGGTCGGGATCCGATCTGCGTGACTCCTTCGCCGTCGACGTACCACGCCCGCGGGGCAAGCTCGTGCAGCACCATCGAGGCAGGCCCCGCCGCGCGCGCGAAGTGCCTGCCGACTCGAGTCGAGGGCAGGCCGGTGATGGTCTCCCCCGCGGCCGTGGCGACGTCGGCCAGCACCGACCGCACCGAGACACCGGAGTCGTCGGAGTACGACCGGGCGGGGACGTCCTGGCCCCATCCCCCCGCGCCCGCGACGACGCGATACGCAGCCCGCCCGAGGGCCACGCCACCGGAGACGATCGTCCCGCGCCACGTCGCGCCGGCCAGGGCGAGGGTCACTGCCCCGGCGAGCTCGACGGGCTCGACCAGATCCACGTCCGCCCACCAAAGCCCCCACGCCGGGATCTGGACCCGGACGCGGGAGCACGCGGCACCCTGGAGCGTTGCCGTGCTCACGGCTTCCCCGCGTTGGTCAGGAGGCCATTCAATTCGTCCCTGGCCGCCTTGTTGGGATCGTACTTCTGGGCCTTGCCGTCGGTGCCCGTGCCGGCCGTGGCGGACGCCGGCGGCTTTGGCTTCGGGGGGCTGTACTGGATGAATTTGACCTGGACGGTGACCCCGCCTCGGGCGTCACGGATAGGCCCTCCGATCATCGTCACGCAGGCCTCGGTGATCTTCTGCAACGCCAGGTCAGGGTGCCATATCGCGAGGGCCTTGGGCGCCGCCCCGCCGACGGTGGACTCCAGGACCCGGGCGAACGCGGGCCACGCTAACTGGTCCTCGACCGAAGCCAGGTAGAAGCTTGCCTGGAATTCTGCCAGGTCGAGGCCCTGTAACTGCGACGTCGCCCCCGTTTGGCCCTTGGCCTTCTGGACGTCCCACGACCACGACCGGTCATGGCCGGTCAAGGTCACGGTCCCGGGCGACACCCGGTCACCGAAGACCAGGACGTCGACGAGGTCTTCGACCGGGCTGATCATGACGTCGCCCCCAGAGCGATGGCGTCTGCCTCGAATACGTCAGTGAGGATCTCCCGGAGCCGATTCCAGTTGTCCGCCGCAACGGGCGAATCCCCGATCGTGATTGACCCGATCGTGACCGTCGCCCCGGCCCGTCCAGAGGAAGCCGAGGCCTCCCCTCCCGCCGCGCGCAGGGCCGGCGTCGGGCTCACCAGGTCGGCCATGCTGGCCTGGGCCTGGGCCTGGCCGCCCTCGACGCCCTCCGCGAATCCCTCGGCGGTGTAGCCGCCGATCTGGGCGAAGACCTTCGAAGGGCTCGCGATCCCGAGCTGACGCTTGGCCGCGCTGATCGCCCCGCCCACGGCGCCGGTCACGGCCGAGGTCACCGCGCCCGCGCCCGATTGGATGCCCGCGACCAGGCCCGCGATCAGGTCGGATCCCAGCTGGCGCATCGAGCCGACCACGGCTTGGACGGCCGTCACAAGGCCGTATAGACGAGCCCCGAATGACGACACCACGTAGGCCAGGCTGCCCATCACCGCGATCCAGATCGCGAGTGGCACCGCCACCAGTAGACCGACAACCGCGGCCAGGGCCAGGACGCCCGCGACCACGACCAGGATCACCGGGGCGAGGAATTCAGCGGCCTTGGCGATCGCCCTGAGGGTCGGTTCGAGCTCCCAGCCGGACAGGTCGAGGCCCACCCACCCGGCCACGGTATCGACCACCGGCTTGATGGCTTGGTACGCCTTCACCGCGCCGATCGCGAAACCGAGGAACAGGGCCTCGACCACCCAGGCGGCCAGTTGGCCCTGATCGATCAGGGGTTGGAGCACGCCGGAGATCACCGACTGCAGGAGCCGGCCGGAGGTCGAATTCTTGTCGAAAAGCCCGACCAAAGTGGACATTCCGGCGAGGACAGGTTCGATATTCAGATCGGCAAACAGGCCACTGACATTGCGGCTCAGCCGCGCCCCCTGGGCCTCGAGGCCCAGCATTTGGCGGGCCACGATGCCGCCGAATTTCTGCTGTGCAGTCGCGGCGAATTCCTGGACGCCCAACTTCCCGGCCTTGATGTCCGACACGAATTTCGCGGCCCCGCCCTGACCGAGCGCGGCCTCGGCGAGTGACGCTGCACGCAGGGCCGCGGGGAGCTCCGCGGCGGACACACCGGCCTCGTGCAGACTGCGAGCCAAGCCATTCAGCTGAGTCGTGGCCAGCCCGGTCTGATCGGTCAGCTGGGAATATTGGCCCGATACCCCGGCAATGGCGGGCTCCGCGGCTTCGATCGCCTGTTGCGCCAGTCGGGCGCTTCGAGCCGTGTCAGCGATCTTGACGGCGTAGGCCGTGGCCGCGATCGTCCCGGCCACGAGGGCCGCGGTCAGGATCACGACCGCCGCGGCGAGCGCGGCCACACCGATGCCGGCCACCACGGCGGTCGCGGCTCCGGTGCCGAACCACTCCTCGAGGTCCACAAATGCCTGAACAGGTAGAAGTAGGGCCTCGCCCAAGGTTCCCAGCGGTCCGCCGAGATCCCCCAGCGCCCCCCGAAAAGTGCTGACCTTGGTCGCGGCGTCGCCCAGCCGATCGCGGGTGCGCTGGACGACCCGGCTCAGGCTTTGCCCGGTCTGGGCGAGCTTCCGTTGCGCCGCCGCGGCCTGCTCGGACTCGGATTCCAGCCGTTGCAACGTCGGCAAATAGGCACTCACCGCCGCCTTCGCCGCGTCCACCCGAGCCCCGAATTCCGGCGGGATCACGCCCCCATTTTTCTGGGCTGCGCGCTCGGCCGCCTTCGCCGCGCTCAGGGCCGCGGCTTCGAGCTGCCGGTACTCCGCCTGGCCGTCAGACAGCCGTTGCGCGGCCGCGGCCGCCGCCGCCGAGGCCGAATCGAGTTGGCTCTTGACCCTTGCGATCGCCTCCTCGAAGGCCCCCGCGCGCGCGCCCCCTGACTGCAGCTTCGCCGCGAGCTCGTCCAGCTGCTCGAAGGTCGCGCTGGCGTCGAGCCTGGCGGCGATATCGATCGCGTATTGTGCTGCGTCGGCCATGGGTCACCGCTTCGTCAGGGTCGCCTCGACCAAGCATAGCACGGACGCCAGCCGAAAGCATGCGGCCTGTGCCTCCACGCTCGGATCATCGACCCCCCAGACCTCGAGCAGGCCAGCCGCGAGCCGGCCCGGGTGCGTCCGCATGGCCTCCCGGGCCTCGGTTAGCCTTTTCCCTCGTCCTCCGCCTTGGCCGCGACCAACCTCATGGCCGCGTTGCCAAAATCGACCTCGATGCCCGGGCGCTGCTCCAGCAGGGCCGCACGCAGCGGCGAGTCCTGCGGCGGGTACGCCAAGCACACGAGGCCCAGCTGGCGCGCGGCTTGGATCGGGTCGCCCATGTCGCCGCGCTTCGATGGGCGGATCGTGTCCTGGTACCGCTTGACCTCGGCGGTCTTGGGGCACCTGACAGCCACCGCAGCCGGGAGGCCCGGGGCGAACACGGGGTGCTCGACGACCACGCTGCTCGGTCCGTACTGCAACTCGACCGCCTCGATCTCCTCGAGGTCGGTCGCCAGCTGAGTATTGCGCGCCTCCTCGAGGGCCGCGCGAGTAGCGGCTCGCCGCGCCTGGATCTCTGCCAATCGATCGCTCACAAGAGCACCACGTTCTTTCCGTCGACCACGTCCGCGATTTCGAGCACCGACAATGGCACCTCGACCTCGTCCGGGTCGGTGCCCTGGGTCGAATTCAGGGTCCTCGCCAGGACCCGGCAGCCCAGCATTTGGACCTCGAAAATCGCGTCTGACCCGGGCGGGGTGTGCCGCAACGTGACGTTGAAGTTGACCAGGCTAATCCGGGCCAAATCCCCACGAACATAACCCTTCGCCTCGGCGGCAGCCTGGAGCCCGCGAAGGAGCTTGTCGTAGCCCGACCGATATAGGGTCAGACTGGCCTCATACGAGGCCTGCCCCGTAGTCCTCGCCTTCGGTCGGCCTCCGGCGTACTGAGTCCCGACCTCGACGGTGGCGCTGGTATTGACCGCCTTGACGTCCTCGCTCTGAAGGAGAGGCATATCGAGGCCAGAGATCAGGACCTCGACATCAGCCCACGAGGGCGCGACGCCGTTGTACAGCGGGAAATCGTTGTTGGCCATCAGCTCACCTTCACCGTGGTCGAGATCTCGAAGATCGTAGCATTCAGATTCAGGCGCAGGGTACCGTGCAGGACCGCGCCGGGGACATTCAGGACGTCGTCACGGCTCGCCGTCCAGACTGCGCTGGTCGCCCGGGGGCCCTCCGACTGGGGGGCGATCGCGAGCCGCAAGGCCTCGTTTACCTCGGTCTCGATCGTGCGGAGTGCGCTGACCGATGCCTTGCCAGTGCCTGGGGTGAGCACCAGATTGCGCCCGACGGCGTTCTCCGTGGCGAGCTGGCAGGTATTGACCGCGAGGTCGCAGACGGCTTGGTTGTTCGTCAAGAGGAGCTGACTGCTATCCTCCGCGCGCGTCAGGCTGGTCGAGACGAAGCACCCCGAGGGGCCGTTCGCCCAGGACCTCAGGCAGCCGAATCGTGCCGCGGTGGCCGCCCCGCCCTGCGCGCGGTCGTCGTATTCGACGGTATTGTTGTCCTCGTCCAACAGGCTCCAGCCCGTAGGGCCAAGGTCTTTTTGCCAGGGCGCGACGTGCAGATCGTGCTGGAAGCTCCGGATCGAATCCACCCACGCCGCCGGCCGGCGGTCGAACCAGCCCGACCAGGGCGACGTGCGGCGCGCGCGGCCAAGGGCCAGCGAGATCCGCGGCGCGTCGTCGACCGGCGCGAACTCCGTGTCGGACGCAGCCACGTGCTCGACGTGGGTCTCGCCCGCCGTGATCGTCGGGACCGTGATCCCGATCACCTCGGAGGCGAAGGATCCAGTCGCGACCGTCAGCGTCAGGGCCGACAAGGCCGTGATCGCGAAGCTGCCGTTGTTCGCGGCCGTGCCGCTGATCGTGACGATATCGCCCGCCCGGAAGCCGTCGTCCAACCAAGATCCAGGCGACCCGCCCGCGCGGACCAGCGTGTCACTGGACCCGCCGCCATCGACGAATGTCAGTGACGCCTGGCCCGTGATCGTGCATGCCACGGTCTCTGCCACGAGATCATCAGTGCCGAGGGTGATGACCGTGGCGCTCGTGAGCGTGATCTTCTGGGCGGTCGTGATGTTGTTCGATGCGGTCCCCGAGACCGTCACGATATCGCCAGTAGCGAAACCGTCCGCCGTGAACGAGCCGGCACCGCGCGCGAGCGTGTCGCCCGTCGCGCCGACCTCGGCGAAGACCACGGTCGGGCTGCCCGTCATCCGATGGGTCGTCGAGCTCACCTCGGCCATGGGCAGCCGGTCACGCACGCTGGCCCGGAAGAAAGTAGCCCGATCTACCGACGTCTTATATGCGTCGACCCGGGCCAGGAGGGCCGAGGCCTCCGTGTCCGTGGACAGGTCTCCGATCAGGATACCCGACCGGAAAAGCTTGGTCTGGTCGGCCAGCGCGGTGAATGCCGCGAGCCAGCCGGTCGAGTCCGACCTCGGCCCGCTCCCGTGCCAGGTGTGAATGACCTCGCCGGCCACACACGTCCCGGCAGCGAAGGATACCGTGACTCCGACGTAGGGGATCGAGTAAGAATTCGCCGTGCCCAGCCGGACCCGCCTGGTGGTCCGGCCACCATCCAAGCTGAGGTCGAGCACGATCTGATCCAGCCCGATCGTCCCGCCGGTGACCACGGTTAGCACGCCGTCATGCTCGGAGAGGACTCCGGACCCCCCGGCCGCGACGGTCGTCACGCTGGTCCCGGTCGTCCGACCCGAGGTATTCTCCCGTCCGATCGTGCCTGCCGTAGCGATCGGCAACCCGACGAACAGGACCGGCCTCCCGGTCAGGTCGATGTGGTGCGCGACATACTCGAGCCCCTCCGAGTAGCCGTGCACGGCGTAGACGTCGGCCGCGCTCCCGTACTGTCGGGGCACGGCGTCCGCCTGCGTCGCCACGGGGGCGAGGACACAACAGAGCTCGGTCCCGCCAGCCAGGGCGGGGGCGGAGTCATCCACAGTCACGGACGCGCGGGGTAGGGATACCATCTTAGGGGACTTCCTCTTCTGTGGAGCCTTGGGCGGAAATCAAAACAGCGGTGGAGGCTGCCTCTAGCGCGGCCTCGGGTTCCGCCGCGTCGGCATAGTCTAGCACGAGGACGGCGCGAGGGATAGAGAATCGGATCTCGATCGCCTCGCCAGGCAGATGCGGCCCCGTCCCGCCGCGCTCCTCGGGGGATAGCAGCCGGACCTCCGAGACCGGGACCGGACCGGCACGGCCGGCCGAGCCCCACTCGTACAAGGCAACCAAAAAAGCGTCCGCCAGCCGGTCCGCGGCTTCCTCGTGCTCGGCTTCCGTGGCTCCGGCCGCCGTCGAGCGCGCGTGCACCGTGGCGACGCAGGGCAGGCCGCGCGCCATGAGTGACCGCGGATTGGCGCGGCCCGCCGGGGCCGCGCCGAGGGTATCGGCCCGGCTGCGGTCCCGGGCGATCGTGATCAGCTGGTGATGGCCCTCGAGGGCATGACGACGCACCCCGTACTCAACCCGCACGGGGAAGCCCCTCGCGGTCAGGGACGTCTGCACGTCTTGGGCAAGGCGAAGCCCCATCATGGCGACCCCTCGATTGCACGGGCCGTGATCGCGTCGAGCGCTTTGCGCCATGCGGTCGGCATCGCAGCCCGGGCGCCGGACGGAAGAATACCAAAGCGAATTAAGTATTTAGCCCACGGCGTCCCGAGCTTGACCCGCAGGACCGTGCCGGCGGAATCGAAGGCGAGCTCGGCGCGCGTGCGGCCGGTCTCGACCAGGTCAGGCACGCGGCCCGCCGAGGTCAACGGCCGTGGCTGGCCATACGCCGTCCGACCAGAATCGAAGTCGGCTTGCAGCCTCGCCGTCAGTGCCGGGGCTCCTCGGGTCGCGACCTCGTGCGCCACCGTGATCGGTAGACGCTTGATCGAGGCCTGGATTTCCCGCATCGACGGGCCGCGGATTTTCACCGGATCCCCCCGTAGCTCGACCAGGCCGAGCCCGTCCGCGGCGCGGCGGCCGACGTCGCCAGGCTGGCCGCGGCGGGGGCGTTCGTCCCGCGGATAGGAGCTCCCTTCGACCAGAGTACGAGCCGTTCCTGTGCGGCCTTGGTCACGTCGTCCAGCGACGCCGTGGCCGCTCCCGTCTGGGCGAGGACCTTCCAGGCCGCGAGCTCCGCGCACGTCATGACCACGATCGGAGGGTATGGCGCCGTCAGGGGCACGACGTGCGCCGGCAGCATATCGTCAATCAGGGCCGAGGCCCAATCGAGGGCCGCAGGGATCGGGCTCGGGGGGATGACCAGAATCCGCGAGCCCGCCGTGGTCAGGTCGATCGCGCTTCCGCCCGACGTCGCCGCGACCTGGAAATAGGCCTCGTCCACCGGCAGGGCGTAGTACGTCACACCGGCGGTCAGGCCACCAGGCAGCGAGCCCCCGCCCTCGGCGCGGAACGTCACCGCATCCCCCCCAGCGAAGCCATGGCCGTCGAGCTCGAGACGATTGGTCGCGGTATCGACGGACGCGACTAGCCTGGCCGTCCTCGGGACCGAGCCCCGCGGCACGCCGTGGTCGTATAGATCCGCCGTTACCGCGTAGGCCATGGATCACCCGGCCCCGGCTAGGCCGGGGCTGGTCTCTGTACTAGGGTTCGGCTTCAGGGGCTCAGATTGACTCGCACGATCGCGTGGGGAAGGGCCGCGGCGCACGCCCGGGTAAGGACCCGCTTGACGCCGATCTTGCCCTCGTTCTTGTATTTTTCGGAGCTCTCGTCGTACACGATCTCTTCGCTCCCCGCGTCCTGCAAGACGATCGGGGGCGGGGTGAGCCCAGCCGCCTTCGAGGCGATACCGTAGATCGTATCCACGTCGCCGGTGCCTCCGCCGGGGAGGGAGCCCGTGAGCTCGTCCGCGACGATCAGCCGAAGGCCCTTATACCGATTCTCGAGGACGACCCCGCCGACATTCTGTGTCCCGGCGACGTTGGTCTGGGCGACCGCAATCCCGGCCCTCTCGAGCAAGTCGCGGGCCTCTTCCTCGTGGTCCGCGGTCACCATGAGGGCCGCGAGCCGGAGTCCGAGCGGACGGCCATTCGGGCCGTTTACGCTACGGAAATGCTGGCGCAACTGCTTGATCAGGACTCGATTGACCTCGGCCGGGACGGTCTCGCCCTCGACCGTGTCGCCCGCGCTCCAATCGTTGGCGAACGTGCCCACGCTCGCGTCGAGCACATTGAAGGGATGCGTCGCCGCGAACAGGTGGATCGTCGATGCAACCGACCCGCCCGGGAACTCCTCGCGATAGAAGTCCAGGAGCGGATTCCGCTGGAGGACGTCGGCCGCGAGGACGTTGTCGAACCGGAGGGCCTCGAAGGCCATATCCGCCGGGGCCGAGCCCCAGCCCATGAAATCCGGCGCACGCACCAGCCGGGCGAGCTCCTCGACTCCGTCCTGCCACTCCACCGGCGACATCGAGAGCGACCGCTCATAGAGACGGCGCATGACGTCGTCGCCGCGGCGCGCGCGGTAGCCCGCGGCCGACACCGGGATGGGGAACGTCGTCCGAATCGCGTTCGAGCTGACCACGTAACCGAGCGAGGAAGCCCACTGCTCGACCTCGCCGAGGGCGAGCGCCGAATCGAACGCGACACTGAAATCGGTCAGTGCCGCCGCGACGTCACGGGACTGGAGATGATACGGGGAAATCATGTGGTGTCCTTAGCTCGCGGTGGGGGTCTTTGCGAACTCGATCCAGAGTCCGTGCAGGTTGAGGTCGTCGGCATCGAGCGCGGCCGTGGGGATCAGGCTGAAGCTCAGCACCGCCGGGCCCGCGTCGGGCACGTTGGCCGCTGCGATTGTGACGATCGTCTCGGTGATGACCTTCGTAGCGCCAGCCACCGCCGGGGTGCTATTCCCGCCGCAATCGGCGTCCGCGTCATACGCGGCCGCCGCGACCTGGAAGAAGGCCGTACAGGTCAGGACCACCGTGGTATCCGCCGAGCCAGTGCGGCTGCACATGGCGTGGATCTCGACGTTCTCGGTCCCGTCGAGCTCCGGGGGGAGCGCGACCGAGTACCAGATCGCCGCGAGGGCTGGGGACCCGGCGACGTTCCACCGGTACATCACCGATTCATCGACCGCGATGCCGTTGGCCGAGCCGTCCGCCCAGGCCGCCACGGCCGTGCCGGCAGCGACACGCGCGGACTCCACCGGGATCTGGATCCGGCCGAGGCTGACGTCGGTCTGAAGATCGACGATATCGGCCTGCGCCGTGTCGAGCTGGCTAGCCTCGGTCGCGGCGATCACGATCTGCGCCGTGACGTGCGGGCCCATCCAAGTCCAGCACTGGCCGCCGGAGAGATCCACGCAGTAGCCCGCGATTCCGCGGGACCCGGTGTCCGAATCCGTGCTGACGGTCTGGTTGTCCACCACATACACGACCTGCCCGGGTTCCGGCGCCGTGCCCGTGTAGGCCAGCCCAAACACGCCGAATTCGACCTCGGCGTCCACCGCCGCGGCCGCACCACCCTCGGGGGCCGTGGTCCGGTTGTCCGACGTCGCCTTGAGAATTCCGAGCGCGTTCTGCCCAGCCGTCACGACATCGGCGCGGCCGTCCGCGTCCGCGGTGACGATCGTCCCGCCGAGCAGGAGCACGTTCGCCGCGACGGCATAGGTCCCCTGGGCGGGGATCAGGCCGCGGCGGCCAGTGGCGCGAAAGGTTGCGGTAGCAGTCATCGATCAGGCCTTCCGGGTGTTGCGCCGCAGCGCGATGAAACGGTCACGGGCCGGGCCCGCTGGGATCTTATCCGCCGCGGCTTGCTCGGCCGCGGTGAGCTCGACAACCGGGGCCGTCGGGGGGCGCACTCCGATGGGTCGCGCCGCACGGTGGAGGGCCACCCGACCACGGAGATCGGACAGGGCCTCGACCCGCAGACGCTCGACCGGCACACCCGCGTCCGGGTCCTGCCACGCAGTACCCGGCAGCTCGACGCCGAGCTTGACCAAGTCGCCAACCAGCTGGGCCCGCTCGGCCGCATCAGCGCGCGCCTGGCGTGCGTCGAGCTCGGCGACTCGGCGCTGAAGGGCCTCGTGCTCGGCCGTCAGCCGGATCAGCTTGGCCTTGACGACCTCCTCCTCGGTCTCGTCCGCAGGGGGCGGGGGGACCTCGGCCAGCGCGTCCGTGTCTACAGTGGCCTCGGCCTCGCCTGCGATCGCATCGACTAGCATCGACTCGAGGACGGCGAGGGCCGCCGCGGCGTCGCCGCTCGTGAGGGCCTCCAAGGCCGCCTTGACGGATTCTGGGTTCATCATTTGCCCTTCGGTCGGCTGTGAGAAACGGGAATTTTCGGGCGAGGTTTCGGCCTGGGCCTGGGCTTGACCTTGGCGGTCAAGGCCTTGGTCAGCAAATTCAGGATCCGATCTTCGCCCCCACGGGACAGAACCAACGGTTGAGCCCCTAGTGTAGCAGGCTGGGCGCAGAGCGCAACATTTACTATTTCGACCACGCGGCCGGACTCGTCGGTCCGGAATGCCGGGCTGATATATCGCTGCGTCCGGTCGGCCAGACGCCGGATTCCGTCCGACGTCCAGGTGACATCCACCGCCCACAATTCCCCGTCCCGGGCAGCAAGCCGGAACCAGCCGCGGGCGTCGCCTGCGTCGGACCGAGCGGCCCTCGCCTCGTGGGACAACGAGTCATGCTCGAGATCGATAGGGAGATCGACCCCGCCCTCCGCGAACGCCCGCAGGCACGCGGCCAAGGCCTCGGCGTCGAGCACGTGTTCGCCCTTGGTCGACCGATTGAGGCCCGCCGCGAATATGCGGAACTCGGACGGGAGGGCCCCGCCCTCGACCGCGCTCAGACATATCGCCGGACCGTGCTGGATCACGCGCCCCTATTCTCGCACGGTCCGGCCGGGGCGTCAAGCGTATTGGCCCCACGCGGCCAGCCGTGCTAGAATAGCCTACATGCGTTTTGCCCCCATCGACGAACTAACTAGGTCTACCGTGCTCGCGGCAGCCAAAATACAGGGCCGGGCGGCCGTGGCTGTGAGCGCTGGCGTTGCACCAGCGACCCTCACGAGGGCCCTTCGGGGTGAGCCGATCAGTGCGGCCACGATCGAACGACTGCGGCGCGTGTCGCCCCGCGTCCGGACCGCCGAGGAATTCTCCGGCTCGATCGCGGTCCGCGCTCCGCGCCGAGCCCTGTCCGGGATCTCTCACGCGACCCAGGAGAGTGGCCTCGCCTGGATCCGGGTCGCGCGCGACGCCCAGCTACAAGGCGATTTCGCCCAGCCTGTCCGGCTCGCTGAGGCCTGCCGCACGGACGATGCCTTGTTCGTGGCATATCACAACCGGGTCGCGACTTTGGCCGCCATCGGCGCCGAGCTCGTCCCGCACGACAGCCAGCGCGGCCGGGCCCTCGCGGCCAAGGCTCGGGCAGGCATCATCGCCCACCGCGACGTCCTCTCCGGGATCGTCGGGACGCTCGCCAATCACGGGGTAGCGATCGGGTACTTGCGTCACGAGCCCGACGAGCGCGGGACCTCGGTCGCCCTGCGGTTGACCGAATGGCCTCTAGAATTCGTCAAATGGGACCCGGCACGAGAGGTCCTGCAGACCCGGATCCAGGACGGCCCCCAGGTCGACGTCGTCCACGGCGACGGGCGCTGGGTGGTTTTCCGAGGTTTTGGCTCGCTTCCCTGGACGCAGCACGCGGCCCTTCTACCTGCGTCGTTCGTCTACGCGGCCCATGCCGAGGGGATTGCGGATTGGGCGGGGGCCTCGAGGGCGCACGGGCTCGCCAAAATCCTGGGCCAGCTCCCCGAGGGGAGCGCCATCCGGTCCGCCGAAGGGGGCCTCACCGCCGAGGCCGAGGCCTACCTGGCGATGCTCACGGACCTGGTATCCGGCGAGGCGAGCGCCGGCATTCAGGCCGCCGGCTGCGATGCGAAATTCGTCGCAAACGGCAGCACTGCGTGGCAAGTGTTCAGTGAGCTCGTGCAAAACCGTGAGAAAGCTGCCGCCCGGATCTACCTCGGGACGGACGCCTATCTCGGCTCCGTCGGCGGGGCCCCTGGTGTGGATATCGCGACCCTGTTCGGGGTTGCGACTACCAAAATCCAGGGCGATTTCTCGGCAATCAAAGCCGGTTTGGACACCGGACTAGCCCAGCCCTGGGCCGCGATGCACGCGGGGGACAGCCGGTACGCGCCAAGCTTCGAGTTCGCGCTACCGGACGCCGACGCAGAGCAACGTCAGGGCCAGGCGGCCGCATCCTACGAGCGCCTGAGGGTCGTCCTCGCCGGCCTGCGGGAGCAGGGCCTCGTAGTTGATCAGGTCGTCGTCGATCGGGTCGCGGCGGCCGTCGGCGTGTCGCCCGCGCCGCGGCTCGCATGACCTCGCCTGCAGCCATCCTGGCCTGGCTCGGGGGCCTCGAGGGACTACCGCCGGACGAGCTCGCGATCGCGCTGTTCGACCCGTCCCTGACCTTGCGCGCCGAGCAGATCGTGCCCCCGCCCGGGAGCTGGCGGAGCTTCACTTTCGTGGCCGGCCGCGGGGCAGGGAAGACATTTGGCCTGGTCGCGGACCTCCACCGCGGGGTCGAGGCGGGGGACATCACCCGGCCCGCCCTGCTCGGCCCGAATTTCGACGACGTGAGAGACAAGCAGGTCCTGCCCCTGGTCGAATCCAGTCCTCCGTGGTTCCGAGCCGAGCCCTACAAGCGCGGCGTGCGCTGGCCCAACGGGGTCGAGGCCCCGGGACTGACCGCCGAGGTCGAGCGACCCGCGAGCGGCGCGAATTTCGACTACGTCTGGATGACGGAGTTAGTCAAGTGGCAGGAATCGACGCGAGTCAAGGCGTTCGAGGATGTGACCACGGCCTGCCGTGTGGGGCCGGCCCCGAGATATGTTATCGACACTACATCGCAGGGGGTCAACGATCTGATCCTGGCCCAGCTTGCCCGGTGCGAAGAACACCCAGAAATACACATTCTCCGCCGAGGCACGATCTTCGACAACCCCTATCTGTCGCGGGAATACCTGATATCGGAGATCGAGAAATACGGTTGGGGTACGCGCAAAGCCGAGGAGGAATTGCTTGGGCTGGTATTCGCGCAGACGGCCGGGGCCCTCTGGCAGCGCGATTGGATCGACTCCCATCGACGGGAGTTCGCCCCGCCGAATCCGGACACTGTATTACTGGCGTGGGACCCGGCCCTATCGGACTCGAGCGAGGCCGACGAACAGGGCTTGTGCGAGGCCAGCCTGCGGACCGACGACGGGCCTCACGTCTACGTGCTACGCGACCTCTCGCGTCGGACCACGCCCGCCGACGCGGCCCGAGATATCGTGTCCGCGTGCGAGGCCAGCGCGGCCGGCGTCGTCGTCGAAACGAATCATGCGGGCCTCATGCCTCGCCAGCTCCTCGAGGCCGAGGCCCGCCAGCGCGGAATGCGTGTCGAGCTCGTCCCGAGGGAGGCCAGGATCCCGAAGCGGCGGCCTGGTACGATCTGGCTGAAGGAGTACCATACCCCGAGCGCGAAGGCCCACCGGGCCACGGCGCCCGCGGCCCTGTACAGGCAGGGCCGCGTGCATCATGTCGGGTCGTTCCCGCGACTCGAGTCCGAGCAGACGACCTGGGAGCCGGGCTCGAGACGATCGCCGAACCGGCTGGACGCGGCCGCCTACGTCGTGGCCGAGCTCGCGGGGCTGACCACCGGGGCCCCGCGGGACACGGCGGCCGCGGCAGGCGACGCCCGCGCGGCCCACATCGAGCTGCAGAAGCGGCTACGTGCCGGCCGCCCCGGTGGCCGGCGCCTCGGGGTATAGGCCTCCGGAGCTCTCGAGCAAGTCCAAGCATCTTCGGTCAAATTCGGAATCGATCCAGTCGAGCAAATCAGAGTCCCCGACTTTGCGCGCCAGGACCCGGAGCCACATCGCCTGCCTCTGCGGGCAACAATCCCGCGGGAAGGAGTATGGGCGCTCCAGCTCAGCAAGGGCCGACTCCGTCCTCCGCATCGCTCGACGTAGGTCCTGGATCGCGTTCATTGTCGCACCGGCATGATGATAGCCAGCCGGGTCTCCCCCCGCAACAGGACTGGGGCCAGCTCGTCCAGACGCGATGCCTCGACGATCGTCGTCCCCACGTGTCGGACGGCCTCGGACAGATACCGCAGGTCAATCGCTTGTGCCGCGCCCCACGTGCCCAGGGCGAACAGCGGGCCAAGCGCCGCGAATTCGGCCCGCAGCCGGGCCGGGGTCTTGGCCTCCTGCTCCTTGGGCTTCGCCGGGTAGAACGGGGGCTGGAAGACCAGCCCGTTCGATAGCCGCACCACCAGGCGCCGCGTGGGTCGCAGCCACTTCCGGGCGCGGGTCAGGGCTCCAGACACGTCGACCTCGACCTCGCCTCGGGCGCACGCGATCAGGGCGCCGAGATCGTAGGGGAACGCCGGCCCCTCGACGTCCCAGCGCTCCGCATGCAGCCGGTGGCCGTCCACCGCCACGGCCCAGCGTTGGCCGCCGTAGTAGGCCGTCATGACCGTCTGTTGCCATTCGGGCCGGTCCGGGCCGCCGAGGGCTAACTTCAGCGTCGTGGCGCTCACGACACGCCCTCCCGACGCATGGCCCGGGCGAGCTTCACCAGGGCCGCCCTGCGCTTCACGGCGCCGCCTCCGTCCAGGTGTGCCCGCAGTCGAGGCACTCCCGCCAGGACAGCCCGGGGGCGGCTCGGGTCTCCCGATTCGCCGCGTGGCCGCAGGCCTCGGCCAGCGAAGTCGTGGTCGAGCCGCACGGGCACGACCACACCCGAAGGAGGTCCCCTCCGATGCGCCAGGTCTGCCCGGTGTATGTCGTGGTCCGGCCACAGGAGCACATCGGGCCGGGTCGTTGTCGTCGCGTCGTCATGCCATCATGCTAGCCACGTGCAGGGCGAGCGCAAGGGGGTGACGGTACGATTGTCGGCCGTGCGAGGCTAAGTACGCGATAAGGAGCCTGCGTCACGACGGGGCCGCGGGGGCGCTTCTCGAGGGTCACGATCGAACCGAGGTCGGAGGGGAGCGGAATGCGGGCGGGCCAGGGTGACGAAGGATTAGCCAGCCCTTGCGCCGGTCAAGGCCTGATTCATGCGGATTCGGGCTCCGCAGGCGTCGCAAACGACTCCCCCCGCCGCGAGGGCTTCGAGGCGAGCGGCCAGCCGAGCTCGGGCGGCTGCGATCTCGGCGCGGGGGATCGTGATCGCGTCCTCGTCGCCGCGGTCGGCGATTTCCAGTCTGGCTAAAACCGGAGCCAGGATCGCCGCGGTCCTCGCGTGCCGGCTGGCTGCACCGTGGTCGTGCACGGCCGCCGCTTCATGGGCGGAGCGGCCCGCCGCGTCCAGCAGGCTGCGGAGGACCTCGGCCAACCCTGCCCCTTCGGGGAGCTCGGGGAGGGCCGGACGGATGGCGGCCCGCACCATCGAAGCCCGACCGGGGCGGCCGGCCTGGTCGAGCTCGACCGCAAGGCCCTCGAGGTCGGCGGGCAGGGCTGGCTCGATCGCGCCCAGGCGCGGCGGGGGCTCGGCCTGGACCGGGCCGGCCGCTGGGATGCCAGCGTAACACGGAGCCGGGGCTGGCGTGCCACTGGACGGGGCTGCCGCAAGCCGGCTCACGTGGGTGTGTGACAGGCCGAGCCGCTTCCCTATCTCGCGCAAACTGAGGCCCTGGGCGCGGAATTCGTGGATCTGCTGGACGGCGTCGGGCGGGACTTTGCTCATGCCGAAGTGTAGCACGACTAGGACGTTCCGTGTCACGTGCCAGTTTAAAATTGGGGCAAACGTGTTCCC
>MEKI01000060.1:0-1130 GCA_001766905.1 Acidobacteria bacterium RBG_13_68_16
CAGCTTCCAACGGCGTCGGCGGGAAGTGCGGCGCCAAACGTGTAGGCCCACGCATCGCCACTCGCCGTTGCACCCCTCGCGTTTTCGCGGAGGTACTCGGTGTAGTCGGTGGTGGGGCCGCCGAGCAGGACGTTGAGGCTGGCGAGCGAGGAGGGGGCGACCGGGGAGCCGTCGCCGTTGGTCACCTTGAACAGCACGGTGACCTTGGCGCCGGGGGCGGCGCCGGTCGCATTGAGGATCTGCATGTTGAGGCCGGCGAGCTGCGCCGACTTTGTGGAAATGGTGTGGGCTCCCTTGACGGACACGTCGAACTCGGACTCGCCCTGCGGCGGGTGGCAGCTCGCGCACGCGGAGTCGTCGGCCTGCGGGCCCGCGACGTGGTTGTCGCCGGTGACCCAGTCGACGCTGTCGTGGCAGGAGCCGCACGCCTGGCGCGACGGGTTGCTGAACCAGATGTGCCCCTCGGCGGCGCTGGACTTGTGGCAGGTGGTGCAGTTGCGGACGTCTTGCGGGTAGGTGACGTGGGAGTAGTCGTGAACGGCCTGCTGGTTACCGATGATCGTGTACCCGTTGGCCAGGTTCGGGCCGTTGTGGATCTTGTGGATCATCAGCCGCATCTCGACGCTGTTGCCCGTGTCGGGGTCGAGCGACTGCGTGCGGTTGTGGCACAGCACGCACAGCTTCACCTCGCGGCGGGAGCCGCCGTGCAGCCCCAGCGGGTCGTGGCACGCGTTACAGGTGGCGGTTTCGACTGCCGCCCAGGTGCTGGTGACTGGACCGCCGTCCGGGCGGAAGTCGTACAGCACGTTGTCGTAGTACGTTTTCTCGATGATCGACTGGAGGTTCCGCGAGCCGTAGATGCCGAGAGTGTGTGTCTTGGTCTGATCGTACCCGTCGGGCAGCACGGTTCGGAACTTGTACGTGTAGCGCCCCATCGCGAGCTCGTTCCAGGTGCCGTTGGAATCAGCCGACGCCTGCACCGCCGCCACGCCCGTGATCGGGCTCGTCTGCGTGCGCGTGGTGTAGGAGATGTAGTCGCGGTTGGGCGCGTCGTACCAGGCGAGGATGAAGGAGGCCGAGAGCGCTCCCGGCGTGATGTTGCCGAGGCGGTCGAGCGGCTGGGCCTTGTC
>MEKI01000060.1:1167-9823 GCA_001766905.1 Acidobacteria bacterium RBG_13_68_16
GCGGGAATCTGGATGCTCACCAGCGTGATGTTGTAGCCCGGCCGGATGTACTCGACCTGCTGCGGGGTGAGGTAGTGCTCGGCCTCCGAAACCGCATAGACGTGCGGCGGTTGGACGCTCTGCAGCCGACGGGCCACGTTCCCCACCGGGTGTGACGGGACCGCCAAGTTCGCCGCCGCGATGATCGCGAGACCACACTGGAGTAGCGCCATTGCTTTCCCCTTTCGCCATCCCGGCCTTGGACCTAGGCTTTGAGCAGGGTCGGGTGACTCCGGTCAAGTTAAGGATGGTCGCGAAATTTGTCAAGTGTTTGTCAGATCCCACGAATCATACTGTGAACGTAAGGACATCGGCCATCCGCATGTCACGTGATTACCAGTTCAAGCGCCCACCGGACCCTCCTCCGCCGGCCGGCTCGGGGTTGGCAAGCGGTTCTTGCGCGGAGGTTTGCGGGTCGTGTGTGAAAGGCGGTTACAATACCCCCGGAGGTCGGCATGGGGTTTCTCGAGGAGTTGCCGGGTCGTGCCCGCGCGGTCAACGGTCATGTCGTTCTGGTGGAGGGGGATGACCCTCGGATCGTGGAGGCCGCCGGTGTTCTGCGCCAGGAGCAGGTCGCGAAGGTCACGATTTTGTGTCCGGCGGCGAAGCGGGGAGCCGAGCACGAACAGCTCCTCTCCCGGGGCGTGACCGTCGCCGACCCCGCGACGGACCCCAGGCGGCAGAAGCTCTTCGACCTTCTTCACGCCCGCCGCGCCCCCAAGGGGTGGACGAAGGAGCAGACCGACGCGGCCCTGGCGGACCCCCTGTACTTCGGTTCCCTGCTCGTGGCGTCCGGGGAGTGCGACGCTTCGGTCGGCGGCGCGGTGCGCACGACGGCCGAGACGGTCCGCGCGGCGCTCCACGCCATCGGACCCGCACCGGGGATCAAGACCGTTTCGTCCGCGTTCGTCATGGTGCACCCCGATCCGCGCTGGGGGCAGGACGGGCTCATGGTCTTCGCGGACTGTGCGGTGCTCCCGGACCCCGATCCGGAGCAGCTTGCCGACATCGCCGTGAGCGCCGCGGCCACGTTCCGTGCGATCGTGGGCGGTGAGCCGAAGGTGGCCCTGCTTTCGTTCTCGACCAAGGGCTCGGCCGAGCACGAGCTGGTGGACAAGGTCCGCCAGGCGGGGGCGGTGCTCACCGGTCGCGGCGTCGAGTTCGCGTTCGACTTCGAGCTGCAGCTCGACGCGGCGTTGCTTCCGGCAGTCGGGGCCAAGAAAGCTCCTGGCTCCCCCGTTGCTGGCAAGGCGAACGTGCTCGTGTTCCCCGATCTCAACGCAGGCAACATCGGCTACAAGCTCACCGAGCGGCTCGGCGGCGCGCGCGCGGTCGGGCCGCTGCTGCAGGGCCTCGCGCGCCCCGCCAACGACCTCTCGCGGGGCTGCTCGGCGCGTGACGTCGTGGAGACCGCCTGCCTGTCGCTGCTCCAGGCCACGTTCGTCGCCCGGGGGCCGCGTTGAGGGTACTGGTCGTGGGCGGCGGAGCGAGGGAGCACGCGCTCGCCTGGAAGCTCTCCCGCGCCGCCGGGATCGACGAGCTGTATGCGGCGCCGGGAAACCCGGGGATGGCCGGCATTGCCACCTGCGTGCCGATCGCGGCGGATGCCACGGTCGAGCTCGCCGAGTTCGCCGCCTCGCTTCACATCGACCTCACGTTGGTGGGCCCCGAGCTGCCGCTGGTCCTGGGGATCGCGGATGAGTTCGCCCGTCGTGGCCTCCTCCTCGTCGGGCCCTCGCGCGCTGCAGCGGAGGTCGAGGGCAGCAAGGTCTTCACCAAGGAGTTCTGCCTGCGGAACGGGATCCCAACCGCCCGCGCGAAGGTCGTCAGAAACCGCGACGAGGCTGCAGCGGCGGTGAAGGAGTTGAAGGTTCCGGTAGTGTTCAAGGCCGACGGTCTCGCAGCCGGCAAGGGCGTGCAGGTGTGCCGCCGCAAGGGCGAGGTCGAGCAGGCGCTGGCGCGCTATTTCGAGGAGCGCACATTCGGCGCCGCGGGCGAGAAGGTGCTGGTCGAAGAGTGCCTCGAAGGGGAAGAGATCTCCTTCATGGTGCTGACAGACGGGGTGAGCGTGCTCCCCCTGGCCTCCGCACGGGACTACAAGCGCCTCGAGGACGGCGATGGGGGCCCGAACACCGGCGGGATGGGGTCGGTTTCGCCGGCGCCGACGGAGCCCGGGCTGGCTGCCCGCATCCTGCGCACGATCGTCCATCCGACGATTGCGGGCCTCGCCGCCGAAGGGCGGCCGTACCGTGGCGTGCTGTACGCGGGCGTGATGGCCACCAAAGCGGGCCCGCAACTGTTGGAGTACAACTGCCGGTTCGGCGATCCGGAGACGCAGGCGGTGATCCCGCGTCTGGATTGCGACCTCCTCCCCCTTTTGCGCGCCGCAGCGGCCGGTGAACTGGGGGCGCTGCGCGCTGCCTGGAAGCGTGAGGTTGCCGTGTGCGTGGTGCTGGCGGCCGACGGATACCCGGCGTCGCCCCGCCGCGGCGACGCTATCACGGGACTGGGCGAGGCGCTCGCACAGCCCGGGGTGCTGCTCTTCCATGCGGGGACCGCGCTGCAGGATGGGCGGCTGGTCACGGCGGGAGGGCGGGTGGTGTCGGTGGTTGGGCGCGGTGTGACTCTGGAGGAAGCGGCGCAGACCGCGTACTCGGGCGTGGCGCGGGTGCAGTTTGACGGGATGCATTACCGCCGTGACGTTGGCAAGGGGTTGTCGTGAGCGAGCCGGTTCTCATCCTGATGGGATCGAAGAGCGATTGGGGCGTGCTTCGCGAAACCGGTACCGAGCTCGACCGGCTCAACATCGGCTGGCGCGCCCACGTGGCCTCGGCGCACCGATCGCTCGCCCGCACACTGGAGCTGGTGAGAGACGGCGAGCGAGGCGGAGTGCGGGTGTTCATCTGCGGGGCCGGGATGGCGGCGCACCTCGCCGGTGTCGTGGCGGCAGCCACAACGCGACCGGTGATCGGGGTGCCTCTGGCCGGCGGCGTTGGCGACGGCCTCGACGCGCTGCTCTCGACCGTGCAGATGCCGGGCGGGGTTCCGGTGGCGACGGTGGCCGTGGGCAAAGCCGGCGCGCGCAACGCGGCGGTGCTGGCGGCCGAGATCCTGGCGCTCTCGGACTCCCAGCTCGAGGAACGGCTTCGGAGGGCGCGGACGGCTCAGGTCGATGCGGTCGCCGAAGCGGATGCTACGCTTGACACAGGGAGAACGCGGTCATGAGCTGTTCGGAGTGTCCAGCCGAGGTGCGGCCTCGTGCCGACCTCGTTCGCATGACTTTTTCTGCAAATCTTCCGGGACAGGTCTGCGCCCTCAAGGCCGGCGTCAAGGTCGAGGTCGGGGCGTCCTACGTGGTCGCCTCCTCTGACGGCGAGCGGGTCGGGCGGGTGCTGGAACACGAGGTCCCCGTCATGCGGCCATGCGCCGAGAGGGTGGCCGGAAGCGTGCTGCGGCGGGCAGCCCCGGGCGAGGTGTCGAGGGCGGAGGAGCTCGCCCTCGTGGCCCGTGATGGGTTGCGGTTCTGCCGCGACCGGGCCCGGGAGCTGAACCTCCCAATGCGTCCGGTTACCGCGACCGTGCCCCTCGACCGCGACACGATCGTCATCACGTTCGCCGCGGAGGAGAGGGTGGACTTCAGGGAGCTCCTGCGCGACCTCGGTCGTCGGACGCGGCGAAGGGTGGAGCTACGGCAGATCGGCGTGCGCGACCAGGCCAAGGCGAGCGGCGGGTGGGGGCCCTGCGGGCGCATGCTGTGCTGTTCGACGTTCATGACCCGCTTCAACTCGGTGACCATCCGCATGGCCAAGGCGCAGAAGCTCTCGCTCAACCCGACCCGGATCTCCGGGATGTGCGGGAGGCTGATGTGCTGCCTCGCGCACGAGGCGAACGAGGCCGACGCCGCGCGCAAGCCCTCCAAAGCCCGCTAAACCCTTCCGCGCGTAAATCCGTATCTCAGGTGAACAGACGCGCGAGGGTGGTATACTAAAAATCAGTTTGAAGAGGTCTACATGAGAGGTTTCGAAAACAAAGGGGACGAGCCCCTCACAAGCCGCAGGCTCATCCGGCCCTCGATCTCGGAGGTGGCGGATCGCACGCCCCTGCGCGGCATGGTCCACCGCAAGCAGGCCCCGCCCGAGCAGACCAACGCCGAGAACTACTACTTCATCAAGCAGATGCAGAACAAGACGCCGATGGTCGTGATGCTGGACGACGGTGCTGAACTGCACGGGTGGGTGGAGTGGTACGATCGGGATTGCATCAAGCTGAACCGCACGGATGGCCCCAACCTCATGATCTATAAGCACGCCATCCGCTACATGTACAAGGAAGAGGAACTCCGTCAGCGCCGGCGCCGTCCGCGCGAGTGACCGGCACGCGCAGGCACGGCTAACCCCCAGCGAAACGCAACCACGTGAGCCTGCCCCGCCGGTCCGGCTGGGACCGGAAGAGGGTCAGGCGTTCGCGGGCTGCAGCAGAGCCTCGACCCGCGCGCAGACCACGTCCATGGCCACCGGGTTGAATCCCCCCTCCGGGATGATCAGATCGGCCCAGCGTTTGGATGGCTCGACGAACTCCAGGTGCATCGGACGCACGGTCTCGAGGTACTGGCTGATCACGTTCTCGACCGTGCGGCCGCGCTCGGCGAGGTCGCGTCGAAGGCGGCGGATGAAACGCAGGTCGGCGTCCGTGTCGACGAAAATCTTGATGTCGAAAAGCTCGCGGAGCACGGGCTCGGCGAAGATCAGGATCCCCTCCACCAGCACGGCCCCCCGGGGTTGGACCTGGCGAGTCCGACCTGTGCGCGCATGGACTGTGAAGTCGTAGACGGGGACCTCGATGGAGCGATGTGTTTTGAGGGCCCGGATGTGGTCGGCGAGGAGCTCGCTCTCGAGCGCGTCGGGGTGATCGAAGTTGTGGTGCAGGAGCGCGTCTCTGTCCCAGCCGGCGAGGTCCCGGTAGTAGCTGTCGTGCTGTAGGTAGGCGATGCGGCTCGCGCCGATGCGGGCCACGATCGCCTCCACGACCGTGGTCTTGCCCGAGCCGGTGCCGCCGGCCACCCCGATCACCACTGCGTCGCTCATCTCACCATCCCGCGGCCCGTCCGCGCGCAGCGCCGTGCGCCCGCCATCATACCCTCGCGGGCGCCTGACGGTGAGGCGCGCAGGCCCGCGCCGGGCGAGCGGCTACGGGGTGGTGGTGCGCGCGACGCGGTAGAGCACGTAACTGCCGTCGCGGGAGGCCTCGCGGAGGTTTTCCCTCATCCAACGTGCGATCACCCGTCTCAGCTCGGAGGCGACGAGCCACTCCTCCGCCTCGGTGCAGACCGATAGCGGCGGGATCTGGCAGTTGGAGGTTTCGACGAGGACGAAGTCCACGCCGGCCTCGGCGAGCCTGCGGGAGAAGCCCTGCTCGCCAAACCGCTCAAACCAGGTCAGGAAAAGCGGCTTGTCAAGGGAGCTGCTGGCCCGCGTCCAGCGCTCGAGGTAGAACGTCTGCTCAACGCACCACAGCCAGATCCGGGTGTCGGACGGCGTCGAGGAGTTCACGTACCCCGCGAATGGGGTGACCACCCCGCTCCGAGAGAGGAACTCGGCATCCGAGATCCTTCCGAGCAGGTAGTCCCCGGCCCCCGGGCTGTACCTGGTGAGCACGACGTAGAACCAGGGCAGCCAGGTGAGCGCCAGCAGCTCCTTCCCAGCGTTGACCTGATTCAACTTACCCTTGGCAACGTTTTGCGCCCCTCTGCCGGCCATCCCAGCGGTGGGTCCGCAAGACAGACGCCAAGGGCTTGACAAACCTTTTTTCGGGACTTAACGTATTAATGTCATGGTTAACTATTACAACAGGTAACCGAGATGCCCATCAACTTCCGCCTCGACCCCGCCTCGGGGGTGCCGTTCTACCGGCAGGTGATCGACCAGATCCTGGCCGGGATCGCCACCGGCGCGCTCGCACCGGGTGAGCAGCTTCCAACCGTGCGCACCCTCGCGGTGGAACTGCAGGTCAACCTCAACACGGTTGCCAAAGCATACAAGGAGCTGGAGATCCGCGGCGTGCTCACGACCCAGCAGGGATCCGGGACGTACATAGCCCCCGTGCAGGTGGAGCGCGACGAGGTGGAGCGGCGTCGGCTGGTCGTGCAGCTGGTGGACGAGTTCCTGGCGCGCGCCGCCGCTGCCGGCCTACCCCCAGAGGAGGTGGTGGCCGAGCTTGCGGCACGGGTGGAGGAGCGCAGGCCATGAGCACCGCCCTCAAGATCGCGGCCCTGGTGGTGCTGGGTGGTGGGTTGCTCGTGGAGCGCGGCGGGTTGATCCCGGCCCGCGGTTTCGCGCTGGCGGCAGGGGCACTGCTCGCGATCTACCTGTGGTTCCTGGCACAAACGCGGCGGCACGTCGGGCCGCCGCTCTAGGAGGAGGACACCATGTTTCCGATCGTCACGATCCCGAGGAGAGAGAAAGACAAGGACACACAGAAGCCGCCGCAGGAGCCGAGCCTTGGTGCCCCGATCCTGACCAAGGACAGCCGGCGTTTCGTCAACGGGATGTCGCTCACCGTGGCGATCTTCGTCTGGGTGGCCGGGCTGATCGGCACCATCGTTGTCGGCGAGACGATGGGGCGGGACGACCTCATCCCTGCGGTGCTGCTGCCCGCCGTCCTCATTGGCCTCTACCTGCTTTTCGCCATCAAGGTGGTGGACCAGTGGGAGAAGGCGGTCATCCTGCGCTTCGGGAGATTCCGAGGCCTCAAGGGCCCGGGGCTGTTCTGGATCATCCCGGTGGTGGATGTGATCTCGCACCTTGTGGACCAGCGGGTGCGCGCCACCGACGTCACCGCCGAGTCCGCCCTCACGCGGGACACGGTTCCCGTGAACGTTGACGCAATCGTGTTCTGGCTGGTGTGGGACGCTCAGAAGGCCGTGCTCGAGGTGCAGTCGTACTTCAACGCGATCTTTCTCGCCTCTCAGACCGCGTTGCGCGAGGCGATCGGCCGTCACGACCTCGCGGAGATGATCACGGAGCGCGAGAAGCTCGGCCTGGAGCTCGCCAAGATCCTGGACGAGAAGACCAACCCGTGGGGGATCACGGTGCAGTCGGTCGAGATCCGAGACGTGCGCATCCCCGCCGAGCTTGAGGACGCGATGTCGCGCCGCGCCCAGGCCGAGCGCGAGCGGCAGGCCCGCATCATTCTCGCCACCGCGGAGACGGAGATCGCAAGCCTGTTCGCCAAGGCCTCCGAACTCTACCGTGAGAACCCCACCGCCATGCACCTGCGCGCCATGAACATGCTGTACGAGGCGATCAAGGAGAAAGGCAGCATGGTGATCGTGCCCTCCTCGGCGGTCGAGACGATGGGGCTTGGAGGGATGCTCGGCACGACGGCGCTGAGCGGTGTGACGCAGCAACCGCCGGCCAAGCCGTGACCCCGCATTGAGCAAGGTTTGTAAACGATGAAGGCGCCGGGCTGCCGGCACCGTCATCGTTTCAGCTCGACTTCACTCCGGAGGCCGGGCGATCCAGCGAGGCGGCGGCGGTGGTCGCGTAGCGGCTGCTGCCCAGGTAGAGGAGCGGGTTCAACCGGTCGAGGCGCAGCACACCGTCGGCATCGAAGGCGTCCGGGGAGGTACGGATGCGCTGGACCTCGCCCACCAGCAGGGTCTGGTCACCCACGTGATGGCGTTCGAGCAGCAGACACTCGGCCGACGCGTACGCGACGGCCAGGGAGGGCGTCGAGAGCGCCTCGCCGGGCTCGAGCTTGAGCGTGAGGGCCTTGACCTTGTCGGTGTCCCGGCCGGAAAGCTTGCCCAGGGTCTCGGCGAGCGGCGCGTGTTCGTGCGAGAGGAAGTTGACTGTGAACTCTCCGGTCTTAAGAACCAATTGGTGGCTGTAGGTGCTCGGAGAGAGGCAGATGCCGAATAGCGGCGGGTCCGAGGAGAGCGGCGTGGTCCAAGCCACCGGCGCGAAGTTGCAGGTGCGTTTCGCGTCGTCCCGCACGCCAACGATGCACATGAGCCGCGGGTAGTAGAAGTAACAGGAACCTGGAACGAAGGACTCGTGAGGCATGCTCCCTCCCTGCTTCGCGAACCGTATCTTACCTCGCACTTTGGCTTGACACGTATGTGACGTTCGCGTAGCTTGCCGCGCGGCCGGCACCCAGGAGGAGAGGGTTCGTGGCGCGTCTTACTGAGTTTCAGGGGAAGCGAGTGCTGGCCGCCGCGGGGATCGCCATCCCGCGCGGCGAGGTCGCGCGAACACCCTCGGAGGCCGCCTCGGCGGCTGAGCGCCTCGGGGGCGCGGTGGTGGTGAAAGGGCAGGCGTGGACCACCGGCCGTGCGGGCAAGGGCCTGATCCGTTTCGTCGGGTCGGTCGAGGACGCTGAGCAGGCCGCGGCCTCGATCCTGGCGACCCAGGTGGGCGATTTCCCGGTGAGCGAGGTGCTCGTTGAAGAACGCATCGCCGTTGCCAGCGAGCGGTACGCCGGCATCATCCTCGACGATCGGAGGCGCTGCCCCGTGTTACTGGTGTCGGCACGCGGAGGCACGGGGATCGAGGAAACCGCCCGCGAGCACCCGGATGCGGTGGCCGAGCTGCCTCTCGATGCCGTGGAGGGGCTTGCG
>MEKI01000060.1:9833-15415 GCA_001766905.1 Acidobacteria bacterium RBG_13_68_16
CCCGCGAGCTGTGGCGGCGAGTCGGCGTACACGGCGAGGAGCAGCGGCAGCTCGCCGAGGCGTGCGTGAGGCTTTCGACTATCGCGCGGCAGATGGAGGCCCGTGCGGGAGAGATCAACCCCCTCGTCTTCACCACCGACGGGCGAGCGATGGCGCTCGATTGCCGGATCACCGTGGACGACGCTGCGGTGTTCCGCCACGCGGAGCTCGGCATCGAGGTCGCGCGCGAGCTCGGCCACCCGCCCACGCCGCTCGAGCGCATCGCATGGGACGTGGAGAAGGACGACTACCGCGGGACGTTTTACTTCCTCCAGATGCGCGATGGGTTCTCGCACGGGCAAAAGGTCGTCGCGTTCCACGGCGCCGGGGGCGGCGGCTCGATGATGGGGATGGACGCGCTGGCCAAGCACGGCTTCGTCGTCGCCAACTTCTGCGACACGTCCGGCAACCCGCCCGCCTCGAAGGTCTACCGGGCCGCGCGCGTTCTGCTCTCACAGCCGGGGGTGGACGGGTACTTCGGGACCGGCTCGGGGGTTGCCTCGCAGGAGCAGTTCCACTCCGCCCGCGGTCTCGTGAAGGCGTTCTTGGAGGAACCGCTTTCGGTGCCGGCGGTAGTTCGGCTCGGCGGCAACGGCGAGGAGAAGGCGATCGAGATCCTGACGACCTTCACTAAGGGGCTCGGTGTGCCGGTGGAGTGCTACGGCAAGGACACACCTGTGGACGTCTGTACGGAGCGCCTGTCGGCGCTGATCGCGGGGTTCTCGCCACCGCCACCGCGGCCGCCGCGCCGCGAACCGCACGCCGCGGAAAAGCCCTACACGTTTGCCACCCCAACCGGCGAGATCACCTACGACCACGCCGTGTGCGCCCGCTGCGAGTCAAAAGCGTGCGTGTCGGCCTGCGTGCCGAGGATCCTGAGGCTGTCCGAGGATGGTCTGCCCGTACTCAACGTCACGGTCGAGGAGGCGCAGCGCGGGCGCTGCACCGAGTGCCTAGCGTGTGAGGTGGACTGTCGGGCGCTTGGCGCGGGCGGCGGGCATGTCCGGCTGCCGGTGCCGGGCCTCGACGAGTATCGCAGGACGCGGGGGCTGGGGTAGGCGATGGCCGTCCTCGTCGACGAGAGCACACGCGTCGTGGTGCAGGGAATCACAGGCCGCGAGGGCCGCGCCCGCACGAAGCTCATGCGTGACTACGGGACCAGAGTCGTGGCCGGGTGTACACCGGGGCGCGGCGGGGAGACCGTCGACGGCGTTCCGGTGTACGACACGGTGCTGGAGGCGGTGGACGCGCACGGCGGGCTCGACGCCAGCGTGATCTTCGTGCCGGCGCCTCTGGTCAAGGACGCCGCCTTGGAGTCGATCGCGGCGGGTGTTCCGCTCACGGTGCTGGTGGGTGACCGCGTCCCGGTGTGGGACATTCTCGAGATCGTACGCGCCGCCGAGCGCGCGAGGGTGAGCTTCCTCGGTCCCAACACCCTGGGTGTCCTCTCGGTGGGGAAGGGCGTTCTGGGGATGATCGGGGGCCGGGCCGAGTCGGCAAGGGCCTGGTTCAGGCCGGGCCCGGTGGGTGTGGCCTCGCGCTCCGGTGGCATGACCTCGTCCACAGGGTACTACCTCTCTCGCGCCGGCGTCGGGTTGTCCACACTGGTGCATGTCGGCGGGGACGGTATCGTGGGTCTCCCGCTGCCGGACGTGGTCCGCCTTTTCCAGGAGGACCCCGAGACATCGTGCATCGCGATGTTCGGGGAGATCGGGGGCTCGCAGGAGGAGCGGGTGGCGGAGATGATGGCGAACGGTGTGATCACCAAGCCGGTGGTGGCGTTCATCGGCGGGCGTGCCGCCACCTTGGGCGTACGCTTCTCGCACGCCGGCGCCATCGTGGAGGGCGGGCGGGGAACCTATGAGGGGAAGGTGGCCGCACTGCGGGAGGCGGGCGCCACGGTCGTGGACGCGTTCGACGCGCTTCCGGCCGCAGTAGCCGGGATCCTGGAGGGATGACGATGGCTGACAATCAATGGGCGAGCGCGGTCACCTCGATCGCACCCAACGAGATCAGGGTGCGCGGATACCGCCTGGACGAGTTGATGGGACGGGTTTCTTTCGGGGAGGCGGTGTACCTGGTGCTGCGAGGCGAGTTCCCCGGTGCTGCGGGGGGTCGTGTGATGGAGGGGATACTGGTGGCGTCGATCGACCACGGCGTCACGCCACCCTCCACGCTCTCGGTACGCAACGCAGCGACGACCGGAGCACCCCTGAACGCCTGCATCGCGGCCGGTGCCCTGGCGGTCAACCGGCACCATGGCGGGGCGGTCGAGGACTGCATGCGGCTCCTCGCGCGCGGACGCTCTCGGGTCGAGGGCGGCGAGAGCGTCGAGGCCGCCGCAAAAGCCCTCGTCGCAGAGGAGAAGGCGGCAGGCCGCCGGCTGCCCGGTTTCGGGCACCGGGTGCACAGCGACGATCCTCGCTCCCACCGCCTGCTGGCGCTCGCCAAGGAGGCGGGCGTGGCAGGGGCGCACGTTGCGATCGCGGAGGCGGTGGTCGCGGCTCTTGCCGCCTCGGGTAAGCCGCTCCCGCTCAACGTGGACGGCGCGATCGCCGCGGTCCTTGCGGACCTCGGGTTCGTGCCCGAACTCGCCAATGGCTTCTTCATCCTGGCTCGCACCGCGGGGTGGATGGCGCACGTCGCCGAGGAGCTCACGCGCGAGAAACCGATGCGTCGCATCGACCAGCAGGCGTGCGCCTACGACGGCCCCGCACCGCGGGGGCTGCCGACGCGCTGACGAGGAGAACGCACGGCCGGGACTCGGCCCCGACCTTCGTTCGCGAAGAACCAGACCGACGGGAGGCTCGAGAATGGCCAAATACCGCATCGCCTGGCTGCCCGGAGACGGGATCGGCAACGACGTGATGGAGGCCGGGCGTCTCGTGCTGGACGCGCTAAAGCTGGACGCCGAGTACATCCACGGCGACATCGGATGGGAGTTCTGGTGCAAGGAGGGAGATGCCTTCCCGCAGCGCACGATCGAGCTCCTGAAGAACGTGGATGCAGCGATGTTCGGGGCGATCACATCGAAGCCGGTCAAGGCCGCCGAGGCGGAGCTCATCCCGGAGCTCAAGGGGAAGGGCCTCGTGTACCGCTCGCCGATCGTGCGGATGCGGCAGCTGTTCGACCTGTACACGTGCCTGAGACCGTGCAAGGCATACCCCGGCAACCCGCTCAACTACCGGGAGGGGATCGACCTGGTGGTGTTCCGAGAGAACACTGAGGACCTGTACTCCGGTGTGGAGTTCGCGCCGGTGCCGGACAAGCTGCGCGACGTGCTCAAGGAGCTTGCCCAGCCGTTCGCCCCTTTCGCCGGCCTTCCGGGCGACCAGTACGCGGTCACCTGCAAGATCAACACGAGGAGGGGCTCTGAGCGCATCATCCGCGCCGCCTTCGAGTACGCGGCCAAGTACGGGTACAAGAAGGTAACGGTGATCCACAAGGCCAACGTGGTGAGGGCGACCGAGGGGCTGTTCCTCGAGATCGGGAAACAGGTGGCGAAGGAGTTCCCGGGGATCGCCACGGACGATGCGAACATCGATGCCATCTGCATGTGGCTGCTGAAGGATCCCGACAAGTACGGCGTGCTCGTCGCGACCAACATGTTCGGGGACATCGTCTCCGACCTATGTGCCCAGATGGTGGGCGGCCTCGGCTTCGGGTGCTCCGCGAACATCGGCGAGAAGCTGGCGGTGTTCGAGCCGACGCACGGCTCCGCACCCAAGTACGCCGGCCAGTACAAGGTCAACCCCATCGCCACGATCCTGGCCGCCAAGATGATGGTGCACTGGCTCGGCGAGACGGCCATGGCCCAGAAGCTCGAGGGCGCGGTCGCCGCGGTGATCGCCGAGGGCAAGGTGAGAACCTACGACACGGGTGGGTCCTCCTCGACGCTGGACATGGCGAAGGCGATCGCCGCGAAGCTCTGATGAGACGGCACATGCGTCTTGACGCGCGTCGCCAGGCGGCACGGGAATCGTGGCGGCGGCGCGCGTGAACCGAGTTATGCGTGGAACTCCCGCACCAGATAGTGACCTCGCAGCAGGGGCGAGGATCGCGCCCACGCCGCCGGTGATCGACATCCACATCCACATCGCCGCGAAAAACGAGCCGGGCTGCAGAGTCTCGCGGGAGCTGGAGAGCGAGCCCGCCTTCATCTACATGTTGCTGGCCGATCGGGTGAAGCGCAGCGCGCTGCGCCGTGACTTCGACGGCGCCATTCGCGACCACATCCTGGGTGCGTTGGCGGGCGCGCCGAGCGTGGACTACGGGGTGGTGCTGGCCCTGGATGCCGCCTACGGGGAAGATGGGCGGCGTCTGGAGGAGCACAGCCACCTCGTGGTGACCAACGAGTACGTTCGCAAGCTCGCGAAGGCGAACCCCAAGGTACTGGTGGGTGCTTCGGTTCACCCCAACCGCGGTCCGGCCGAGGGGCGGGAGGAGCTCGAGCGTTGCCTCGACGGCGATCCCCCCCCGGCGCTCCTCAAGCTCCTTCCCAACTCGCAGGTCATCGACGTCGGCGACCCGCGCCACGACTGGTACTACGAGACGCTCGCGGAGCGGGGCGTCCCGCTGCTCTGCCACACCGGGCCCGAGAACACACTCCCGGTCCCCTCACCGGTGGACGACCACCAGCGCCTCGGGGACCCGCGGCGGCTGCGCCGTGCCCTCGACATCGGCGTGACCGTGATCGCCGCCCACTCCGCGATGCGCGTGTTCCCGTTCCAGGACGATCACCTCGGGGACCTGGCGGCGATGATGCGGGAGGCCGAGGAGAACGGCCGATGGCGCCTGTTTGCGGACGTCTCGGCGATGTGCCTGATCTGCCGCATCGGCACCGTGCACAGGGTGCTCGAAGGCATTCCCGGGGAGCGCATGATCCTCGGCAGCGACTACCCGGTCCCGGTGAGCGACATGCCCCCGGTGGTGTTCAAGGGCCTCTCACTCGACGGGTACCTGGCGCTTCTGCATGTGCGGAACCCGATCGAGAAAAACCTCCGGCAGCTCCTGGCCATGGGGTTCCCGGCGTCGATCGGGACCAGGGCCGCGGAGGTCATCCCCGCGCGGGTGCTTGCCTGACGCCAGGGTGTGTACTCCCGAGCCGCGGGCCGCTACACTGCAGCGGGTGGTAAGAGACTCGTTCTCATCGCAGTTCTGATGGCTGGTGGTGGTGGCGCTGCTCGCGGTGTACGTAGTGTGGGGCTCCACCTACCTGGCGATCCGCGTCGCGCTCGAGGGGTTCCCGCCGTTCATGATGGCCGGCGTGCGCTTCCTCGTCGCGGGTGGTGTGCTCTTCCTCGTGCTCTGGCTCCGCGGTGCGCCCGCGCCGCGCCCCCGCCAGTGGGGCGCGGCCGCGCTGGTGGGAGGATTGCTGCTGCTCGGCGGCAACGGCGGCGTGGTTGTTGCGGAGCAGTGGGTGGCCTCGGGGCTCGCGGCGCTTGGGGTGGCGACGGTCGCGCTGTGGTCGGCTCTGTTCGCCGGCCTGTGGGGACAGTGGCCGCGTCGCCTGGAGTGGCTGGGGCTCACAGTGGGGTTCGCAG
>MEKI01000060.1:15436-27272 GCA_001766905.1 Acidobacteria bacterium RBG_13_68_16
GTGGGCTCGAGACCGCTTTTGGCGCTCGCGTACCTGATCGTCTTTGGCTCGTGGGTTGGGTTTTCGGCGTACGTTTTCCTGTTGCGCCGGGTCCGACCGACGGTCGCCACCAGCTACGCATACGTGAACCCGGTGATCGCGATGGCCCTGGGCGTGGCGCTCGCGGGCGAGCGAGTCACCCCGACCGAGTGGGCGGCGATGCCGGTCATCCTCGCCGGGGTAGCGCTGGTCGTAGTCGCCCACAGCCGGGTCGAGGAGCGGCCGGGACAGGCGGCGGCTGCGAGGACCACGGAAACGGCCGACGAGGCGTGACGCTCGTACGGGCGTCGTCGCAAACCGTAAGGAAACAGTAAGATTTTGACGGTGGTCAAGGTCACGAGCCCCCGTGCCGCGGTAGTCTGTTCGCCGGAGCCGCTGGTGCCCCGCGTCAAACGCTCGCCCGTGATCCGCGCCCGCTGCCTGGTTCAAGTGGCGTTCCTCGTGCTTGTGGTGTGGCTGGGAGCGCAGTTCACGGTCTGGACGCTCGACCACACCGCAGGAAACGTGGCTCGGGCCTCGCGCCCGGCGAGTGTCGAGGGGTTCCTCCCGATCTCGGCGCTGATGTCGCTGCGGGTCGCGCTCGCAGTGGGCCTAGCGGTGGGGATCTACCTCGGCATCACGACGGCATTTCGGGTGAGCGGCCACTGGCGCGGCGTCGTCTCCGAGGGTGAGTACGCGTGCCGCCTGCAGGAGATCGACTCACCCCTGTATACCCACGTCGGCGGCATGGCCGGTGCAGAAGCCGGGCCGAATCCCGCGACAACCGTGGGGTCCCATGGCGAAAGGTAGTCCGAGCGACTCGTGGGCTGCAGTGGCTGCGGCGCTGCCGCAGGATGCGCGGGCGGAGCGTGAGCGGCCGTTCTGGCGGGCGCTAGCGCGGAGTTTCGGCTGGCGCATGGTCGTGGACGCAGGGTGCGGCGCGGGGTTCCACCTGCGCCTCCTGCGGGCTGTGGGCGTGGAAAGTGTAGGCTTCGACGCCGCGCTCGGTGCGCTCGCTGGGCCCCTCGGCGCGCCGGTGGTCGGCGGCGACCTGCTGCACCCGCCGCTCGTGGACGGCATCTTCGACGCGGCGCTTTGCCTGGGCAACACGTTCTCGCTGCTGCCGAGCCGGGCGCTGCAGCGGGAGGGCTTGGGCGCCCTGGTGCGCCTGGTTCGCCCGGGTGGGCTCGTGCTCCTGCAGGGCGAGGATGCCGGGGCGCTGGCGGGTGAGACACCCGTCGTGCGTACCCGTCGCCTGGACGACGGGGCGGTTCACGTGCGTGTGTTCGAACGGGTAGGCCGAAGGGTCCGCATGCTGGCTGGGGTTGCGCGCGACGGCGTGGATGCGCCGCTTGCGGCAACTTGGTTGCTGCCCACATCCGCTACGGTCGTCACACGCATGGCTCGCAGCCTCGGACTTGCACCCATCGCCCTGCCGGCGCCGCCACCCGTGAGCGGGACGTCGTGGTGGGCGGCGTTCAGCGCTCCATCGCCCTGACCTTGAAGATCAGCGCCACCATGGCGAGGGCGATGACGCCCAGCGAGATGAAGAGGCCGGTGCGGCGGTAGCGAATCTCGGCCTCGGCCTTCGCAGCCAACGTGTCCGCGGCCCCGGTTGAGGCCAGGACAGCCTTGGTCTGCTCATCGACGCGCGTAGGGTTGACGGTGTGGATCTCCACCTGGGCAACTACCAGCGACTGGTGAGCGTCCTCGAGCTTGACGTCGGCGTCGTCCATCAGCATACCGGCCCGCTTGACGCGGTCGACCCGCCCCTCCGCGCCGGCGGTGGCAGCGGTGGCCCTCTCGAGCGCACCCGCGATCGCGAAGGCCGCCGTGGCGCCCGCGTCTCCGACGGAGTGGCAGTTGCCGCACACTTGCTTCTCGCCCACCCCTATCCAGCCGTCCGTGGGGTGGAGGATGGCGTGGTTGCCGTGGCAGCTCTCGCAGGCGGGCTGCTGGAGGGCCGCGAAGGCGTCCTTGTGCGGGGAGAGGTCGAAACGCTCCCGCTGCGTCGGGTGGCACGTGCCGCACACGTTGGAGACGGAGGAAACCCCGGGCGGGGTCGCGCCGTGTGCGCCGTGGCATGACTTGCACGTGGGGGCGGAGAGGTCGTTCTTGGTGACCAGGGCGGCGTAGTGGACCGACTGCTTGTACTCCGTGATCTCGTTTCCCTTGATCCCGTAGCGGGTCATCAGAGCGGCATCGCCGTGGCAGCGTCCACAGGTGTCCACGACGCGTGTCGGGTAAACGGGAGAACGGGCGTCGTTGACCTGCAACACCCCATGGGCGCCGTGGCAGGAAGAGCAAACGGCAACGCTGGTGTCGCCCTTGGCGAGCGCGAGGCCGTGTTTTGAGGTCCGGTACTGCGCGAGCTGGTCCGTGGGGATGTTGGGCGCATAGCGCAGCATGAAGGTGGGATCGGAGTGGCACGAGCCGCACATCTCGGGGATCGCGCGGCGGCTGAACTTGCCCACGAAACCCCTGGCGGGGTTCATGGCGACCGCGGCGTTCTCGGAGGCCGGATCCCCGCCGTGGCAGCCGGCACAAGTGATCCCCTGGGTGTGGTGAATGTCGCCGTTGGCGAGCAGAGCGGGCGCACGCAGGTGCTCGTCGTCGAGTGCGACGTGGCACGCCGTGCACGTGTCTTCGGCGTGCTTTCCCGGGGCGCGGACGACGTTGGCCGGGGGCACGGCCCAGGCCGCTGCAGCGTGAGCAAGCACGACGGCGGCGGCGAGCAGGTGGTTTCTCACTTGAACACCCCCGCGAACGAGAGGAGCGTGAACGAGACGATGTATGCGAGGGCGAGCCAACCGAGGAGCAGGAAGGCACGGCTGCGGTGACCACTGCTGCTGCCCCGGTCCAGCACCGGGACGAGGAACCACACCAGCCCCGCGAGGTTAAACGCTGCGAGGCCGAGGAGCTCGCCCTCGATGCCCAGCACGTGCGCCGGCAGCAGCTTGAGCGTCTCGAACATGAACAGGAAGTACCACTCGGGTTTGATGCCGGCCGGGGCGGACGCAAACGGGTCGGCCTTCGTCCCCAGCTCCCAGGGGAAGAACGCCGCCAGTGCGGCGAGGGCGGCCAGGCCGGCGAGCCACACGACACCCTCGCGCATCACGAAGCTGGGGATGAAACGCAACGGCTTGCGCGTCCTTGCCTCCTCTTCGAGGCCCTCCGGGATGTGCATCCCCTGGCGTTGAATCAGCGCCAAATGAACGCCAAGCAGCGCCGCCATGATCATGGGCAGGACGGCGACGTGGAAGCCGAAGAAGCGGGTGAGCGTTGCCCCGGTCACGTCGTCCCCCCCGCGGAGGAATCTGAGGAGCCACTCCCCGGCCAGGGGGACCTTGCTCACCATGTCCGTTCCGACGCGAGTGGCGAAAA
The DNA here is from genome assembly GCA_001766905.1 of Acidobacteria bacterium RBG_13_68_16. Lineage (GTDB taxonomy): Bacteria > Acidobacteriota > Thermoanaerobaculia > Thermoanaerobaculales > Thermoanaerobaculaceae > RBG-13-68-16. The sequence continues at coordinate 18,839 of MEKI01000060.1, forward strand.
ACGAGAGCGTGTTCCAGGGCAGCAAGTAGCCGGAGAAGCCGAAACCCATGGCGAGCAGCAGCAGGACGAAGCCGCTCCACCAGGTGAGCTCCCGCGGCTTGCCGTACGAGCCCAGCAGGTAAACCGAGAACATGTGGGCGAAGGCGGCGAGGATCATAAGATTGGCCGACCAGGAGTGGACGGAGCGGATCAGCCAGCCGAAGGGGACGCGGGTCACGATGAACTGCACGCTCTCGAACGCGGCCTCGGCCGTCGGCCGGTAGTAGAGCAGCAGCAGGATTCCTGTGGCGACCTGTACGAAGAAGAAAAACAGGGTGAGGCCGCCGAAGTAGTACGCCCAGGAGTGCCTGTGCTGCGGGACCTCCTTGTGCGTTGCGAACTCCAGGACCGGTGCGAGGTCGAGCCGCTCGTCGAGAGCCTGCCAGAGCTTGTCCAGGATGCGCATCGCTCAGGCCCCTCGGGTGACGTACACGTCGTTCCCCGCGATGTCTACCTTGTACGCCTCGAGCGGGCGGGGCGGCGGACCAGCGATGTTTTTCCCCTGCAAGTCGTAGTGGCCATTGTGGCAGGCGCACCAGATGTTCTGCATGTCGGGGCGGTACTGAACCGTGCACGCGAGGTGCGTGCACACGGCGGCAAAGGCGCGGACGTCACCGTTCGGGGTGCGTATCAGGATCCCCGGCTTCGGCCCGAAGCGGAAGATCTTCCCCGAGTTCGGGGGGAGCTCGGAGAGCGTGCCGGCCAGGACGCGGTTGACGGGCGACTCCACCACCTCGGGCGGCATCACGAAGCGGAAGACCGGATAGAGCGCGGCCACCAGGGTGGCCACCAGCGAGGTGCCGAGCAGCCAGGTCAGCAAACCCCTGCGCGAAACGGCAGAACTTTCGTCGGAACCGGGCATTGCACCCCCACCGTGAGCGTCCGGCGCATTTTCGGGGGTCGGCCCAGCCCCGTCAAGCACAGCGGTCTGGCACAATGGCGCTCGTGAAACCCGAGGAGCTGCCCGGCGCGCTTCGCCGCATCCCCCTGTTCGCCACGCTGCCAGCCCCGCTGCTCGAGGAGATCGCGCGCCTCTGCGGAGTGCGACGGGTGCGGAAGGGTGAGCTGCTGTTCTCCGAGGGGGATGCGGCGGGCTACCTTCCGCTGCTGTTGGCCGGGCAGGTGAAGTTGCTCCGCACCGGCCCCGACGGGCGAGAGCAGGTGCTGCACTTGGTGCGCGCACCGGCCTCGTTCGCGGAAGCGGCCGTTTTCGGGCCGGGCGTCTTCCCGGCTGCCACCGTGGTGGTCGAGGCCGGGCAGCTCGCGACCGTGCCGCGGCCGGCGCTTCTCGACCTGATGCGGCGCCGCCCCGAGATGGCGCTGGCGCTGCTCGCGTCGATGTCGTTTTGGCTGCGCCGCCTCGTGGACCTCGTGGACGGGCTTGCGCTGCACACGGTCGAGGAGCGGGTCGCGGCCTACCTATGGTCGGCGTTCGCCCGCTCCGGTGCGGCCCTTGCGTCGGGGGCCCAAATCCGTCTCGAGGAGCCTAAGCGCCTGATCGCCGCCCTGTGCGGCACCGCTCCGGAGGTGCTCTCCCGCACGTTCCGGCGCCTAGCCTCCGATGGCGTGGTGCAGGTCAGCGGGCCGATGGCTACGATCCTCGACCCCGCGGCGCTCGCGGCGCGTGCCCGGGCCGGTCGGGAGATCCCCGACCCGATGGCGTGACGGCGCGGGAGTCTCCAGGGGAACTGGCGGTGGCGTGTATCCTTGGCCGGTGGATCGGTCGGGGGTGACGCCGTGTTGAGGGTCCTTTTTGTCGGCGACGTGGTGGGCAAGGTCGGGCGTCGCGTGCTCGCGGAGCATCTGCGCCGCCTGCAGGCCGAGGTGCGGGCGGAGTTCACCATTGTCAACGTCGAGAACGCTGCCGGGGGATTCGGTCTGACCGGCACGGTGTGGGACGACCTGGCGCGGCTGCCCGTGGACGTGTTCACGTCCGGCAACCACATATGGGACAAGAAGGAAACCCTGGGGCTTCTGGACTCGGAGCCCCGTCTGCTGCGGCCGGCCAACTACCCGGCAGGCAACCCCGGGCGCGGGTGGACAACCACCAGGACGAAGGGCGGCGTCCAGGTCGCGGTGATAAACCTCCAGGGGCTGACGTTCATGATCGCGATGGAGAGCCCCTTCCGGGCCGCCGACCGCATCCTCGAGGAGCTCTCCGGGCAGTCCAACGTCATCATCGTGGACTTCCACGCGGAGGCCACCTCGGAGAAGCAGGCCCTCGCTTGGTACCTGGACGGGCGGGTGAGTGCGGTCCTCGGCACCCACACGCACGTACCGACCGCCGACGAGCGCATCCTGCCGCACGGGACCGCGGCGGTCACCGACGTCGGGATGACCGGCCCCTACGAGGGAGTCATCGGCTTCAAACCCCAGGCGGTGCTGGAACGCTTCCTGCTCGCAACGCCGCGAGCCCTCGAGCCCGCAACACGGGGCGGGGCTCTCTCCGGTGCCCTGGTCGAGGTCAACGAAGCCACAGGCAAGGCGGTGTCCATCCGCAGGCTGCGGGTCGAGGAGGGCGAGCGGTCGTGAGCGCTCCCCTCGCCGTGCTCCTCACCGCGCGGGACGAGGAGGAGCAACTCCCGGGGGCTCTGGAGAGCGTGGCGCGCTGGGCCGCCGAGGTGGTCGTAGTGGTGGATCCCCGCACCGAGGACACGACCCGCGAGGTGGCCCGCGGGGCCGGTGCCCGCGTCCTCGAACACCCGTTCGAATCGAGCGCGGCCCAGTGCAACTGGGGGCTCGACCGGTGCGAGAGCGGTTGGGTGCTGGTTCTGGACGCCGACGAGCGGGTCACCCCCGCCCTGCGGGACGAGATCCGGAGGACGCTGGTCGCGCCGGCCTTTTCGGCCTACGGCCTTCGTCGGGTCAACTTTGCCTTCGGCCGTCGCGTGCACTTCGGAGACTGGGGGAGGGATGAGATCGTGCGACTCGTGGACCGCACGAAGGCACGCTTTGTCGAGCGCGCGGTTCACGGAACGGTGGTCGCGCCGTCCGTCGGTCGGCTCGCCGGCGCGCTGGAGCACCACACGCTGCGGTCGCTCTCCCAGTACATACCCAAGCTTCACGAGTACGCATTGCGGGGTGCCACCGACCTGGTGGCCGATGGCCGGCGGGCCGGGCCACTCGAGGTCCTTGCCCACGCCGAGTGGAAGTTCGTGCGCTCATTCGTCTTGAGGCTGGGGTTCCTGGACGGCGGCACCGGGTTCGTGGTGGCCGTTCTCGGCGCCTACGGCACCTTCCTCAAGTGGGCGGGCGTGTGGGACGCCACGACGCGGCGCCCCCCGGATGCGTAAACCGGAGGTGGTTGCCCTCCCTGCGCGGGTGCTCGTGGACCTGCCCAACTGGCTCGGGGACCTCGTCCACGCGCTGCCGGCCCTCGTGAGCCTGGGGAGGGGGAATCGCGGCGGCGAGACGTGGGCGTTGCTTCCGGCCGCCCACGCGCCGCTTGCGCGCCTGGTCGGCGTCGGGGTGATCGAGCGTCCACCTGGGGCAGGGTTGCGCTTCGGCCGTCGGCTGCGCGGCCGCTTCGACGTTGTGCTGACCGCCCGCCACTCGACGCGCGCCAAGCTGCTTCTGATGGCGACCGGCGCGTCGGTGCGCCTGGCAAGCCGAGGCCGCGGCGCGGCAACCCTCGGCCTGGCGACGTTTTCGGTCGTCCGCTCGCGTCATCAGCGCCACGACCTCGATGGCGCTCTCCTTGCGCTCGCCGTTCAAACGCCCGGCGATGACCGGTTCCTCCTGCCGCTCCCCGCCGAACTCGCCGCCCTGGGGACCCGCCACCGGTGCCTGCTGGGGGACGGCTCCACCGTCGTGGCCATGCTGCCAGCGACCAGGGGCGGAAACGGCAAACAGTACCCGCTCAAGAGGTATGAGGTGGTGGCCCGCGAGCTGGTGCGGGCGGGGGTCGCAGTGGTTGTGATCGTGGGGCCGGGCGAGGAGGCATTGGCAGCCCAACTGGCTGTTTCGTCGGGCGCCCGCGTGGCGCCGACGGCGTGGCCGCTGGGGGAGACCGCCGCGCTCCTGGCCGCGTGTGACGCCGCAGTAGGCAACGACTCGGGGCTCACCCACCTGGCTGCAGTCGTGGGGTGCGCGACGGTGGCGCTGTTCGGACCCACCGAGCCTGCGCGCACGGCGCCGGTCGGTCCTGCGGTGATCGTGCGGGCCCCGTCACCGGCCGACGCTGGCGGACCTCGATCCCTCAACAACCTCTCCCCTGCCGACGTCGTGGGTGCGGTGGAAACGCTGCTGGTGCGCTCCGGCGAACGGACCCCGGCAAGAACGGTACGCCTTGCACAACCGGGGGACACAGGTGGCTACGCTCCTCTTCGTCCCCACCGATAGGCTTCGTCCCGGAGCCCTCCCAGCAGGGGGTTGTCCCTCGGCGCGCTAAAGTTAGCTGGGAGCTCCGGGAATCCCTGCGTTCCGAGGCTCTGGAGCGTTGGGGAGTCGTGAAGGTGAGGGGCCTTGGATACGGTTGTTGACGGGATGACGCTTTCGGGCCTGCGGCACGTGCTGCGGCTGCGGCGCGCGGTGGCGCTCGCGTGGGAGAGCGCGCCGGGGTGGATGGCGGTCAACCTCGCGCTGGTCGCGCTGCAGGGCCTGCTGCCGCTCGCCTCGGTGTACGTCCTCAAGCTGCTGGTGGACGCGGTGGTGGCCGGGCTCTCGTCGCCAGACAGATCGGCTGCCCTTCGGCAGGTGCTGCTCTGGATCGTTGTCGCCGGAGGGGTCGCCCTGCTTGCGGCGTTGGTGCGCGCCCTCGGGGGGCTCGCGACCCAGGCCCAATCGGAGGCCCTCGCGGACCACACGGCCGACATGCTGCACGCCAGATCGGTCGCGGTGGACCTCGAGTACTACGAGAGCGCGGACTACTACCGGGCGCTGCACCGGGCGCAGCAGGAGGCGCCTTACCGGGCCGGGCACATCGTGACCGGTCTGGCGGGGGTGGGGCAGGGTGTGATCGGGGTCGTCGGTATTGTCGGCCTGCTGCTCGTCATGGACTGGCCGATCGCGGCCGTACTGTTCGTCGCCAGCTTGCCCGGCTTCGTGGTGAAGGTGATCTTCGCCCGCAAGGCATACGCCTGGCAGCGCCGGGTCACGGACCTCGAGCGCAAGAGCATGTACCTCCACTGGGTCCTCACCGGCCCCGAGCACGCCAAGGAGACACGCCTCTTCGGACTCGGCCCGCTCTTTATTCAGAGGTTTCGCGAGTTGCGCCGGCAGCTGCGCGGAGAGCGCCTCGGGCTTGGACGCACGCGGGCGGTGGCCGACTTCGCGAGCGTAGCGGTCGCCGTGGTTGCGATCTTCGGCGCGCTCGTTTGGATCGCATCCCGCGCGCTCGGAGGAACGATCACGATCGGGGACTGGGTGCTGTACTACCAGGCTCTGCAGCGGGGGCAGGGGTTCTTCCAGGATCTTCTCGGGGGTGTCGGCGGCCTCTACGAGGACAGCCTCTTCCTCGCCAACCTCGACGAGTTCCTCTCGCTGGAACCCGGGATCACCGACCCCGTTCGGCCCGTTCCCGTTCCGGCGCCAATGAGGGAGGGGATCCGCTTCGAGCACGTGTCGTTCGCCTACCCGCGCAGCTCGCACAAGGCTCTCGACGATGTGTCCCTGGTGATACGCCCGGGCGAGAAGGTGGCGCTGGTGGGCGAGAACGGGGCCGGAAAGACCACCCTCGTGAAGCTTCTGGCGCGCCTGTACGAGCCGGGTGAGGGCCGAATCACGATCGACGGGACCGACATCCGCGCCTTCCGGGTGGCCGACCTCCGCGATCGGATCAGCGTCATCCTGCAGGATTTCGTGCGCTACCAGCTCCCCGCCTGGGAGAACATCTGGCTGGGTAACGTCGCCCGCCCGCCCGACCGCCCGGCGATCATCGAGGCGGCGCGAGCGGGCGGAGCGGACGCGACGATCGCGGCGCTGAGCCACGGGTACGAAAGCCCCCTGGGTCGCTGGGTCGAGGACGGCGAGGAGCTGAGTGCCGGCGAGTGGCAGAAGGTCGCGCTCGCGCGGGCGTTCTTCCGCGAGGAACGCCTGCTGGTGCTGGACGAACCTACCAGTTCCCTGGACCCCCTCGCCGAGGAGGAGGTGATCACCAGGCTCTCCACCCTTGGGGCCGGGCACACGGTGCTGCTGATCAGTCACCGGTTCTCCACGGTCCGCCTCGCCGACAGGATCGTGGTGCTGGAGCACGGCCGCGTGATCGGGGAAGGGACCCACTCCGAGCTGATGGCCCGCGGCGGGACGTACGCGCGCATGTGGAGGGCGCAGTCTCGGCGCGCGGACGGGTGAGCCGCCTGGACCGGGCAAACGCTCGTGCCTCGGGGAAAAGGGCTTGCACGCAGCCGGCATCGACGTTATGATGACCTGCGCGGTGGGCCGCTAGCTCAACTGGCAGAGCAAGGGACTCTTAATCCCTAGGTTGTAGGTTCGACTCCTACGCGGCTCACCAAGTCCCGTCCCGCGAAAGTGGCGGAACCGGTATACGCGCGAGATTTAGGATCTCGTGGGCGTTGCCCATGGGGGTTCGAATCCCCCCTTTCGCACCATCTGGAGCAAGCATGGGTTACGAGATCGAGCGCGCCACCCCGTGTCGGGTCGTTCTCACGGCCACCGTCGAGTCCGACGAGGTCCGCGAGGAACGTGAGCACGTGTTGGGGGGGTTCGTACGCGCCGCCCGCATCGACGGCTTCCGCAAGGGGAAGGCCCCCCGGGCGCTGGTGGAGCGGCGCTTCGCGAGCGAGATCCGCGCGGATCTCGAGGAGCACCTCACCCGCCGCGCCTGGGATCTGGTGCGTCGCGACGAGAAGCTTCGCGTCGCCTCGCCGCTCGGGATCCGCGAGTCGAACTGGTTGGAGGGCGGGGAGTTCCGGGTCAAGGGCGAGTTCGATGTGTACCCCGACGTCGAGCTCCCGAATCTCGACGGTTTCACGCCGCCACCGTTCGAGCTTGAGCCGACCGACGAGGACCTCGCGGACGCCATGCTGCACCTCCAGGAGCGCCAGGCGGCCTGGGATCCGGTGGAAGGGGAGGCCGCGGGCGAGGGCATGCTGGTCGAGGCCGAGGTCCACGGCGAGTTTCCGGAAGGCGGCGGCGAGCCGTTCCACGAGGAGCGCTCGCTGTTCCAAGTCGGGCAAAACGAGATCTACCCCGAGATCGAGGCGGCGGTGCGCGGGCACGGCGTGGGCGAGGAGGTTACCGCGGAACGCACGATCGGGGAGGAGGGTGGCGAGGAGCGCAGGGGCAAGAAGACCTCCTACCGGGTGAGGATCAAGAGCCTGCGCCGCAAGCGGCTGCCCGAGGTGGACGACGGTTTTGCCACCTCTGTTGGCGTCGAGGGAGGGGTCGAGCAGTTGCGGACCCGCCTGCGCGAGCGCCTGCGCGTCCAGAAGTCCGAGCGGCGACGCGACGCGTGGCGCGAGGCCCTGATCGCCCACCTCGCAGGTGGGAAGGTGCTTGACCTTCCGGAGGAACCGGTGCGGGAGGAGACCCGCCGCGAGCTGGTTGAGTTCGCCCAGACGCTGGCCGGCCGCGGCATCGACCCCGAACGGGCCAAGGTCGACTGGGAAAAGCTCGAGAAGGATGTGCATCAGAGGGTCGAGCACCGCCTGCGGGGCGAGATTCTCCTGGACGCGCTTGCAGACAGGCTCAGCATCGAGGTCTCGGACGCCGAGGTTGACCACGAGGTGGAGCACCAGGCGAGCCGCATCGGCGTACCGTTCGCCGAACTGAGGGGTAATCTGGCCAAGAGCGGCGGGCTCGAACGGATGGGGGCCGTCCTCCGGCGTGAGCGGGCGGTGGACGAAGTACTTTCGCGCTTCGTAGAAAAGAGCGCGGGTTGACGTGCCTGCCGTGCGGTGAGGCGGGCGGGGAGTGACGAACATGTTGATTCCCATTGTTGTCGAGCAGACCAGTCGGGGAGAGCGGGCGTACGACATCTTCTCGCGCCTGCTCAAGGACAACGTGATCTTTCTGGGCGACACGATCGACGACCACCAGGCCTCGGTGGTCATCGCCCAGATGCTCTTTCTGGAGGCCGAAAACCCCGAGAAGGACATCTTTCTCTACATCAACTCACCGGGAGGCTCGGTGAGCGCCGGCTTGGCCATTTACGACACAATGCAGTACGTGAAGCCGCCGGTCGCGACGATCTGCATGGGACAAGCAGCCTCGATGGGTGCAGTGCTGCTGGCGGGCGGCGCCAAGGGCAAGCGCTTTGCGCTCCCCCACGCACGGGTGATGCTTCACCAGCCGCTTCTGTTCGGGCTCGGCGGCCAGGCCACCGACATCGACATCCACGCCAAGGACATCGTCCGCCTGCGCCAGCGCCTGAACGAGATCCTCCAAAAGCACACCGGTCAGCCGATCGACCGCATCTTCTCGGACACGGAGCGCG
>MEKI01000061.1 GCA_001766905.1 Acidobacteria bacterium RBG_13_68_16
TGCTGGGTGAGCACCGGCCCCGCCAGGACCTCCAGGTTGTCGAGCTGTCCGAGCACGCCGCTGATCTCACCGTGACCCGCGCCCTCGATCACGACCTGGTACCGCAGCGTGCCGGGGATCGTGCCGGGGACGAAGCGGGCCTGAGGCTGCACCGACTGGGCGTTCAGGGCGGCAGGCACGAGGAGCGCGATCGCAAAAGGCAATGCTCGACGCATCACCAGTCCCTCCCCGATGAGGTGCCTGAGGAGGGTGGCTCGCGGACCAGCAGTGGCTGCAGCGCGGCGCGGGCCGCAGCCTCCACCAGCCTTTCCCGGCTCTCGCGGTCGCTGGAAGGGCCCGATCTGCCGACCTCGCGCGCCACGTTGAGAAGGGCGAGCTCGAGGTTGTGCCAGGCGTCGAACCTCTTCGGGTCGGCGGCCACCGCTCGCCGCAGCGCCTCGGCGGCGCCGGCAAAGTCGCCGCGCAGCAGCCGCGCTGTGCCCAGGTTGTACCAGGCGGGGAAAGCGAGGCGCGGCGAATTTGCGAGCTCTGCGAGCGTTCGCTCCCCTGCTGGCTCGCCCTCGCGCGCCTGCGCGGTGGCCAGACCAAGCCGAAGTACGTCATCGCGTGGCCTGAGGGCAGAGGCCTCGGCGTACGCCTGCCGGGCCTCCTCCCAGGCCCCACGCGCCGCCGCGCGCGCGGCGCTGTGCTCGAGCACGGAGGCCGAGCCGGGCACCACCCGTTGCCAGGTCGAGGGTGTGGGTACCGGTGGTGGGGCGGCCCCGAGCGGCGCCGGCAACAACAGCGCGAGGAGAGCGGCGCGGCGCCAGGGCCAGAGCAGAAACGACCCGGTGGCGAACAGTGCGGCCGCCAGCAGGAACGGTTCGGTATGGACGGGAGCCGCCTGGCGCGCGGTGATGCGCACGGACCGGGCCAGTGCCTGCGCAAGGGCGCGCGGTGCCCCTGACGAGCTCGTGTCCACAGCGAGGTTCGGCTCCCCGCCCAGCCGCCGCATCAGCTCGAACCGGGCGCGGGAGCGCACCAGGGTACCGGTCGCGTCCCGCGCATAGCTCACTCCGCCCTGCCCGTCAGGGCGTGGCACCGGACCACCGCCGGCGGTACCCGAGACCAGCGGCACGATCGCTATCCCGCCTCGGCGCAACGCATCAGCCATGGCCGACGCGTCGCCGTCCAACTCCTCCCCGTCGGATGCGAGGAGGATGACCCGACCCGGTCCGCCCCCCGGCAGCAGCGAACCGGCGCTCGCGAGCAGCAGCGCGAGGTTGGAGCCGGGGGTGACCCACCGTTCGAGGCCCGGGTCGGAGAGCCTTGCGGCCAGCGCCTCGCCGTCCCCCGTGAGCGGGACGAGCGCGCGGGCGTCACCGGCGCCCACCGCCAGGCCCCAGTTGGCGTTGGGGACGCGATTCATCGTCTGGCGCAGCACCGCCACTGCCCGGTCCAGCCGAGACGGAGCGACATCGGCGCACCGCATGGAGTCCGAGATGTCCACGGCCACGACCACGTCGAGACCGGCAACGGGGGCCTGTTCGGGTTGACCCCAGCGTGGGCCGGCGGCGGCCACGGCGGCGGCAGCGGCGGCAAGCAGCCAGAGGGCGAGGCGGGCCCCACCGGTTGCCGGCACTCCACCGAGCCAGCGTAGCCAGAGCGACCCGCTACCGAGGCGCGCCTGCTGCAGGCGGCGCCAGCGGGCGAGGACCCACGCCGCCGGGAGGAGGCCGAGCGCCACCAAGGCCACGAGAAGCCAGCGCGGCTCGACCCAGCTCACGCCCAGGCCCTCCGGTTGATGAGTTCCCCGAGCGCTGCCGCGAGGAGGAGGGCGGAGGCCCAACCTGCGGGTGCGGCGCTGCGGTCAATCCATACCCGCTGCGCGGGCGCGGGCGTAACGCTTGGCTCGAGGGCTGCCAGGTGCTCGAACGCCGCAGTGAGGGCCTCCCCGTCGCGGGCCCGCACAAACTCCCCTCCGGTGCGGCGGGCGATCTCCCGAAGCAAGGACTCGTTGGCCAGCGAGATCGCGCCCGTTCCCGGCTCCCCACCTACGGCGACGGTGCTCACCGGGATGCCCCGGTCCGCCGCGGCCTCTGCAGCCGTGGCCGGATCGAGGGCCCCTGCGTTGTTCGCACCGTCGCTGACCAGCACGATTCCGCCCGAACCCCGCCTGGTGTCCCGAAGTTGCTCCAACGCCACCGCGAGGGCGTCCCCGATGGCGGTCTCCCTGCCGAGGGTGGCAGGGGCCAGGCTCGAGGCCAGCGCCAGCAACGTCGTGTGGTCTCGGGTGAGCGGGGAGAACACTGCCGCCCTCCCACCGAACGCCACCAGCCCGAGGCGGTCGTTCCTGCGGAGATCGGCCAGGCGTCGCACGGCGTGCTGGGCCGCGGCGAAGCTGTTTCCCTGTCGGCCCGGCCCGGCCATCGAGGCCGAGAGATCCAGGAGGACCACCAGATCGCGCCCCACCGACGGGACGTCGCGGTGGGACGCCCGGCGCGGCCCTGCAGCGCCCAGCCAGGCGACGGCCACGGCGGCGAGGGCAAGCGCGGTCGCCAGGTCTACCGCAAGCCGTGGCCGGCGCACCCGGGCCAAGCTAGGAACCCTGAGGTGGCGCCTGCGGATCAGGGTGAGCCAGGCAAGGGCAGCCGGCGCAAGCATCGCGAGCGGCAGCAGCATGGGGTGGGCGAACTCGCTCACCGCCGGCCTCCCGCGGCCGGGACGATCTGTGGTGCGACGGCGAGCACGTCGCGCACCAGCGTGACGGCCTCCTCGGTTTGGGGCACGGTGCCGGCAAAGCGGGCCTCGTCGGCGAGCACCAGCGCCAGAGCGAAGGGAGCCGCACACCCGATGTCCAGCCTCGCCGCCAGGAGACGCGAGAGCTCTCGGGTGGTCATCGCCTCGCACGGCGCGCCCGTCACGACCCGCAAAAACCCGCGGCAGGCGCGTGCGAGCGTGTCGGCGCCGCCCGCCCCGACCCATCCGGGCGGCAGCGCGAGAGGCCCAAGCGCCTTCTCCAGCTCCGCCACGGGGTCGCGGCGCGAGCGACGCCGCACCAGCCTCACGGCCAGCACCACGACCGCGGCGGCAACTGCCGGTGCGGCCAGGAGCAACCAGGGGAACGGTGCCGGGTCGGGGACCAGGAGCGATCGCGGCTCCGCCCCGGCGGCGAGGGTTGGCCGGACCTCGACCGTGGACGGTTGCGCACCGGTCAGTGGCACGGTGAGCACGCCCAACGCCAGCGGCCGGAGGGTCACGATCCGGTCCCCGTCGTCCGCGGGCCTCCCGGTGACCACCAGGAGGTCACCCACGATCGTGCCCGCGGCGGGCGCGGGTGAGGACCCATGCAGGCGCACATCAAAGGAAGAGCCGAACGGAACCTGGAGCAGGCTCGCGGCCAGCAGCAGGGCGGCGGTGCTAGGCACTGCGCCGCCTCCCCCGCGCCAGGAACGCTCGAGCCAGGATCGGCGCCAGCAGCGTCTCGGGTGTGACCATCAGCACGTCTGCGCGCACTCGGGAAAGCTCGGGCACTTCCGGCGCGGGCCCCGCCGCAGCCCAGCCGGCGCGGCCCAGAGTGTCGCGTGCCGGCACTCGCGCCTTCGCGGTTCCCTTCCCGGCGCGGCGGTCCCACAGCCGCACGGCCAGCAGCTCGTGCCGCCTCGCGAGCGCCCCCAGTGTGCGGCCGTAGCCGGAGCCGAAGAACGGCGAGATCAAAACCAGCACACCGGAGCGTCGCAGTAGGCGTGGCACCTCGGTGAGGGCGGCGAGGAGGTCGCTGGGTCGCCCCTGCGGCCGCACCAGCAGCAGCTCGTGCACCATTCGCAGCAGCGAGGCATCGTTGCGTCGCGGGGTTAAGACGAACTCCTGGCGGTCGCTCCAGGCGGAGAGCGCCACCCGGTCGCCGCCCGCGATCGCTGCGCTACCCACCAGTGCGACTACCTCGGCCGCCACCTCGAGGAGCGTGCGAGTGCCGCTACCCGCCACCGTCCCCGCGCCGACGTCCACCAGGAACAGCACGGTGCGGTTGCGCTCCTCGACGTAGCGCCGGACGGCGAGCCGGCCCGTACGGGCAGTGACCCGCCAGTCGATCGTGCGCACGTCGTCGCCCGGGAGATACTCCCGCACCCCCGCGAACTCGAGCCCTTCGCCCTTGAAAGCCGAGCGGTAGGCGCCGGCCCACGACGCGGTCAGGCGACGCGCGGCGTGCAAACGCACCTGCGCGAGCCGCCGGGCCAGGTCGGTCGGGACGACGGGGTGCGGCTCGCCCTGCCCCAGGAAACGGCGCCAGAGAGCGACCTCGCTCACGGTACCTCCACCGCCAGCAGCAACTCGCGCACGAGCTCCTCGACGCTCACCTCCTCCGCCTGCGCCTCCAGGCTCAGGATGAGGCGGTGCCGCAGGACGGCCGGGGCGACCTCCTTCACGTCCTCGGGGATCGCGTAGCCACGTCCCCGCGCGAGCGCCAGCGCCTGTGCGGCGAGCGCCAGGCCCAGCGCGGCGCGGGGCGAGGCGCCGTACCGTACCCACTGTCGCAGGGCGGGGACACCCTCGCGGCTGTCGTTGCGGGTCGAGCGCGCCAGACGCACGCAGTACTCGCGGATGCGCGCATCCATGTGCACCTCGCGGGAGGTGCCCGCCATTTCGGAGAGCTCGGGCAAGGTGAGGACGGGACGCACCGCGAGCCGCTGTGCGGCGAGGTGGGCGTCGACCACCGCGCGCTCGTCGGCTTGCCCGGGGTAGCCCACCAGCACCTTAAACAGGAAGCGGTCCACCTGGGCCTCGGGCAGCGGGTAGGTGCCCTCGAGCTCGATCGGGTTCTCGGTCGCCAGAACGAGGAACGGTCGGGGGAGCGGGAACGTCGTCCCTCCCACCGTGACCTGACGCTCCTCCATGGCCTCGAGCAGCGCCGCCTGCACCTTGGCCGGGGCCCGGTTAATCTCGTCCGCGAGCAGGATGTTCGTCACGATCGGGCCGAGCCGCGGCACGAAGCGGCGTCCGTCGGGATCGTAGATCTCGGTCCCGGTGAGGTCGCCCGGCAACAGGTCGGGGGTGAACTGGATCCTGGTGAAGCGCCCCTCCACCGCGGCGGCGAAGCTGCGTGCCGCGAGCGTCTTTCCAAGGCCGGGGACGCCCTCGAGCAGCACGTGGCCCTCGCACAGCACGCCCAGCAGCATGTGCTCGAGCAGCGACCGCTGGCCGATCACGGCCCGGCTGACCTCGGAGAGCAGAGCCTGAGCGCGGGCGCTGTCCCGCTCCACACTCTCCCGCAAAGCGGCGTCATCTGGCATGCCGAGCCTCCACCCCTCACCAAGCAAGGCACATGCCGGGTTTCCGCATGAAGATACGGCAGCTTCAGGCTCAAGCCTGCCGTTTTGGCGTGACCTGCCTTGACTTCAGGCGGGCGATGACTACAATGCGGGCTCCGGAGCGACGCGGGGTGGAGCAGTCCGGTAGCTCGTTGGGCTCATAACCCAAAGGTCGCAGGTTCAAATCCTGCCCCCGCAACCATGCTGGCCGCGCGAGAGCGCGGCCGTCCATTTATTGGGGGCACGACTTGGTCCCGCCCCCCGACCCGCCGCCCGCGGGGTCAAATCCTGCCCCCGCAACCAACGACCTTTTTCGGGGGGCCGGCGGTCCCCCGTTCCTTTCCCCCCGCCGCCTTTACCCCCCGTGCCCCCCGCGCTCCGCGGAAGTGAATTCCGCGTCGCTTGTTCTCGGGGGTCCTTGCGGCCCCCCGTTCCTTTTCCCCGCCGCCTTTGGCCCTCGTGCCTCCGCGCGCCTCGGAAGTGCAATCCGATTCGCTTTTCACCGGAACCGCACCGGCGCAGTCACTGCCACGATGCTACGATGCGCCGGAGGTCGCCAGGAGGGTCAAGGATGAAACGACACGGCGTGTTCGTATGCTGTCTCTTGGCAGCGGGGTTGGTCCTCTTTGGCTGCTCCTCCGCCTACTACGCCGCGCTGGAAAAGGTCGGCATCGAGAAGCGCGAGATCCTGGTGGACCGGGTGGAGGCTGCGCGTGACGCCCAGCAGGACGCCCAGACGCAGTTCAAGGACGCTCTGGAACAGTTCAAGGCGCTGGTCGGGTACGACGGGGGCAAGCTCGAAGCGATGTACGAATCGCTCCGCGCCACCTCCGATGCGAGCACGGCGAAGGCGCGCGAGGTCCGAGACCGTATCGCTGCGGTGAAAGACGTCGCCGAGGCACTGTTCAAGGAGTGGGGAGGGGAGCTCCAGCAGTACTCGGATGCCGGCCTCCGACGCAAGAGCCAGCGTCAGCTCAACGAGACGCGCGCTCGCTACGCTCGTGTGGTTGCGGCGATGGACAAGGCGGCGGCCCGCATGGATCCGGTGCTTGCCGTGCTGCACGACCAGGTCCTCTTCCTCAAGCACAACCTGAACGCCAGCGCCCTGGGGTCGCTCGAGGGAACCTCAAGCTCACTGCAAAAGGACGTGGACACGCTGATCGCGGACATGCAGGCGGCGATCGCCGAGGCTAACCGGTTCATCGGCGAGCTCACCGCGGCCAAATGACCCCGCCCCAGGCAGGTCCTGGTGAGGGTCGCATCCACCGGTTTTCGTTGTCTCGCCGCTACCGCGTCCGACCAGGTGTTGCCGAAGCGGGGCGGACTGCCGGCTAGCTGGGGATTCGCAGCTTCTGGCCGACCTTGATGAGGTCGGGGTTGGAGAGCTGGTCCTTGTTCGCCTCGAAGATCTTCATGTAGAGGCTAGCCTTTCCGTAGTACTTCTTGGCCAGCGCGCTCAACGTGTCGCCGGAGACCACGAGGTGCCACCTCTCTTCGGCCGCCGGACCCGGCAGCCCGACCGGCTCCGCCTTGGCAACGCGGATCTGGTTGAGCGTGTTGTCGGTCTCGACACGCGCGTTGAACTCCTGCATGACGCGCGCCTTGACCTCCATGGTGGGGGCTGTCCCCTGCAGCGTCACCACTTTCCCTTCGACGCGGGCGTTCAGGTCCGCGACGCCCAAACCGAGCGCGCGAATCGCTTCGAGCGCGGCCTGCACCTTCTCCTCGAACGAGCTGCCAAAGAGGCCCATGAACCCCTCCTTTTTTCGGTGGTCAGGGTAGCACACACGACTGTGGAGCGGGTGCTTTTTTGCGGCCGGAAAAGCGTTGGTTTTCACCCGTTGGGTGAGCTATTCTCACGCCACGCGGAGGGCCACCATGCGATGGAAACCGGGCGGGCGCAGCGAGGATGTCGAGGACGTCCGTGGCGAGGGCATGGGCTCGGGGTTCCGGGTCAGGGGGCCGCACCTCGGGATCGGTGGGTTCCTCGTGCTGCTCCTACTTTCCCTGGTGTTCAAGCGCGACTTCTTCTCGTTGCTCGGTGTAACCGACGTTGCCTCGCCGCCGTCCGCGACGACCACGACGCAGCCGATGGAGCGCGGGCCCGAAGACGAGCGCCAGGTGCAGTTCATCTCGTTCGTGCTCGACGACGTTCAGAAGACGTGGTCACAGGCGTTCTCGCAGGCGAACCAGTCATACCCGCACGCCAAGCTCGTCCTCTTCAGCGACGTGACGAGGTCCGGGTGCGGGTTCGCGGAAGGCGCATCGGGCCCCTTCTACTGCCCCGAGGACCACAAGGTCTACATCGACCTTTCGTTCTACGAAGAGCTCAAGACGCGATTCGGTGCCCCGGGGGAGTTCGCCCAGGCGTACGTGATCGCCCACGAGGTCGGTCACCACGTCCAGAACCTCCTCGGCATCGACGCCAAGATGCGGCAGCTCCAGGCCAGCGAGCCTTCCCGGGCCAACGATCTATCGGTCCGTCTCGAGCTCCAGGCCGACTGCCTCGCCGGCGTGTGGGGCTACTCGACGGAGCAGCGGAACATCTTGGAGCAGGGTGACGTCGAGTCGGGCCTCGCCGCCGCTGCGGCGGTCGGTGATGACCGCCTGCAACGCCAGGCCGGTGGAGGCGTGAACCCGGAGAGGTGGACGCACGGCTCGTCGGAGCAGCGGGTGGCTTGGTTCCGACGCGGCCTTTCGGCTGGCCGCGTCGACGCCTGCGACACCTTTTCATCCAGATACTGAGCGCGCCTCAGGGGGCGCGGGTGTCAAGGCCGCAGCGCGTCTGCTGTGGCGATCGCGGCTACGTCAGCCGAGGCAGATGAAGAGGTCGAGCGAGACCCCCAGGATCCAGTGCGCGAGGATCACGTAGAGCAACGACCTCGAGCGGAACGCAACGATCCCGAACACGAGCCCGCCCACGATGGCGCCGTAGATCTCGCCGGAGGGCTTGCCGATGTGCACGAGACACGAGAGAGCCGTCTGCACGAGGATCGCGTTCCAGTCACCAAAGCTCTCACGGAGCCCGAACTGGACGAAACCGCGGAAGAAGATCTCGAAACCGACGTAGTACGCGAGGTAGCCCGTGGCGTGCACGAGGAACGTCGAGACGGAGGCACCGGCCCCCCTGTACAGCGGGTACTGTGCCTGGAACGCCGGGATCCGGGCCGCCACCGCGCTCAACACGACCGCCACCGGGGCCATCACTGCCAGCGCCTTCAGGCCGAACCGCCAGTCGCCGAGCGTGAGGCCGGACTTCGCAAGAGGCTCCCTGAAGACGAGCGTGACGAAGGCGAGCGAGACGAGGCCAAGCAAGATGAAGGTGGAGAGGAAGGAGTACAGCGGCGCAGCGTGGTCTGGAACGCCGAGGAATCCGGGCCGCGAGGCTGGCTCCCCAGCGAAGAGCACCCTGGCTGCGTAGTACCTCCACGTGGTGAGGACGAGCGGGGCCCAGAGCAGGATCAGCGTCGGCTTCCGGCGATCTCCGGAGAGCAACCCCCGTAGTGACAGTGAGCCATCGAGACGGCTCATCCCCTGACCCCCCGACTGTGCAGCCACTCGCACGTCAAAGCGATGCCCTCCTTTAAGGGCGTGATCGTGTAGCCGAGCTCGTGCTCCGCCTTGGCGGAAGAGTACGCCCAGTCCTGCAGGAACGTCTCCACCCACCCGGGTGTGATCCGCGGGTACAGCCCGAACCACTCCGCCTTCTTCTTCTCCATTCGGCCATACGCCATCGCGAGCCGCGCCGGCAGGTTGAACCGGAAGTGCCTCCGCCGTGTCGCTTCGTCCACGAGGTCGAACAGTTGCCTCAGGGAGACGTTCTCCCCCCCGAGGATGTACCGCTCGCCGACTCTCCCCCTCTCCATCGCGAGGATGTGGCCCAGCACCAAGTCGTCAACGAACGCGTAATTCCCCACGTTGATGCCGCCGGCGAGGACCACCGGGAACCTCCCCCGATCGTAGAGGTCGATCATCACGGTGACGGAATTCGCTTCCGTGAGTTTGCCCGGGCCGTACACCCTGGTGGGGTTGACGACCACGACCGGCACGCCCTGGCATGCCGCGTCGAGCGCCCCTCGCTCGGCGACCGTCTTGCTCTCCTCGTACTCGGTGAAGTAGCGCGCCGTGGTCCGCGGCATGCTCTCGCCGCCTACGACGCCGGGCGGCGTGGGGCCAAACGTCACCATTGTGGAGGTGAGCACGACTCTCCCCACGCCTGCAGATCTCGCCGCGCCCAGCACGTTCCTCGTTCCCTCGACGTTGAGCTCGAAAAACGTCTTCGGATCGCGCGCCCAGTTTTTGGCGTAGGCGGCGAGGTGGAACACGGCCGAGCACCCCTCCATGCCCCGGAGCAGCGAGCTTTGGTCCCTGACGTCGCCCTCAACTGTCGTGATCCGCTTGCCCTCCAGGCCCTCGCGGCTGCTGGTCGGCCGTACGAGCGCCCGCACGGCATGGCCGCGCCGCGTCAGCTCGCCGACGAGCTTGCCCCCAATGAAGCCGGTGGCACCGGTGACAAAGAAGGTGGTCGGTCGCCCTATCACACCCATGGAAGCGAGGATCGCACGGCTCGCACCGGCCCGTCACCTCATCGGCGGCGGAAGAGGTCGAACAGCGATCGGCGCGGCGGAGGGGCCTCGCTGAGGGCCGCCTTGCAGGGCGACTCTGCGAGGAGCAGATCCTGGATCCTTCCCTGGATCAGTGAGCGTCCCCGGGTCCTCGCGGCCGAGTGCAGCGTCGAAGCGGCCAGCGCCGTGCCCTCCGGGTCCAGGCCCAACGCCGGGTCGGTGAGCGGCCCGTGCACCCTCACGGCCCCGGCGAAGTTCGCAAGCCCGATTCCGAGCCCCTGTGTCGCCTTCGAACGGAACCCGACATCCACCATCTCCGTCCCGAGGTTGGCCGTGCCGCCCACGATGATGCTGACCTTTGACGTCTCTGCCGCGACCCTGCGGTCGAGGCGTACCACGCCGCCCTCGACCGGCACGTTGATCACCGCGCAGCGCAACTCGGTGGATTGGTCCGTCTTCTGGGCCGGGTTGACCCTGGCAAACGCCTCGGTGAGCACATCCGCCCCGAGGCTCAAAATCGCGCCATCGATCCGGCCAGGACCGACCACGACCCGAACCTTCCCGCCGAGGCTCCCCATCCAGTCGTGCAGCGACGCCCCGTTGCCGGTCAGCGCGACCGTGAGATCCGTGGGGCTGCCGCTGACGTCGGCTCGCACGCCCATCATCCCGAGCAGCGCCCGGAGCTCCACGTCTTTGCCCGTCAGGTTCGCCGCGAACGACGGCTTGCGGCCGGCGTCGAGCCGAAGCGAACCGGTGATGCGGCCCCCGCCCAGCCTCAGAGCGAGCGGGTCCACGGTGAGCCGCCCGTTTGCCAGCGCCGCCCGCGCCTCCAGGGCCTGGATCTCAGTGCCCGAGGGCAGCACCATAACGTTCACCCTGAGGCCGGCAGTGACGTCGAAGGCCCTAAGCCCGGCCAGAGGCAGAGGCTCGACCGGGAAGAGTTTTCCCCTTTTTGGAGACGGCGCCTTCGAGGCAGTCTCCGCCCTCGTGCCGCTTCCCAAGAGCTCGCGGAGGTCCACCAGCGGTGCGCGCAGATCGAGTGAGATCTTCGAGCGTGGGCATCCCATTTCATAACCCACGCCGCCGGAGACCGAGCTCTTTCCGGCCGTGACGCGCACGGGGTCGAGAGTCCACTTCTTTCCCGAGTCGCGAAGATGACCTTCGATCCCGAAGGGGGTAACTCTCGGCAGCGACGTTCCCAGGAGGGCGGCGAGCGCAGGTGGGTCGACGGCCTCAAGGGTGAGCTTCAGGTCCACACCCACGAGATCACGAACACGCTGGATCGCTCCCTCGAGGTTGGCGGTGGCACCGTTCGTCGAGAGCGCCAACTTGAGGGGGAACGGCCGGCTCCCCACGATGGCGTCCGGCCCGCCGATCGCTCCGGAGACCGACACTGTCGCGCGGCCGAGCGTTAGAGCACCATCTAGGTCGAAGTTGCCTCTCACGGTTCGGCTCGATACGAGCGTGAGCCGCGGTACAACGACGCCCGCCCGCCAGCCGGCACACCCGTCGCGGTAGGAGAGCGACGCGTCGGTCACCCGCACCTTGCGGATCCCGAAGCGGTCGAGTCGCGGACGATCACCGTTCGCCGTCTCGCCGGCGTCGGCCTGCGAAGCCGAGACGAACACCCAGTTGCCTTCTCCGCCCCTGTCGGTCTCGAGCAGCAGATCGGGCTCGACGAGCGCGAGCCGGTCGACCAGGATCTCGCCGCGCAGCAGCGCCAGCAGCCGAACCCGCAGCTCGACCCGCTTGATGTGCAACATCTCCTTCCGGGACCCCCAGGGCGTGTTGGAGAGGGCAACGTCCTCGAGCACCACCGACGGCGAGAGTGAGAGCCGGGCGTACGGACCCTTGCCCACGGTGAGCGCACGTCCGGTTCCCCTCTGCACCGCGGCCCGGATGACGCCCGTGAACCCGCTCAGGTCCACGGTGCGCAGGGCGACGACCGCCGCGACCGCGAAAAGCGCGACGACGGCCGCAGCGCCGGCCAGTAGCCAGACCAGCAGACGGCGAGTGCGAGGGGGCGTGGAGCCGCCGGGAGGGTTGGATGTCTCAACCTGCGAAGACACCGTTGCTTCCTCTCTTCTTCGAGACTAACACCGCGGGTGACGGCGTCAAGCAACCAGGATCGCCTCACACCGAGGCGGAGCGCCGGTGCCACCACCGCACCAGCCTCGGCGTCAACGTCAGCGCGGCCACTGCCGTGGCGATGCCGGCGATGGTGTCAGTCAGGTAGTGGTAGCGGCAGTAGAACGTCGCCACGTAGAGCGTGAGGATGACGGGGGCCAGGACCCAGGCCAGCCGACGGCTGTAGCGCCAGCACATCGCCCACATCACAGTGGCGGCTGCGGCGTGGGGACTCGGGAGTGAGCCGCCGACGTAGTGCAGCCTCGTGCGGATAAACTCCCCCACCGCGGTGAACAGCCAGCCGTCCAGAGGGACGGTGTACGCCGTGCCCATGAACGCCGCAGGGCCGGCGACCGGAAACAGGATGAAGCCGAGATCGCACGCCACGTTGGCGAGCCCGAGGGCCAGCAGGCACTCCTCGAGCGCGCGTTTGCCGCGGCCCCGGTAGATGACGAGGCACACCAGCGGGTAGAGCGCGATGTAGACGACGTAGCAGAACATCATCCACTCGGTCAGCCATGGCCGAACGAACCTCTCGAGCCAGATTGTCGGCTGCACCCCGAACAGGCGATCCTCGAAGCCCAGCACGAGGCCGTCCAGCCAACGGCCGTGGATGATGAACTGGAGCTTGGCCACCGAGCCGAAGAGCCACGCGTAGGCGAGCGAGACCGTCGCAGTGCGCGCGGCAAACCACGCCCAGCCCGGCCGGATTCTGCGTGTACAGACAACCGCGGCGAGAAACACGAGCCCCGACACCGCGTTCTTCACTACCAGAACCGGCCAGCGGTCGACCCGGCGCTGGAAGGCAACCGTCAGCACGACAAAGACGCCCAGGGTCGCGAGCACCAGCGCATCGGCGGCCTCGAAGCGTATCTTTGCGGCGCGTGGGCGGTCGGTCGGATCGGTCACGGGGGGCTTCACTGACCTCACCATTGTGATCGAAGCTGAAGGGCCATCGTGACCTCGCCGTTTCTGTGTGCCGCCCACCCTTGAGAGATCTAGGCCGGGGCTCCGGACGCTGCGCTGCCCGCCTGGCGCCGCATCACGCCGAGCAGTGTTGTCGCGAGCACCAGAGCAACCGGGCCGATGAAGATGCCGAGCAGGCCGAACGCGGCGAGGCCGCCAAAGACGCCCAGGAACACCACCAGGGTGGAAAGCTCGTCCACACCCCGAATCAGGATCGGCCGCAGGACGTTGTCCGCGAGGAAGGAGGCCACGACCACGCCCCATGCGAAGAGGAATACGGCCGAGCCGCGGTGGCCGGTGGCGAAGAGGTAGATGGCGCCGGGAAGCCACACGATGGCGGTACCACCCACCGGGAGCAGCGAGCAGACCGCCATCGCGGCCGCGGCGAGGGCCGGCGATGGGAGCCCGGCGATCCACCACCCGACACCACCGGCGAGTCCCTGTGCCAGTGCGCACAGCAGCGAGCCGCGAAAGATCGCCGCCAGCATCGACTCGAGCGAGCGGCTTACCTGTTGCCTTCCCGTCGGGTCGGTGGGCAGCAGGTCGAACAGCGCCTTGGCCATCGTTCGCCCGTCCTTGAAGAAGAAAAACAGGAGGAAGATCACCATGACGAAGGTGAGGACCGCGTCGAACACCCCGAGTACCAGTTTGCCGCTCACCGATGCCGCGACGGCCGAGGCCTTGGTCACGAAACCGGTGGCCAGCTTCTGGAAATCCTCAGGTGTTATGCCGACGCGGCTCTGGATCCCATCCAAGACGTCGGCCACCTGGGGAAGCGCCACGAAATCAGAGAAGGATCGGATGTTCATCGAGCCGAGCTTGGCGGTCACCCGGTTGGCCACGTCGATGATCTGGCTCGCGAGGACCCCTGCGAACAGGCCGGCCGGGAGAAGGACGATGAGGGCGATCGCCAGGGTGAGCAGGATAGCGGCAAGGCTGCGCCGCTTCGGCATCCTGCGCTCGAGCCAGGCCCAGGGTGCCTGGAACGCGACCGCGAGGATGATCGCCCACGCGATGGCGGCCAGAAATGGCGCAAGCACCTTGTAGCTAAGGAACCCGATGCCCAGCGCTGCCACCAGGAAGAAGATGACGGCATACGTCCGGGAGTTGTTGAGCGAGTCCATGGCAAACCTCCTCCGACCAAGATGTGCGCCGACAGTTTACGGCCTTTCAGCCATCCGACTGCACCGGTCGGATCGGAGGCGGCGAGGCGTACCCGTTCAGTTGGACGGATGAAACGCTGCGGTTACCAGCGTTTCCTGCTCGGACTGGTGGATGCGCTGGGACCCGGTGGCCGGACTGGCGCTCTCGCACCGGCCGACGTAGTTGATTGGCAGGCCGGGTGCGAGGTCGAGCAGGCGAGGCGCGACGAAGCTCCACGCTCCCATGTTCGCCGGCTCCTCCTGAACCCAGCGCAACTCGCGCACCCCGGGCAACGCGCGCAGCACCCCGGCGAGATCGTCTTTCGGGAAAGGATAGAGGCGCTCCAGACGGATCACGGCGGAGTTCTGGTCGCCGAGCTTCCGGCGTTGCTCGAGGAGCTCGAACGCCACCTTGCCGGCACACAGGAGCAGACGCGTCACCTCGGGTGGCGGCGTCGGGTCCGAGATCACTGGCCGGAACATGCCGGTGAACTCCTCGGCACGGCTCTTGGCGGCCTCAGCCCGAAGCAGACTCTTGGGGGTCATCACGATCAGCGGCACGCTGCGGGAGGCGTGGGCCTGCGTCCTCAGCAGGTGGTAGTACTGCGCGGCGGTGCTGGGCACCGTCACGCGCAGGTTGCCGCGTGCGGAAAGCTGCAGGAAGCGCTCCAGACGGGCGCTCGAGTGCTCGGGTCCCTGACCCTCGGAGCCGTGGGGGAGCAGCAGCACGAGCCTGCTCGGCTGGCCCCACTTCTCCTCTGCGGCGGCGATGAACTGGTCGATCACGACCTGCGCGCCGTTCGAGAAGTCGCCGAACTGCGCCTCCCAGACCACCAGCGCGTCGCCGCGGGCGACCGAGTAGCCGTACTCGAAACCGAGCACCGCGTACTCGGACAGCAGGCTGTCGTAGATGAGGAAGGGAGCCTGTTCCGCGGCGAGATGCTGGAGGGGGGTGTACTCGCCGCCGGTGCCCTGGTCCACCAGCACCGCGTGACGCTGGGAGAACGTGCCCCGCCGGGAATCCTGCCCCGACAGGCGCACCGGTATGCCCTCGAGAAGCAACGAGCCGAACGCCAGCAGCTCTGCAGTGCCCCAGTCCACGGCGTCCTGCACGAGCATCTGGCGGTGCTGGGTGAGTTGGCGCGCGAGCTTGGGATGGACGTGGAAACCCCCGGGGAGCGTGGTAGCGCGCTGCAGGATCTGCTCGAGCGAGGCCAGGGAGACGGGGGGCGGCGGCGCTTCGGCTCCGACTCCGACAGGCGCGACGTGGGCGGCCCCCGCGCTGGGGGGTGCGCTCTCGTGAGTGGCGGCGAACGCGGCCTCGAGCCTCTCCTGGAAATCCTTGAGGGCGTTCTCGGCCTCTTCGAGCGACATGTCGCCGCGGTTGACCAGCCGTTCCGTGTAGAGCTTGCGAACCGAGCGCTTGTCCCGGATCCTTGCGTACATAATCGGCTGGGTATAGGCGGGCTCGTCCGCCTCGTTGTGGCCCCAACGGCGGTAGCCCACCACGTCCACCACGACGTCCTTCTTGAACTCCCGCCTGAACGCGAGGGCGAGATCCATGACGTGCACGCACGCCTCGGGGTCCTCGCCGTTCACGTGGAAGACCGGGGCTTGGACCATCTTGGCCACGTCCGTTGCGTACACGGAAGAGCGGGCATCAGCCGGCGACGTGGTGAAGCCGATCCCGTTGTTGACCACGATGTGGACGGTACCGCCGGTGCGGTAACCGGAAAGTGCGCTCATGTTGAGCGTCTCCGCCACCACGCCCTGCCCGGCGAACGCCGCGTCGCCGTGGACGAGGATCGGCAGCACCTGTTCGTGTGCGGTGTCGCCACGCGCGTCCTGCAGTGCGCGAGCCATCCCTTCCACCACCGGGTCGACGGCCTCCAGGTGGCTTGGGTTGGAGGCCAGGGTGATCTGAAGCGTTTCGCCGGCGGGGCCGGTGAAGGTGCCGGTAGCGCCGAGGTGGTACTTGACGTCGCCCGTCCCCTCGCGGGAGAGAGGGTCGAGATTACCCTCGAACTCGCGGAAGATCTTCTCGTAGCTCTTGCCGAGGATGTTGGCAAGCACGTTGAGACGGCCCCTGTGCGACATGCCGATAACCGCCTCGTCGGTGCCGGTGGCCGCAGCGCTGGACAGAAGCCTGTCGAGCATCGGGATCAGCGACTCCAGCCCTTCGAGAGAGAAGCGCTTGTGACCGACGTACTTGGTGTGGAGGAAGCGCTCGAACGCCTCGGAGGCGTTGAGCATCGCCAGGGTTCGACGCTTTGAGGGCGCGTCGAGCCACCTGACGGGGTCGGTGCCCTCGACGCGTCTCTGGATCCACGCCTTCTGGTCCGGCTCCTGGATGAACATGTACTCGACGCCGAGCGTCCCGCAGTAGGCCTCGCGAAGGATGCGCTCGATCTCCCGCAGCGAGGCACGGTCGTGTGCGCCCAGGCCGCCGGTGTAGAACTCACGGTCGAGGTCCCAGACGGTGAGACCGTGGTGGTCGAGCTCCAGCTCAGGGTGGGTGGGGATCTCGGTCGAGAGCGGGTTCGTGTGCGCGATGAGGTGGCCGCGCACGCGGTACATGTTGATGAGGGCAAGCACACCTGCCTGCTTGGCGACCAGCGCATCCACGCCGCGCTCCGAGAAGTACGGGTTGGCGTCGCGCGCGAGGTGCACCGGCTCGTGCGGTACGGCCAGGGATGTGAAGACCTGCTCGTAAAAGCTCTCCTCACCGGCGAGCAACCCGGCGACTCGACCGAGAAACTCGGCGCTCTCCGCCCCCTGGATGACGCGGTGGTCGTAGGTGCAGGTGAGCGTCAGGACCTTGCTGACGCCCAGGTGGGCGAGGGTGGCTGGGTCGGCGAGCTGGTACTCCGCGGGGAAGCCGATGGCGCCGGCGGCGATGATCAGGCTCTGACCCGCCATAAGCCGCGGCACCGACTGGGTGGTGCCGAGCATCCCCGGGTTCGTGAGGCTGACGGTGGTATCCGCAAAGTCCTCGGGTGTGAGCTGGTTGGCCTGCGCCTTGCGGATCAGCTCGTTGTACGCGGCGAAGAACGTCGCGAAATCGAGGGTCTCGGCGCGTTTGATACTGGGCACAACCAGGCCGCGGGATCCGTCCCGGCGCTGCACGTCCACCGCGAGGCCGAAGTTGACGTGCTCGGCGGTCTGCCTGTGGGGTGCACCGTCTATCTCGAGGTAGAGCGAGCGCATTCCGGGCGTCCCATGCAGCGCTTTCACGATCGTCCACGCCAGCAGGTGGGTGAAGCTCACCTTGCCGCCCGTCAGCTCGGCCAGGTGCTGGTTCATGAGCGTGCGGTTCTCCTCCAGCAAGCGCACCGGAATCGTTCGCACCGAACTGGCGGTGGGCACCGAGAGGCTGGCCTGCATGTTATCGACCAGACGTCTGGCGGGCCCGATCAGGGGCACGGGTGCGGCCTCGGCGGGCGCAGCGGCTTCCTTGGCGGCGACGGGTACCGCAGGGGCTGCGGGAAGAGGGGGTGGTGGCGCGGTCCGCCCGGCGGCGGGACGGTAGTCGGAGAAGAACTCACGCCAGCTCTCGCTGACCGACTCGGGGTGTTCCTTGAACTCCCGGAACATCTCGTCGATCAGCCAGACGTTCGGACCGAACGATGCTGAGCTCTTGGGTTCATCGCTCATGCGGCTATGGTAAATCCATTCGGTCCTGAAAGATTCCTGCCTTGCGGGACCAGCAATCGCCCCCGGCGCTCGGCCTGCCGGCCAGGGCCGCCGTACAATTGGTCACGACATGAGCGCGACTTTCAGCCTTCTGGTCGGTGGGGCGGCGTTTGCCGTCCTCGGTTTCGGTCGTCTGGTCCGTTCGCAGGTATTGCGGCACCTGGCGGGCGCGCTGGCGTTCCTGGGCGTGGCGGCGGTGGCGCAGTGGCTCGTGCTGACGACCAAGGTGGGAGGTCGCTGGGAGCTCTGGGCGGAGGTTGCGGTCCTCCTGGCGCTGGGTTATCTGCTCGCGCGGCTGGCGCTGCTTGTGACCTTTGAGTGGCTGCTGGCGCAGCGCATGCACGTGGTGGTGCCGCGCCTGGCGCGTGACGTGGTGGCCCTGCTGGCGTACGTCCTTGTGGTCGCCACCGTGTTGCGCTACGGCCTCAACATGAACGTTGGTGGGCTGCTCGCCGGTACTGCGGTCGTCACGGTCGTGCTCGGCTTTGCCCTTCAAGAGACCCTCGGGGCCCTGCTCGCGGGTCTCGCCCTGGCGTGGGAGCAACGCTTCGAGGCGGGCTCCTGGGTGGAGGTGGACGGCATCGTGGGCGAGGTCGAGGAGCTCGGTTGGCGCTCGCTGGTGCTCCGAACTCGCCTCGGGGAGAGGGTGCTGATCCCAAACTCGCAAGTCGCCAGGGCTCGCACACACCTCTACGGCGAGGGGGAGCAGACGGTCGCGGTTCCGGTCCGCCTGGGAGTGGCCTACGGCGCCCCCCCGTACGCGGTCAAGGAGGTTCTCCAACGGGTGGCCGCCGACGTGCCCCTGGTCGTCGCCGAGCCCGCTCCCCAGGTTTTGGTAAGGGAGTTCGCGGAGAGCGCCGTCGTGTACGAGTGCCGGCTGTGGACCCACAAGCCGTGGCTGGCGGCGGACCTGACCGACGCCTTCCTCACCCGCGCTCACACCGCACTCGCCCGCGCCGGCATGGAGATCCCGTTCCCCCAGCGAAGCGTGCACCTTGTGGCCGCCCGGCTTGCCCAGGATCCCGTGCAGATAAGCCGGGACGCCCTTGCGACCTGCACCCTCTTCGCCGGCCTGCCCGAGGAGGCGATCGCCGAGCTGGCGGCAACCGCCCGCTGGCAGGTGTTCGCACCCGGCGAGGCGGTGGTGCGCGAGGGTGACGCCTCGATCGCGCTGTACGTCGTGGCGCGCGGGGAAGCCGTTGTGGTGCACGTCGGCCAGGAGGTCGCGAGGGTCGGCGAGGGCGAGGTGTTCGGCGAGATGGCGTTTCTCTCGGGGAGGCCGCGCGCGGCGACGGTCCGGGCCGCGACCGCCCTCGCCGTCGTGGAGGTGGACAGCCGCGCGCTCACCGCGCTGCTCGCCGAGCGGCGCTCTCTCGCCGAGGAGCTGGCCAAACGGATGGCGTCGCGCCTGCAGGAGCTGGTGATCCAAGAGGCGCTCGCCGCCGTACCCGTGCCTCCGAAGGGCCTCGCGAGCTACCTGCTCGAGCGTCTGCTGCGCCTCATCGGGGGATGAGCGCCCCGAGACGCGGGGTTACACTCTGTGGCGATGGAGAGGCTCGAACTCCTGGTTGACCATCTGAGGCCGCTGAGAAGTGCGGTCGTGGCGTTCTCGGGCGGGGCAGACTCGGCGCTGGTCGCGTGGGCCGCACAACGCGCCCTCGGGGACCGGGCTCTCGCGGTCACCGCGCGGTCGGAGAGCCTGTCCGAGGGCGAGGCGGAGGCCGCGCGGCTGCTCGGCCGCCGGATCGGGATCGTGCACGAGGAGATCGCCTACTCCGAGCTCGCGATCCCCGGCTACGTCGACAACACTCCGGACCGCTGCTACGTGTGCAAGGGGGAGCTGTTCCGGCGGCTGGCCGTGCTGGCCCGCGAGAGGGGCCTCGAGGCGGTGCTCGACGGGACCAACGCGGACGACCTGGGCGACTTCCGGCCCGGCCGGCGCGCCGCCGAGGAGCTCGCGGTGCGCTCACCACTGGTGGAGCTGCACTGGGGCAAGACCGCCATCCGTGAGGCCCTGAGGCAGCTCGACCTGCCGGTCTGGGACAAGCCCTCGAGTCCCTGCCTTTCGTCACGCGTGCCGTACGGCGACCCCATCACCCGGGAGAAGCTGGAGCAGATAGGCCGCGCCGAGAGCGCGCTGCGCGAGCTCGGCTTCCGCGAGCTGAGGGTTCGTCACCACGGCAGCACCGCCCGAATCGAGCTGCCAAGGGCCGAGATGGCTCGCGTGTTCGCGGACGGCCTCGCCGATGAGATCGTGCGGCGGGTGCGCGAGACCGGTTTCGCCTTCGTCGCCCTCGACCTTGAAGGGTTGCGCTCCGGCTCGCTTAACCGGTTGCTGCCCACCGCAGGTGAGCGAAAACCGTAACCCGTCTCAAACCCGACAGCCGCTGCCTGGTTTCGAAGGGTCCAGGATCGACATTAGGTCGATCGTTTTCGAGACGTCAACGCAAAATCCATAAAGTTGGTTGACTTCGAGAAGCGTGACGCTATAGTGCCGCGGATGCGAGGAGGGTGAGTGACCGAGTACATACCCGTCCTGCTCTTTGTCGCCGTTGCCATCGCCTTTCCATTCGTCACGCTCGCCATTGCCTGGCTGCTCCGCGCCGGCCGGTACGACCCCGTGAAGGTGGAGCCCTACGAGTGCGGCAACCCGATCACGAGCGAGGCCCACGATCACCGCTTTTCCGTTCGCTACTACCTGATCGCGGTGCTGTTCGTGGTGTTCGACGTGGAGACGGTGTTCCTGTTCCCGTGGGCGGTCATGCTGCGGAAGCTCGCGCTGTTCGGTTTCATCGAAATGGTCGTGTTCCTCACCATCCTCGTGGTGGGGTACGTCTACGCCTGGCGGCGGGGGGCGCTGCAATGGGTCTGATCGAGAACCGCTTCGAGCCCAACATCCTAATCAGCACGTACGACACGGTCATCAACTGGGCACGCCGCTCCTCGGTGTGGCCGCTGCAGTTCGGCCTGGCCTGCTGCGCGATCGAGATGATGGCGGCGATGGATCCGAGGTTCGACCTCTCACGGTTCGGAATGGAGGTCTTCCGCGGCTCGCCGAGACAGGCGGACCTCCTCTTGGTGGCGGGCACGGTCACGGAGAAGATGGCGCCGATCGTGAAACGGCTCTACGACCAGATGCCGGAGCCCAAGTGGGTGCTCGCGATGGGCTCGTGCGCAACCTGCGGGGGGCCTTATAAGACGTACGCGGTGACCCAGGGCGTGGATCGGATCGTGCCCGTGGACGTCTACGTGCCCGGGTGCCCACCGCGGCCCGAGGCACTCATCTACGGGCTGATGCAGCTGCAGCGCAAGATCGACCGCATGACCATCGCGCGCAAGGCAGGGTAGGAGGTTTCGATGGCGGAGCAGGACAACGTAGCGCCGCAGGAGCAGGCCGCGCCCAAGCCCCCGTGGGAGGAGAAGCCGGTTCCGCCGGAGCCCAGGGACGCCCGGGAGCACGAACAGGTTCGTGAGGTCGCGGCGGTTCTTCCAGACGTGGTGCTCGAGGCGGTGGAGTTCGCCGGTCAGGTCACGTTGACGGTACCGTGCGAGCGGATCGTGGATGTCTGCCGCGCCTGCAAGGATGGGCTCGGGTACAAATTCCTGGTGGACCTCACGGCCGTTGACTGGCAGGAGCGCCCCGAAGGGCGCTTCGACGTGGTGTACTGGATGCACCGTTTCACGGATTCCAAACGCCTCCGCCTCAAGGCCCGGGTCGCCGACGGGGTCGAAGTGCGTTCCGTCACCGGCGTGTGGAAGGTCGCCAACTGGATGGAGCGCGAGGCGTTCGACATGTTCGGCATCTACTTCGCCGACCACCCCAACCTGGAGCGCATCCTGACGTGGGAAGGATTCAACGGGCACCCGCTGCGCAAGGACTTCCCCATCGAGGGGGTCGACACCGGCGCCGCGATCTACCCGGACGTGTACCCCCCCGGCGGCGGCCCGGTGGCCGGCGGGGAGGGGGAGTCATGAGCACCCTCCAGGCGACGAGGCCATTTCCCGACAGCGAGGAGATGGAGATCTCCTTCGGCCCTCAGCACCCGGCCACTCACGGGGTGCTGCGTGTGATGGTCAAGCTGGACGGCGAGAGGATCATCGACGCCAAGCCCATCATCGGTTACCTCCACCGCGGCACCGAGAAGATCTTCGAGCGCGAGACCTACAACGGCACGATCCCACACACCGACCGCATGGACTACACCGCGGCCGCGACCAACAACCAGGCTTTGGTGGGCGCGGTGGAGAAGATGATGGGGGTCACGGTGCCCCCGCGCGCCGCGTACATTCGCATGGTGCTGGCGGAGCTGCAGCGGATCGCCTCGCACATCATCTGGCTGGGCACCCACGCGTTGGACATCGGCGCGCAGACGCCGTTCTTCTACACCTTCCAGGAGCGGGAGATCATCCTCGACCTCTACGAGGAGTACTGCGGCGCCCGCCTCACCCTCAACTGCATGCGGGTGGGCGGGCAGCCGTTCAACCTGCCCGAGGGCTGGACCGACCGCTGCCGCGCCTTCGTGGACCAACTGCCGGCGCGGATCGCCGAGTGGGAGCGCCTGCTCACCAACAACCGCATCTGGAAGCTGCGCACCATCGGGGTAGGCGTGATCTCCGCGGCGAACGCCGTGGAGTGGGGGCTGACCGGGCCGCCGCTGAGGGGCTCCGGGGTCAAATGGGACATCCGCAAGGTGTTCCCCTACGACCGCTACGACGAGGTGGACTTCGAGATCCCGATCGGCGCCAACGGCGACACCTACGACCGATACCTCGTCCGCATGGAGGAGATGCGGCAGTCGGTGCGCATCGTCCAGCAGTGCCTGGCGAAGCTGCCGGATGGGCCGGTGATGGCCAAGGTCCCCAAGGTGATCAAACCTCCCAAGGGCGAGATCTACTTCTCGGTCGAGGGTCCCAAGGGCGAACTCGGCTTCTACGTGGTCTCCGACGGGAGCACCAACCCGTACCGGCTCCGCGTGCGGCCCGCCTGCTTCATCAACCTGCAGGTGCTGCCCGAGCTGGTCCGGGGCCACCTCGTTGCAGACATGATCGCGGTGATCGGCACCCTCGACATCGTGCTCGGCGAGATCGACAGGTAGGGAGGCGTGATGGGGAACCCGTGGATTGCCTTCCTGCTGGTGCCGCTGGTCAAGATCATCGTGATCCTGCTGGTGGTCATTTTGATGGCGGCCTACCTCAGCTACTTCGAGAGGAAGATCCTGGCGTACATGCAGATCCGGATCGGGCCCAACCGCGTCGGCCCGCGCGGTTGGCTGCAGCCGATCGCCGACGCCCTCAAGCTCTTCGTAAAAGAGGACATCGTCCCCTCGCGGGCGGAGAAGCTCGTCTACATGATCGCGCCAGCGTTGATCACGGCGCCCGCCCTGGTCGTGTTCTCGGTGATTCCGTTCGGGGCCGACACGACGTTCTTCGGCCTGCTCAAGCAGCCGATGCCGCCCTACCTCACCGACATCAACATCGGCATCCTCTTCGTACTCGGCGTCTCGTCGGTTGGCGTGTACGGGGTCATCCTCGGCGGGTGGTCGTCCAACAACAAGTTCTCGCTGATGGGCGGCATGCGTTCGGCCGCGCAGCTGGTGTCGTACGAGGTGCCGATGGGGTTCTCGGTCGTCGCGGTGCTCCTGATGGCGGGGAGCCTCTCGATGGTCAAGATCGTCGAGGCGCAGAAGCAGGCCGGTGTTTGGTTCGTCTTCCCCGGGATCGTCGCGTTCTTCATCTACATCGTGTGCGGCGTCGCCGAGACCAACCGTAATCCGTTCGACCTCCCCGAGGCGGAGTCTGAGCTCGTGGCCGGCTTTCACACCGAGTACTCGGGGATGAAGTGGGCGTTCTACTTCTTGGCCGAGTACGCCAACATGGTGCTCATCTCCTCGGTCGCCACCGTGCTGTTCCTTGGGGGGTGGCTGCGGCCGTTCCCCAACGCGGCGGCACTGGCCTTCCTCGACGTGATCCCGCCGTTCATCTGGTTCGCCGCAAAGGTCGGCTTTTTCCTGTTCTGCTACATCTGGTTCCGGGGCACCTTCCCCCGTTACCGCTTCGACCAGCTGATGGCGCTCGGTTGGAAGGTGCTCTTGCCGGTCAGCCTCGCCAACCTACTGGTGGTGGGCCTGGGTGTGCTTCTGATGGGAGGCCCGAAATGAGCCTCTGGGGGTTTCTCACCTCGGTGTTTCAGGTCGACCTGCTGCAGGGTCTTTCGGTAACTGGAAAGTTCCTCTTCCACCGCAAGGCCACCATTCAGTACCCCGAGGTCACGCTGGTCCCCAAGGACCGCTTCCGCGGCATGTTCGGCTTCTCGGAGGAGCGCTGCATCGTCTGCCACAATTGCGCCAAGGCGTGTCCGATCGACATCATTCACATCGCCGACCACTTCGAAGAGGTTGAGGTCGACGGCAAGAAAAAGAAGAAGAAGGTGTTGGACCGCTACGACATCGACGTGAAGCGCTGCATGTTCTGCGGGCTGTGCGAGGAGGCGTGCCCCACCGAACCGGTGGCGATCTGGCTCACGACCAAGAGCTACGAAACGGCCGCCTACGAGCGCAACGAGCAGCTGTACTTCGACAAGGAGCGACTCCAAAGCTGGGAGGGCGTGAAACCGTACCCCGGGGTGGTGCCTCCGAACGAGGGGCAGATGCCCAACGACCCGAGCGGCGCTCTGTCGCCGAAACCCGAGGAGCAGAAGCGATGAACTGGTTCATCGTCCACTTCGCGCAGATCGTCTTCTACGTTCTGGCCGCCTGCACGGTGGCCGGTGCCATCGGGGTGATCGGCTTCCGCAACCCGGTCAACGCGGCGCTCTCGCTGCTCGGGACCTTCCTCTCGGTGGCCGGCCTGTTCGTGTTGATGCACGCCGAGTTCCTGGCCGCCGTTCAGATCCTGGTGTACGCGGGTGGCATCATGGTGTTGTTCCTCTTCGTGATCATGCTCGTGAGAGTGCGCACGATCCCCGAGGAGCCCCAGTACCTCCGCAGCCTCGCACCGGCCGCGGTGGGTGTGGGCGGACTCCTGGCGGTGCTGGTGGGCGTGGGCCTGTGGGCCGCCGCGCGGACCCCCATTGCAAACCCCGCGGCGCTGCACCAGGTCCAGGGGATCTCGCTCGGCAACACCGAGGCGGTGGGCTGGAACCTCTACCGCGACTACCTGCTGCCGTTCGAGGTCGTCTCCATCGTGCTGCTGGTCGCGATGATCGGCGCCATCGTCATGGGTCGCAAGGAGGCGGGAAAGGAGGGGGGCGCGTGATCACCACCACGCACTACCTGATGCTGTCGCTGGTCCTATTCACGCTCGGCGTGGTCGGGATGGTGGTGCGCCGCAACTTCATCACCGTCCTCATGTGCGTGGAGCTGATCCTGAACGCGGCCAACATCAACTTCATCGCGTTCTCCCGCCAACTCGGCGACCTCACCGGCCAGGTATTCGCGGTGTTCGTGATCACGATCGCTGCTGCCGAGGCGGCCATCGGCCTCGGCATCATCGTCGCTCTGGTGCGCCTCAAGCAGACGGTCAATCTCGACCAGGTCAGCGTGATGGAAGGGTGAGGGCATGAAAGACCTGCTCTGGCTGATCCCCCTCTTCCCCCTCCTGGGCGCGGTCGTCAACGGGTTGGTCGGCAACCGGCGCGGCTGGAAGCACAGGACAACCTCGGCGGTCGCCCTGATCGGCTCAGGTCTCGCGATGGCGGCAGCCTTCGCGGCGATCATCGACTGGGCGACGAGTCTGGGCACCCACGCGGTGCACGCCAATCGGGTGTTCACGTGGATCCCGCTCGGGCCCGGACTCACTGCGGACGGACTGCTCGCAAACCTCACGATTGATTTCACGTTGCGTTTGGATGCGTTATCTGCGGTGATGT
>MEKI01000062.1:0-2765 GCA_001766905.1 Acidobacteria bacterium RBG_13_68_16
CGACGGCGATCACGACCACCGCTGCAGCCCCAATGATGATCTTCGTGCGTCGCTTCATTCCCCACACCTCCGCACAACCGTCGGGAGGCCCGCGGCGCGGGCCGACCTGTGGTTTCCCCGGATTGTACGCAGAGAGGCCCGTTGAGTTGCGGTTGGTCGTGGGGGGATGACGGCCAATCGGGGGCGCGCTACGCTGGCTGGGCGGGAAGCTCCCTGTTCGTTTCGGGCTGCCGCGTCGAATGGAGGGCTCGGTGGGAGTACCGGCGATTCGGGTTCGTCCGTGCAACCAGGCGTGTGTGCGTGAGGATGGCTCGTTCGTCCTCTACTGGATGATCGCCGCCCGACGCGCAAGGTGGAACTTCGCACTGGAGCGGGCGGTTGAGCACGCGGTCAGGCTCGGCAAGCCACTGGTGGTGCTCGAAGCGCTGCGCGCCGGATACCAGTGGGCGTCGGAGCGCCTGCATGCGTTTGTGATCGAGGGGATGGCGGACAACGCACGCGCCTTCGCGGGTACACCGCTCACCTATCTCCCGTACGTCGAACCGGAGCCGGGCTCCGGCAAAGGGATGGTGGAGGCGTTGGTCGCGCGTGCCTGCGTCGTGGTCACCGACGACGCGCCGGTGTTCTTCCTTTCCCGGATGGTGGCTGTCACCGCCGCGCGGCTCCCGGTACTGGTGGAAGCTGTTGACGGCAACGGTCTGCTCCCTCTGGCAGCCACCGAGGCGGTGTTCCCAACGGCTTTCGCGTTCCGCCGCCTCCTCCAGGGCCTGCTGCCCGCACACCTGGAGGAGGCGCCAGCCCCCGACGCCCTGGTGGGTGTATGCCTCCCACGCCTCAAGACGCTTCCCGAGGAGATCTCACACCACTGGCCGGCGGCCCCGACGCTGCTCCTCGAGGACGACCCGGAGGCCCTAGCGGCGCTGCGGGTCGACCACCGCGTGGGGCGCGTCGCCGATAAACGCGGCGGGAGCTCGGCGGGGCTCGCACTGTTGGGACGATTCCTCAACGACCGGCTCGCCGGCTACGCAGAGACCCGCAATCAGCCCGAGCAGGAGGGTACGAGCGGGCTCTCACCCTACCTGCACTTCGGCCACGTCTCCGCGCACGAGGTGTTCGCGGCGGTGGCGGAGCGCGAGGGGTGGACAGCCGAGAGGCTTGCCTCCAGGGCGAGCGGCAAGCGGGCGGGGTGGTGGGGGATAAGCGCGGCCGCCGAGGCGTTCCTGGACCAGCTGGTGACCTGGCGCGAGCTCGGTTACAACTTCGCAGGCAGGCGTGACGACGGCGAGCGCTACGAGTCGCTCCCGCCCTGGGCGCGAGCGACCCTGGAGAAACACGCCAGCGACCCGCGCCCGCGCGCCTATAGCGCTGAGCAACTGGAGAGCGCGGCCACGCACGACCCGCTCTGGAACGCGGCCCAGGTCCAGTTGGTGCGCGAGGGCAGGATCCACAACTACCTGCGCATGCTGTGGGGAAAGAAGATCCTGGAGTGGTCCCCCTCACCGCAGGCCGCCCTCGCGGTGATGCTGGAGCTCAACAACCGGTACGCCCTCGACGGCCGCGACCCCAACTCCGCTTCGGGGATCGGCTGGTGCCTGGGGCGCTACGACCGTCCCTGGGGGCCGGAGCGGGCAATCTTCGGCACGGTGCGCTACATGTCTTCGGAGAACACGGCGCGCAAGCTACGCGTCGCGGAGTACATCGTCCGGTACGCACCCTAGGCGGGGAACTCGTCATCGAGGCTAAATGTATGCTTGTCGGCCTCGGGCCGGTCGGCCCGCGGGGGGGCAATGGCGCAAGACCGCCTGGAACAGCAGATCCGCTTCGTGCTCGAGATCGACGCGTTGAAGGGCGTCCTGCGCCGAACATACCTGCTCCATGTGGACCGGCCGGAGAACTCGGCCGAGCACAGCTGGCACGTGGCCATCATGGCGGTGCTGCTCGCCGAGCACGCAAACGAGCCGGTGGACACCTCGCGGGTGGTGAGGATGCTGCTGGTTCACGACGTCGTCGAGGTGGACGCGGGTGACACCTACGTCTACGACACCGCCGGCGCGGCGGCGAAAGCCGAGCGTGAGACGCGGGCGGCGGACCGACTGTTCGGGTTGTTGCCCGAGGACCAGGGGCGTGAGCTGCGGGCGCTCTGGGAGGAGTTCGAGGAGGGGCGCACGTCCGATGCTCGCTTCGCCGCCGCTCTCGACCGCCTGATGCCGGTGCTGCACAACGTTCACACCGCGGGCAGATCCTGGCGAGAGCACGGCATCACCGCCGACCGGGTGATCGCCCGCAACTCGCGCATGGCGGAGGGGTCGGAGGCGCTCTGGGAGTATGCCCGCTCGCTGATCGAGGGCGCGGTCACACACGGCCACCTGGCACCTGTCCGGACCCGAGCCTGAGCGCTCGATCCCGCGCCATTGACAGCCGCCGGCCGAGCGTGGTCGCATGCCGCAGGGGGCGGCCTGGTGAACGCTGTTCAAGGGTCCGATCGCGCGGCGCCGCGAATCATCGTCGGGCGTGGCGCACGCGCCACCGAAGAACTCCTCCTCACCGACCTGGAGGCGCTGCTCGCCTCGTCGGCGGCCGATGTCCATCTGTTGGGTAGACCCGTTGTCGTGGTCGTCCCCTCGCGCAGCCTGCGCTTGCACCTGGCCGCTCGAATGGTGGGACGGCGCGGGAAAGCGGTCGCTGGCGTCGAGATCATCACGCTGCACGGTCTTGCGGCCGGGATCGTCGGCCGGTGCGAGGGGCCCCACCGGGCCGGAACCCGG
>MEKI01000062.1:2824-3913 GCA_001766905.1 Acidobacteria bacterium RBG_13_68_16
TGCGTCGCTTGAGGACGGCGAGCTTCCGGTCATCGCGACGGTCCGTGACCTGCTGGACGCCGGGTACACCCCCGCGAACGCCGAGGCGGTCGGTGAGCACCTCGAAGTGGAGGGGAAGGGGGCGGAGCAGGCGCGCGCGGCGGCGCTGGTGAGGGTCGCCTCCGGGGTCGCCCTCGTGCTGGAGGCGGGGGATCTCGACCTCGCCTCCGATCTGTTGCGCCGCGCAACCGATCTCGTGAGGGCCGACCCCGATCGCGCGCTGCCCACGCGGGCGGTCCTGATCCACGGCTTCGCGGACGCCACCGGCGTGGCGACCGACCTGATCGAGGCCCTGCTCCGCCAGCGCGAGGCCCGCATCTATCTGGACCAGCCGCCGGACCCGATCGACCCGTCGAGGCCTGACCTCGGCATCGCCTTCAGCGAGCGTTTTCTCGGGCGCCTGAGCGGAGCGGCGGCGCCGGAGCTTCGCGACGCCGCAACCGCGCCACCCGGCGCACCCGTCATGTTCCGCGCGCCGGGGGCACACGCCGAGGTGCGGGAGGTCGCGCGGCGCATCCGCAGGCTGCTGGATCGCGGCACGGCTCCCGAGCGAATCGCTGTCGTCGCGCGCGACCTCGGGCCCTACACGCTTCCGATCGAGGTGCACTTCCCGCGGCTCGGGATTCCGTTCTCCGCCATAGGTGCCGCGGTGTCGGTCGACGCGGCGGCGCGGCGCACGCGAGCGCTCGCGGAGCTGCTGCGACGAGGCACACAGGCGCCGGCCGACAGCTGGCTCTCCGCCGCCGCCGATCTCGGAGGGTTCGACGTTCGCCTGGCCCTGCACACCTGCGGGGCCGCGCGCGTGGGTGACGTCGCCTCTCTCGGCGTAGGCGCGCTGCTGGACGAGCACGACTCGCTGCCGCTGCCGGTGCGGCGCGGGCTCATCGAGACGCCGGAGGAGGAGGGCGACGGGGGCGGCGGCAGGCGGGTCGCACCGCACCGTCGCCTGGCGGGCGCCCGGCTTCGCGGCGCCGTGAGGCGGGCCTCCGCCTTCGTGGCACTCCTGGAGTCTTGGCCGGCAGAGGCGGGTCCGGCGGAGCACCTGCGGCG
>MEKI01000062.1:3987-17632 GCA_001766905.1 Acidobacteria bacterium RBG_13_68_16
CCTCAACCGAGACTCCTTTCCCCGTCAGGTGCGGGAGGACCCGCTCCTCCCAGACCGTCTTCGCCAGGCGATGGAGCGCGACATCCTCCCGCAGATCCCGATCAAGCGCCTCGGCTTCGATGAGGAGCGCTACCTGTTCGCTCAGTTGCTGTCCTCCGCAAAGCAGGTAACGCTCTCATGGCAGGCGTGCGACGACGACGGCAAGGCGCGCCCGCCCTCGCCGCTGGTCGAGCGACTGCGGCTGGCTGACGGCTCGGAGGAGCCCCCCCTTGTGGGTGCGGTGCTCACCCCGGTGCCGGACGAACCGAGGCCGGCCCACGAGCACGCCGTGATCGCTGGGCTGCACGGGCCCCGCGTGGGTTTTGGTCGCGTCCTGGAGGCGGCGCTTGCCGAGGCAACCGGGGAGGACGGTCGCCCGCTGGCGGCGGCGCGGCTTGCGGTACTCGATGAGCTCGACCCCGATCGCCGCACAGCCGACGGTCGGAGACGGGCCGCCGTCCTGGGCCCGTACTTCGGGTTCGTGGGGGTTCCGCGCGAGGGCGCCGACCCGAGGCGGGGCGGGATGGCCGTAACGACGGTGGAGAACGTGGCGGCGTGCCCGTGGCAGGCGTTCCTGCGCCGGGTCCTGCGCCTCGAGCCCTCCCCGGACCCTCTGGCGGCGGCCCCCGGGGTGGACGCCCTACTGCTGGGCGAAGGGGTGCACCGCATGCTCGAGGCGATCGTCGCGGCGGCAGAGCCCGGGCTTCCGCGCGACGTCGGCGGGGCGCTCGGGGCACGACCGGTCGCGGTGCCCTGGCCGGCTCCCGAGGAGCTCGACCGCGCCCTGCGGGAGGCCTCCACGAGGTTGACGCGCGAGGAGGGTTTCACGCTCCCCGGTCTGGAGCGGGTGCTGGAGGAGCGGATGCGGCCGTTCCTCGAGGTTGCCCGACGGCTCGGCTGGCCCGAGGAAGGTGCCCGCGCGGCGGTCCTGGGGGTGGAGGCGACTGGGCAGGTCACGATCGAGGGCGCGGACGGAGCGGAGCGGGCGCTCTCGTTCAGGGCGGACCTCGTCGAGGACGTCGCGGGGCGGGTCGTGTTCACCGACTTCAAGACCGGCGCTCCGCTCTCGAAGGCGAAGACGCACGAAACCCGGCGGAAGCACCTCCTCGCGGCGTTCCGGAGGGGCGAGGCCTTGCAGGCAGCGGCCTACCCGCTCGGGGCAGGCGGGCGCGCCGCCGACGGCCGTTACGTCTACCTGCGCCCCGACCTCGAGGACGAAACCCGGGTGCTCGAGGTCGCCGGCGAAGACCCCGAGCTGCCCTCGTTGTTCCGGTCCACCGTGCGCTCGGTCCTGGACGCCTGGGACAGCGGCAGCCTCTTCCCGCGCCTGGAGCAGGCGGACACGAATAGGGAGCCGCGGCGCTGCTCCCACTGTGAGGTGCGGGATGCCTGCGTGCGGGGCGACAGCGGGGCGCGCCGGCGTCTGGCGCGGTGGGCAGCCGGTCGGAAGGAGGGGCGCGGCGCGCTTTCGGCGGCGGAGGTCGCGCTTCGCGTGCTGTGGAGCCTCGGGATCGGGGGCGCGGAGGGCGGCGAGGAGGAAGACGAGTGAACCCCCGCCACGCGACCGGCACGGCCGGAACGACCGATCAGCGGGCGCGCCTGCTCTCCCAGACCATCTTCGACCGACCGCTGGTACTGGAGGCCGGCGCGGGGACGGGCAAGACTGCCACGCTGGTGGCCCGGATCGTCGCGTGGTCCCTCGGCCCGGGGTGGCGGCGTGCCGCGGAGGAGCTGCGCGCCCACCAGGAGCGGCGCGGGACGCGCGAACCGGCCGCTCCGGACCGGATCGCCGCGCGGGTTCTCGACGGTGTCGTGGCGATTACCTTCACGGAGGCGGCGGCCGCCGAGATGGCCACCCGAATCGCCGGGGCGCTGGCCGACGTTGGGAAGGGAACCCTGCCCAAAGGCCTCCTGCCCGAGGCGGTGGCCGCGGCGGGCGACGAGGGGAGGATGCGAGCGGCGTCGTTGCTGGTCGCGCTCGACCACCTCGTGGTGGCCACGATTCACGCGTTCTGCCGCCGCCTGCTCGCCGGCGCCCCGATGGAGGCGGGGCTGCACCCGAGCTTCGCGGTGGACCCGGAGGGGTTCGTGCTGGCGGAGGTGGTGCAGGAGGCCGTGGAGACGGCGTTCCGCCAGGCACTCGCGTCGCCCGACCGGAGCGCGCTCTTCTCCCTCGCCGCCAGCGGCGTCAACCCCGGTGACATGGCGGAGGCGCTCGTGAAGCTGGCCGGCGACGGGGTGCCGGTCGAGGCCCTGGAGAGGGACCCCCTCGGAGGGGAGGCCGTAGCCGCCCTCTCGTCGCAGGTGCGGGCGCTCGCGGAAGGCATCTGTCGCCTCGTCGGAGCGCGCCTCGCCGGCGCGGCCAGGACGAAGAATGCGGCACAGATCGTGGAGCGCCTGGGGACGCTCGCCCGCACGCTCGAGGGCCAGTCCTGCCCCGACA
Organism: Acidobacteria bacterium RBG_13_68_16; assembly: GCA_001766905.1. Classification (GTDB taxonomy): domain Bacteria; phylum Acidobacteriota; class Thermoanaerobaculia; order Thermoanaerobaculales; family Thermoanaerobaculaceae; genus RBG-13-68-16. The sequence goes on from MEKI01000062.1 coordinate 6,470, forward strand.
CGGTCGCCGGGCTGGTCGGTGCGGTGGAGGAAGCGCTGGCCACCAACCTCGTCAAGCACCTTGCGAAGTGGGGGAACGAAGACTTCACTCCAAGCGAGGCCGCGTCGCTCGGGGAGGCGACGGGCGATCTGGTCGAGCCTGCGCGCGCGCTCACCGGGCTGGTGCGGCACCTCGGCAACCTCGCGCCGGAGCTTCTCGATCTGGCCCGGCGTGCCCTCGCGCCGCTGCTGGCCGAGGTGCACCGGGCGATGCGCGCAAGGGGGGCGGAGACGTTCTCTGCCCTCCTCCGGGATGCCCGTGACACGCTCGCCCGTCACCCGGCCGTGCGCGCGCGCTTGTGCGACGAGATCCGACAGCTGATGGTGGATGAGTTCCAGGACACCGACCGTGTGCAGTGCGAGATCCTTCGCCTGCTGGCCCTCGATGGTCCGAGGGCAGAGCGTCCCGGTCTCTTCCTGATCGGCGATCCCAAGCAGTCCATCTACGGATGGCGCGACGCCGACCTCGCGGCTTACGACGACTTCCTCGACCTGGTGCAGGGGGAGGGCGGCGAGGTGATGAGCCTCTCGGTGAACTTCCGCTCGCTCCCCGCCATCCTGACCGAGGTCGAGCGCGTGGTGCGACCCGTGATGCGGCGCGAGGTCGGTGTGCAGCCGGCGTTCCAGCCGCTCATCCCGTGCGAGGAGCGCTCGGCGGTGCCCGACCCGACCTCGGGCCGCCGGGCCCCGGTGGAGTACTGGGTTTCCTGGGCACCGGCCGGTGAGGACCCGGAGGCCTTCGCGGAACCCTCCACGCAGGCGGCCGCGGAGCTTGAGGCGGGCGCGCTGGCTGCGGACATCCTGGAGCTGCACGAGGGCGGGGTGCCGTGGCGGGACTTCGGCGTGTTGCTGCGGAGCACCTCGGATCTCGACGTCTACCTGCAGGCGTTCCGCGACGCCGGTGTTCCGTACCTGGTGGAGCGTGACCGCTCGTACTACCGCCGCCGCGAGGTCATCGAGGCCGCCGCGCTCGTGCGCGCTGTCCTCGACCCCGGCGACCACCTCGCGCTCGTGACTGTGCTGCGGTCGAGCGTGGTGGGTGTGCCGGATGCGGCGTTCGTTCCGCTCTGGACCCGTTCGTTCCCGGACCACGTGAGCGAGATCGCCAACGCGGAGGGTGGCCGGCTTTCCGCACTGCGGGCGCTCGTGCTCGAGGTGGCGGCCGGCCTGCCCGAGGACGTCCCGGGGATCGAGCGCATTCGGGGGTGGGAGCACAACCTCGTCGCGTTCCTCGGACACCTCGCTCGGCTACGTGTGTCGTTCGAGACCGAGCCTGTTTCCGTGTTCGTGGAGAGGCTGCGCACCCTCACGCTCTTCGAGGCGAGCGAGGCCGCTCGCGTCCTTGGGAGGTACCGCATCGCCAACCTCGACCGTTTCTTCCGGACCCTGCTGGAGGCGATGGAGGCTGACAGCGACCCGCACGCGGTGCTGCGTGCGCTGCGAACCGCGGTCAGCGAGGTTCGGGAGGCCGAGGAGGGCCGCCCCCTCGCCGCGGCGGAAGACGCGGTGCGCGTGATGACCATCCACAAGGCCAAGGGCCTGGACTTCACCCACGTGTACCTGATGCAGGTGCAGAAGCGGTCGCGCGGGGACTCTCGGGCGCGAATCGACGCGGCGGAGGTAGGCGATCGGTTCGAGTACGTGCTGTTCGGCGCCGCCACGCCGGGGTGGCGCACCGTCGAGGAGCGCCGTCGGCGGGTCGCGGGCGCCGAGATGATCCGCACGCTTTACGTGGCCATGACGAGGGCCAGGGACCGCCTGGTCGTCGCCGGAGTCTTCCCCGTCGACCCTTCTCTTCGACGTACCCGAGAGCGCGCACACATGGACCTCCTGTCGCGCCGGGAGACTCCTGAGGGCGGCCTTGCTGCACTGGCCGCCACGGTTCGCAGCGGAGGCGGCAGCCACGGGGATGGTGCCGGCGCACGCTGGGTGTTTCCGGCCCTCAAGCCGGCCCTCGCGGCACCCGAAGCTCCTGGGGGGACCTTCGAGCTCCCCTCGCCGGCGGAGGTGAGGCGGCAGGCTGAACTGCTTGCGAGGCTGAGGCGGGACGCGGCGGCGCGCGAGGCGAGGGCGTTCTCCCTCCCTGCCTCGCTCGAGGCGCACCATCTCCTGCGGCAGTCCCTCATCGAGCGCGCCGACGAGGATGAGGCGACACCCGCACGGGCGAGCGGCGAGCGGTCCGGTCGGAATCCGGCCGCAGCGGTCGGCGTCGCGGTCCACCGAATCCTGGAGAGTCTCGATCCCGTAGGCGACCTTTCGGCGCAGATTGCTGCCGCCCGGCAATCGCTCCCCGAGCTGCTGGACGGTCTCATCCACACCGACCGGAAGCCCGAGGCGCTGGCGCGGGGGCGTGATGTCCTCGAGCGTCTCACCAAGGGTCCGCTCCTCGCACGGCTCGAGGCGATCGGCCCGAGCGTGGTGGCACGCGAGCTTCCGGTGTTGCTGCCGCCCGGCGACGGACCCGACGCTCCGGTGGGTTTCGTGTCCGGGACCATCGACTTGGTCTACCGCGACCCGGCCACCGGTGCGCTTGTGATCGCCGACTACAAGACGGACGAGGTGGCAACCGATTTGGACGTTGCGGGGAGGGTCGCCGCCTACGCCCGGCAGGGCGCAACGTACCGGCGCGCCCTCACCGAGGCCCTGAACCTCGATGCGGAGCCGCGTTTCGAGCTGTGGTTCCTGTACCCCGGCCGCATCGAGATCGTCGGATAGCGAGAAGGCCCTCGTGCGCGGGCAAGCGGCAAGCTGATCGGCGTCTCAGGCCCAACTTCGGATCGCTTCTGTGGCATGATGCGCGCCGGTGGGCTTAGTGTTCCGGCGCAAGAACGTGATCGAGATCGGATCTGCCGACGGTGACGAGGCCGTCGGCCAGGCGCGGGAGCTGTTTAAGGAGTACGCGTCCTCGCTTGAGGTGGATCTTTCGTTTCAGGACTTCGCTCGGGAACTGGCGGAGCTTCCGGGGGAGTACGCCCCTCCGAGCGGTGCTCTTCTGTTTGCCTTCTGCGACAGACGCCTGGCGGGGTGCGTGGCGTTACGGCCGTTCGCGGAGGGGACGTGCGAGATGAAGAGGCTCTACGTCCGACACCAGTTCCGCGGCAAGGGGGTCGGCAAGGGGCTGGCGGTCGCCGTGATCGAGCGTGCCAGACAGTGCGGCTACCGCCACATGCGCCTCGACACCCTGCCCTGGATGCACGAGGCGATCGCACTTTACCGCGCGCTCGGATTCAGACCGATCGAGCCCTACCGTCCCAACCCGGTCGAGGGCGCGGCGTTCATGGAGCTGATCCTCCTCTGAGCCAGGCTGGCGCTTGCCTGGCTGTCTGTGCAGGGGAGAGCTTTTGTCGGAGCGTTAGACTGTCCGGAAGGAGTCGTCATGAGCCAGAGTCCCACGCGTGTCTTCCGACCGCTGCCGGCCACGGGCCCGGCGCGTCTGTGGTTCTTCATCCTGCTGGCTGCGCTCGGGCTGCCGCTGCTGTGGCTGCTTTTCGCCCTACTGAGGGTGCCCTCGATCAGCTACCGGATCGGCGACGGCGCGCTCACCATCTCCAGTTCCCTGGGCTCTTCGCATCAGGAGAAGACGGTTCTGCTGGCGCGCGTGAGGCAGGCCCGCCCGGAGTGGCTGCGCGAGGGCTCCCTCCGCTTCGGCACCGAGAAGCCGGGCTACTGCGTCGGCTTCTTCAGCTACCCCACGGTGGGTGAGGTTTGGCAGGTCTCGGACTGCTCGGATACGGCGGTGCTGATCAGCGCGACAGGAGAAACGCACCCGCTCGTGCTGACGCCGTCGGACCGCGAAGGGTTCCTGAAGGCCCTCGACACGGGGAACGCAGCCACCTTCACGCCTTCTGGCAAGCGCACCCAGTCCTGGTGGCTCACTCTGACATCGGTCCTCGCGATCCTCGCGCTGGTGGCGGCGACTCTCGTGACGGTGTTCTTCGTGGCGCCGGCGCGGCTTCGCTATGAGGTGCGTGACGGTGCCCTGGAGGTGAGCACGCTGTTCTCCCGCAGGCGGATTCCCCTCAATCGGGCCCGAGCCCAAAGGCACAGGCCGATCCTGGGTGCGAGGCTGTCGGGTCTGCCGCTACCGGGGTACCAGGTAGGCTCCTGGATCCTGGACACGATGGCCACAACCGTGCTCGCCTCGGACCGCGGCGACGGGGTGCTGCTGGAGAGCGAGGGCCGGACCTTCGTGAACCCTTCCGACCCGGATAGCTTCCTCACAGCCCTCGGAGAGTGTGGTGCAACGGTGATCGCCAACCCACAACTGCAACGCCGGCGGTGAGCGCCGCTTCGGGGCGCATCGCGCTGACGGCCTAGCTCTGCCGCGGGCGGCGGATTCCGGGGTGCTTCACGACCTGCTGCGACTCGCGCAACTTGATCACGCCGCGCTGGAGCAGGTTGTGGATGATCAGCTGGTTGTAGAGCCTGGCGCCGGGCACCAGCGCGAGGATCTGGGCGACCGTGTACATCCCGTTGATGCGCGAGAGCACAAAGCCCTCTTCGGGGGCGCACTTGAGCTGCACGATGTCCTTCGGTGCCAGGGCCAGCTCGAGGACCGTCGAGGGTGGAATCTGCAGCTTGTCGGCCTCCCTGGCGATCTCTTGCTCGAGGGCATCGGCCGCCTCGAGGGCCGCCGTGACGTTCGGGTACCTTTCCCGGAGCTCGACGACCTTGCGGTACGCGTCGAGCGTGTCTCCGAGGGCCATGCTGTTCTCCGCCTGCAGGATGCGGTCCCGCCAGCTGGAGCGCTGAAAGCCGGGGACCCTGCGCGCTGGCCTGACCGGCGGCAGCAGCTCGAAGACCCCGTTCTGCATTCCCTGGTAGACGAACGCGAGAACCGGGAACTCGGGCACGTGGCAGCGTAGGGCAATCTCCTCGATGCTCCTGGCGCCGTTCACCTGCTGCAGCACGGCCAGACCCGTCGGGGTCAGCTGCGTCTCGTCGAGAGAACGGCAGACCTTCGGGATGTGGTCGGAATCCGGTATCAGCTCGGCGATGCGGCGTCGCTCGTCTGACTGGCGGGCGCCCTCGAAGATGAAGTGGTTGACGGGCAGGTCGAGCTCCTTGAAGTCCCTCCGCGGCTGCACGTCGTCCAGAAAGAAGAACTCGCCCTCCTGCCACAGCATCAGGTCGTAGATGGTCTCCTCCGTCTTTACGCGGACCATGTGGTCGACCTGTGTGCGCGTCAGCCTGCCGGTCGTCACCAGGAGCTCGCCGAGCATGACGTGGTGCTCCTTCTGCTGATCCAGGAGCTGCTCGAGCTCCTCTTCGGAGAGGATGCCCCACCCCACGAGGTAGTAGCCGAGGTGCTCTCTCGGGTTATTCGAGGTCACCGCCGATACGGTCCCCTTCTGAAAGAGGATCTTCTTCGTGTACCGCTGCCCCTTGATGACGAGGGTGCCGGTCTTCCGGCCCATGGAGATCCACTCCATGAGGTCGGGGAAAGGCATCGTGCGGAGGTTTCCAGAGACCGCCATCGTCCTATGTGGCGGGCCTTGACCTGAACGCGCTTAAACTAGCTCCGAATCCCGCGCCCAACGACCGAAGTCTAGCCACTGTTCAAAGATACCTCAGTTTACGGGCTTTACCGATTCCCGAGCTCCATCCTACTGAGAGCGGTAGTTGCCGAAACTGAGCTCGATCCCAAAATCCTCGGCCTTGAGGGCAGCCATAATGGCCTGCAGCTCATCGCGCGACGGCGACGAGACGCGCACCTGGTCGCCCTGGATGGCGAGTTGGATCTTCTTGAACCTCCGCTCCTTGACAAACTTGACGATGGCACGAGCGGTCTCGTCCGGGATCCCCTGCTGCAGCGTGACCTCGAGGCGGACGGTGCCTCCGGTTGCCGGCTGGACCGGCCCGGGTTTGAGGTTCTTAACCGGCACCGCGCGGCGGGTCATCCTCCCAAGGAGGACCTCCCACATCGCCTTGAGCTTGAACTCATCGGGGGCGGTGACCACGAGCAGGTTCTCGCTGCGGCGCAGGTCCACGCCGATCCTGAGGCCCTTGAAGTCGAAGCGCTGCGCGAGCTCTTTAAGCGTCTGGTTGACCGCGTTGTCAACTTCCTGGAGGTCGCACCCGGTGGTGATGTCGAACGACTGGTTGACTGCCATGGCCAAACCCCCTAGCTCTGGTCCTCGGCGGCCGCGCCCTTTGCCTTGCCGCGCCGGCGGTGGCGGCGTCGCCTCTTGGTCCTCGTGGCCGCGCCCTCGGGTGTCGATGACTCGCCGCCCACGGCCGCGGCGATCTCGGGGACCTCGGCCCCGTGGGCCGGCGGGGCGCCCGATCGCCTGTGATGGCGACCGCCGCGACGCCGCTTGCGCCGCTTCTCGCCGTTCGTCGTCGGCGGAGCCTCATCGGGCGGCGCTGGCACCGCGGTCGCAACGTCGGCAGCGGTCACCACAGGGACGGATCGCACCACGGCGTCGCCTGCCTCGCGTTCGATCCACTCCATCTTCTCGTCGGAGCGGTGCAGGCTGGTCATCGCGATGATCTCGATGCGCATGTCGAACTCGTCCTCGAGTGCGGCGATGTCGTGCCGGCGGAAGTTCTGAATTGCGTCGGCAAGCTCGGGGTGCAGCCCAACGCGGACTCCGCCCAGGCGGCCGCCGGCAGCACGTGCCTCGATGCGGCGCAGCAGGTTCACGCCCACGAACTCCGGGGAGGGGATGTTTCCCGTTCCGCCGCACGTCGGGCAGGGGCGATGCGTGCGAAGCTGCAGGGCCTGCTTGATGCGCTGGCGGTTGATCTCCAGCAGGCCGTTCGAGCTGATCCGACCCACCGTGGCGCGTGCCTTGTCGGCCTTCATCGCCTCCCGGAGTACCCTCTCGACCTCGCGCTCGTGCTTGTTCGAGCGCATGTCGATGAAGTCCACCACGACGAGCCCGCCGATGTCACGCAGGCGCAGTTGACGCGCGACCTCTCTGGCGGCCTCGAGGTTGACGGCGTAGATGCTCTCCTCCTGGGAGGAACCGCGGGAGGCCTTACCCGAGTTCACATCGATGGCGGTAAGCGCCTCGGTGGCATCGATAACGATCGAACCGCCGCCCGGCAGCGACACGGTGCGTGCGTAGATACGGTCAATCTGGGGCTCAACGTCGAAGCGCGAGAATAACGGCATGCGCTCGGTGTAGCGCACGAGGCGGGTCTTGCCGCGGGGCATCGAGGCGTGCATGTAGGCCTCGGCCCTCTCGAAGACGTCGTCATCGTCGACCAGCACCTCCTCAATCGAGCTGTCGAGGTAATCACGAAGCGCCTGAACGACGAGATCTTGGTCGGAGTACAGCAAGCGGGGCCCTTTGCCCCGGGAGTCCTCGGCCCTGACCCGCTTCCACAGGCGCAGCAGCGCGGCGAGGTCACGGCTGAGTGTGGCCTTGGTCTGGCCCAGCGCGTTGGTCCGCAGGATGAAGCCGAACCCTTCGGGGACGGCGAGTCGGTCGGCCTGCTCGCGCATGGCGGCCCGCGTCTCCTCATCCTCCACCTTGCGCGAGATGCCGCGCGTGTCGTCGAACGGCATGAGGACCAGGTAGCGCCCAGCGAGGCTCAGGTTGGTGGTGAGCGCCGCCCCCTTTGAGCCGGCGGGGTCCTTGGTGACTTGCACCAGGATCGGGCGACCGCGCTCGAGCACCTTTTCGACGCGCGGGAAGCCCTCACCTGCGGGCGGGTGACGATGGCATGCCTGGGGGACCACGTCGTGCGCCGGCAGCATGCCATCCCGGTCGGCGCCGAAGTCCACGAAGGCGGCGTTGAGCGCGGGGTTGATGTTGGCCACCTGACCGCGGTAGATGTTGCCGCGAGCCAGTCCGGCCTCGGCCACCGCGACCTGGTAGCCGTCGAGCGTGTCGCCGCTCATGATCGCGACGCGCACCTCCTCCGGGCGCTGCGCGTTGATGAGCATCCTTCTGATCAAGCAGGCTCCAGTCCCGGGTTCCGCTGCGCCCCGGTGCGCAGGTCTTCGGTCCCCACCGAGTCCGGGCATTGCGGGAAACCGAGGCGGAAGGGTAGCACCGGCGCCTCCCTACGTGCAGACGCGGTTGCGGCCTGCGCGCTTGGCGCGGTAGAGCGCCTCGTCGGCGGCGCGGAGAACCTCCTCGGGCTTGAGCAGGCGGCCGCCCTGTTCTGCGACACCGGCGCTGACCTTGATGTGCAGCCGCGGCGGTCCCACTGGGCGCGGCTCGACCCGTTTTGGCCTCTTCTTAGGGCGGTCATCTCCGCGAATGGCAAAGAGGTCATCTGCGAGCTCCTTGCGCTTCTTTTCGAGGGCACTCACGGCCTCGCTGCGTGACGTACCGGGGAAGATGAGCGCAAACTCCTCTCCCCCGAAACGGAACGCGCGTGCCCCGTCGGTCTCGGCGATCCTCGTCGCGATGAAGCGCAGCACCTGGTCGCCCACGTTGTGACCGTAGTCGTCGTTGACACCCTTGAAGTGGTCGATGTCCACCATCGCGATCGCGTAACGGCCGGAGATCTGGCCCAGGGCCTCGTCGAATGCACGTCTCGCGGGGAGTCCGGTAAGCGCGTCCCGGTAGGCCATCGCGAACGTGGCCTCCACGAGGGCGATCACCATGATCAGGCCCGCGGTGGCAAGGTAGGCGGTCGTGGCCCGCCCTTCAGCGGCGAGCGCGAGGTAGGACGCCGCAACCGCCCAGAAGAGCCCGCTCTCGATGTAGGTGCGCCGCCGCGCCCATGAAACTGCAGTCGCTGCGAACGCAAACGCGGATGCGGCCAGCGCCAGGTGTGGCAAAACGGCCGTAGGAACGAGGAGCGTCGGAAGGAATTGCCGCTCCAGGAGCGCCGTAAGGCCACGATCGAACATCATCCATAGGAGACACGCGAGGCCAAACTGGGTGAGGATCACTGCAAAGCGCAGGAAGCCGGACCCCGTCAGCGTGCCGCGCTCGCGGGCCAGCGCCAGCCACCCGAGGTTGAGCGGCAGCAGGACCGCTGCGGCCGCGAAGGCGAAGCGCCCGACGTCCTCGGACGCCGGGGCGCGGGGATAGCTTCGGAGTGCCGAGTCGGCGAGCGCCAGCGCCAGGAGGGCAAACACCACCCGCCCGCGGCGGAAGCGCACCCCGAGCAGCACGCCGAGTCCCAGCACGACCCATGGAAAAACGCGCAGGAACGCCTCGAGGGATGCCTCGGGCACCCACGGGAGGTTCAGGGCGAGGACGGCAAGCGTCAGCAGCCCAGCGGGCAGGAGAAGCGAGGGGAGCGTCGTCATGCGGGGAGAACCGTCTCCACCGCGCACGGGAAAATGTTTACTCACCACTCCTTCCAGAATACCTCGCAGCGGACGGTTGCGAGGAACCGCTGTGCGCCGCTCGGCCTCAGGAGAACGCGGCCTCGGTGGATCACGGTCGGTTCGGGCTTGCTAGAGTATGCGGGTCCTGAGGAGGTATCGGCATGTCTCGAAACCTCGGTGTGGCGGCAACCTTCCTGGTTCTGGCGACGGCTGTGGCGCTGGCGGCTCCGGCTCCCCTCGACCTTCCCCCGGGAGCCCAGGCAGCGGCCAAGGTCATCGCGAAGGGCGCAATCGAGGGACCTGTGCGCTTCCTCGCCGACGACCAGTTGGAGGGGCGTGCGCCCTCGCACAGAGGGGACGTGCTGGCGCGCAACTACGTCGCCAGCGTTATGGAGCTGCTCGGCCTGCAGCCAGCGGCGCCCGGCGGGGGCTGGGAGCAGCGCTTCGAGCTCGTCGGCATCAACACGCATGCCCCCGAGACCTGGGCGTTCCGCGCCCGGGGTGACGAGCTCGCCCTGCGTTTCTGGGAGGAGTACATCGCCGCTTCCGGGCTCCAGGTTCCGGAAGTCTCCGTCGGCGACGCCGAGCTCGTGTTCGTGGGCTACGGCATTCAGGCGCCGGAGTATGGGTGGGACGACTTCAAGGGGGTCGACCTGAGGGGCAAGATTCTCTTCGTCATGAACAACGATCCCGACTGGGACCCCGCGCTGTTCGCCGGGAAGCGCCGCCTGTACTACGGGCGGTGGAGCTATAAGTACGAGAACGCGGCCCGGGCGGGCGCCGCAGGGGCGATCATCATCCACACCACGCCCTCGGCCGCGTACGGCTGGAAGGTGGTTCAGAACTCCTGGACAGGTGAGCAGTTCGAGCTCCCCGAAGCCGGCGAGGTGCGGGTCAAGGTGCGCGCGTGGACGACGGAGGCGGCAGCACGGAAGCTTGTCGCGCTCGGGGGCTTCGACCTCGACGCGCTGATGGCCAAGGCGCACAGCCGCGAGTTCAAGCCCATCCCGCTCGGGATCCGCACCTCGCTGACGCTTACCAACGAGATCTCGCACGGCGAGACGGCCAACGTGCTGGGCATGCTCCCCGGGAGCGATCCGGTGCTCAAGGATCAGGCCGTGGTGTTCATGGCGCACCACGATCACCTCGGGATCGGAAAGCCCGACGCGAAGGGCGACGTGATCTACAACGGGGCCCTCGACAACGCCACCGGGGTCGCCCAGGTTCTGGCGATCGCCAAGGCGTTCATGGCGCTGCCGGAGCGTCCGCGCCGCACGATCCTGTTTGCGATCGTGAGCTGCGAGGAGTCGGGGCTGCTGGGCTCCGCCTACTACGCCGCCCACCCCACGTTCCCGATCGAGAAGATCGCCGCCGACGTCAACTTCGACGCCGGGAACATTTTCGGGAAGACGCGCGATGTGGCGCTCGTCGGCAAGGGCAAGTCCACCCTCGATCAGGTCGCGGAGGCGGCGGCGGCGCTGCAGGGGCGGGTGGTCACCGACGAGCCTTTCCCCGACCGCGGCGGCTACTACCGCTCCGACCATTTCAGCTTCGCCAGGGCCGGTGTGCCAGGTCTCTACTTTAAGGGTGGCCTGGACTTCGTCGGGCGCGAGCCTGGGTGGGGGAAGCAGGTCACCGAGGAGTGGGGCAACGCGCACTACCACCAGCCCAGCGACGAGTACGGCCCGAGCTGGAACTTCGACGGCATGATCGAGGACGCCCAGATGGGTTTCCTCGCCGGCCTCGCGGTGGCCCAGGCCGACGCGATGCCGACCTGGCTACCGGGAGATGAATTCGCCAAACTGCGCCAGACCACGCCCGCAAGGAAGCCCGAGTAGGCGGGTCCCAACCGACGTCCGTTGAGGCTCTTCGAGGTCGGCTTCC
>MEKI01000063.1:0-4305 GCA_001766905.1 Acidobacteria bacterium RBG_13_68_16
GGGGGTCACGAGCGTCCGGCCGGGTCGGGGGAGCGGACGCAGACCCCCCGCAAAATGATGGTGCCCAGGGGCAGAATTGAACTGCCGACACCGTGATTTTCAGTCACGTGCTCTACCAACTGAGCTACCTGGGCACCTCAGGCCGGGAGAGTATGCCGACCTCTCTGGGAGGTGTCAACATCTTCCGCCGGTCGCTCCCAAGTTGATCACAGACCTTCGAGAAGAGCGTCGGGGACCTCAACGACGCAGCGGAGCAGCGCCTGCGCGTGTGTCTTTCCCTGCGCGTCGGTGAGCAGGCTCGCGGTTCCGCCCCCGCCCAATGAGTCGTGCAGGATGAAGTTGAACGCCAGCAGGTTGGGAACCTCGAAGCGCTCCACCTCTCCCTTCACGATTCCGCCCAGCAGGCGCTTGACGAGTTCCGGTGTCAGGTTTTTGCGAAGCCAGTCGTAGGCGGCCTCGTTACGCGCGATCACGCCGACGTTCGAGGCCTCGCCCTTGTCGCCTGAGCGACCGTGTGCCAGGACCTCCAGAGGCACCGTGGCCACGTCCCACCTCCCGCTACAGGCTAGCAGGGTTGCGCGGCCCGCCATCGCGGCTCCGCGCGAAAACACAATACAATGTCGGCATGCGGAGCGGCAGGTCCAACGTACCCCTCCTGGTCGTGATCGCGCTGCTCGTCACCATGCTCTACCCGGCGCTCTTCCTCGACCACCGCCTCGCGCCCGAGGCGAGCCTCAAGAGCGAGCCACCTTGGCGCGTCCAGTGGGGGCCGTACCCCAACCCGTCTCCCGTCGCGGTCGAGGCGGCGACCGGTCTTGGGCCCCGCCTTGCGAGCATTACCCGGGACGGCCTGCGGGTCGCGGTATGGAACCCCTGGATCGGGGGTGGGCGTCCGGGCTGGCTCTCCTCCCCAGCAGAGGGCGGGGCGCCACTCCCGCTCGTGGCGGGGCTTCTGGCCCGGCACGGCTGGGCCTGGACGGCGCTGTTGGCGCTGGAGGTCGCGCTTGCCTTTGCGTCCGCGTGGTGGGTTCTCAGCCTCCTCGGGACGGGAGCCTGGCCAGCGGCTGTCGGCGCCACCGCCTACGCCCTCTCCGGCCCGGTGGTCGGCTGCTGGCTAGGCTGGCAAGGGTCGGCGCTGGCGCTGGGACCGCTGGCGCTGGTGCCCGCGCTTGCGCCCCCAAACCGGGCGCGCCACCGTGCGGCGGCCTGGATCGCCGTGCTCCTGTTGCTCGTCGCGAGCGGGGCGCCCGCCATGCCGTTCATCGCGCTCGCGTTCGCGGTGATGATCCTCTCGCGCCCGCTGCTGGAACGGCCGGCGCGCTGGGGGGCGCCGGTTGTGGCGGTCGTGGTCGTCATGACCATTGCCATTCCCACGCTCTGGCTCGAGCGCAACGGCGGCGAGCCCGGTGCACCGACCCCGGCGCTTGCGCCTGTGCAACCTGCGCCCGGCCTGAAGGCACTCGTCGTTGCTCCCCCACTGCCCGGGGGTGCCCAGGTCCAGCCCGCATTCGAATCCTCGGCCTACCTCGGGGTGGCGACGGTTCTCCTCGCTCTCGTGGGCGTCGTCCGCCTCCCGAGGCGTGTCCGCGGTCTCTGGCTTGGGGCGTTCGCGGTGAGCGCAACGCTCACCATGCTTCCGGGCGCGCTGCTGGCCCGGGCGGGCATCCACCAGCGTCCGCTCGGCGCGCTGGCGCTGGCGGCCGCCGTCCTGGCGGCGTTCGGCGCGCAGCTCCTTCACGACAAGGTCCCCTCCCCCGTACGACGGCAAGCGGTGGGTTTCGCCGTTTGGGTCTTGGTCGTGGCCGCACTGGCTCCCCCTGCGGCACGCCGCCTGCCGTTCGCGCCGGAGGAGGACGCGGGCCTTCCCTCCCCGATTCCTGTCGGATCACAGACCGCGAGGTTCGTTGGCGTGCTCGGGATGCTGCCGCCGGACATCGGCGCCACCCTGGGGCTGGCGGACGTCAGGGCGGCGGCGTTCCCGCGCGAGCCCCGCTACGCCTCCCTGCTCGGGGCCGGTCGGGGCGGCGAGCTGCCGGTATCGCGCGCCCTCGATCCCCGTACCGCACGCCTCTCCGCCCGCTGGCTTCTGGAGCCGCTGCCGCTGCGGGTGGTCTCAGGCGAGCTCTTTGCGCACGTCGAGCCGGTGGAGCTTCAAGCCCAACACGAGAGGTCGCTCGACGGCTTGCGCCGCTTCCGCACCGCCGTCCCCGCCTGGGCGTGCCGCGTGGGCCTGCCTGCACCTGCGGCACCCGCCGCGCTCTGGCTCGAGGACCCCGGACGCCAGTCCCAGCTCGCGCCCGACGGCGCGCTCGCCGCCGAGAGCGATGCGTGGCGCTGGTTCGCCGTTCCTCCCGGGTGGCCACCCGGGCCCGCGACGCTGGCGATGTCCCCTCGACCAAGCGAGGGCGGCGCGCAGATTGCGGCGTGGGACGCATCCGGGCTGCGCCTCGCCCGCGAGGAGCGTGGAGTCCGCGTCTGGGAGTGGGACCTCGCGCGGCCACTGGCGTTCGTGGCCACGGGCGTTGAGCCCGAGAACGGTGACGCGCCGGCCCAGGGCACGGCGGTAGTCGTGCCGAACGAGCGGTTGGGAGCGCTGCGGCCTCTCGTCTCGGGCTCGGGGGGCCGAGTCGAGGTCCTCGCCAGCGACCCGGCGCGGGTGGAGGTCGAGGTAGAGCCGGCGCAAGCGGCACTGCTGGTCATCCAGGTCAAACACCGACCGGCGTTGTGGCGGGCCGTGGTCAACGGCAAGCGCGCGGCGACCGAGCGGGTGGACTACGTATGGACCGGCGTGCCGGTGCCCGCCGGCGCCTCGCGCGTGATCCTGCGGGCGCGACTTCCGCTCGGGGTCTGGCTTCCCGCCTGCGCTGGGCTGGTCGCGCTGATTGCCCTGGCCCGGCCACGGAGGGAGCGATGAAGCTTGTTATTCAGGTGCCGGCGTGGAACGAGGCCGACAGCCTTCCACGGATGCTGGCGGAGCTGCCGCGCGCAGTGGCAGGGTTCGACTCCGTGGAGACCCTCGTCGTGGACGACGGCTCGGAGGATGGAACCTCGGAGGCCGCCCGGGTGGCCGGCGCGGCAACCGTTAGGCTACCGATTCACCGTGGCCTGGCCCGGGCCTTCACGCTCGGCATCGAGACCGCTCTGCGCCGCGGCGCCGACGTGATCGTGAACACGGACGCCGACGGCCAGTACGACCCCGCGGCGATCCAGGCCCTGGTGGCGCCTATCCTGGCCGGCGAGGCCGACATCGTCCTCGGCGACCGCGGCGTTGCCACCCTGTCGCACTTCTCCCCCGCCAAGCGCTGGCTTCAGCGCCTGGGCGCGTGGGTGGTGCGCGTGCTCTCCGGAATCCCCCTGGCAGACGCCACGACCGGTTTGCGGGCTTTCTCGCGGGCCGCCGCCGCGCGCCTCAACTGCTACACGACATTCACGTACACGCTCGAGACCCTGATCCAGGCGGGCCAGGCCGGACTGGCCGTGCGCTCGGTGCCCGTGACGACACGCCCATCCCCTCGCCCCTCGCGCCTCTTCCGCAGCAACCTGGGGTATGTGGCCATCTCCCTCGCGACGCTGGTGCGGCTGGTCTTCATCTACCGACCGCTCCGCAGCCTGCTCACGCTCGCCTCGGGGTTCTGGTTGGTCGCGGCGGTGCTCGCCGTGCGCTTCGGTTACTACTACTTCTCCGGAATCTCCCCCGCCGGCCACGTCCAGTCGCTGATCGTGGCCGCGGTTCTGGCCCTGACCGGCGTGCAACTCGCGGTCCTCGGCGTGTTGGCGGACCTCACCGCGGTCAACCGCCGCCTGCTGGATGAGCTTCGCGCACTGGAGCGGGAAAGGAAGTGAGGCCACCGGCCCGGGCGTCGTGGTGGCTCGCCGCGCTCGGCGCGACACTGGCGGTGGGCCTTTTCCTGGTGGCCGAGCCTGCGACCGTGCTGGAGCTGGCGGCCCGAACTCGCCCCGGCTATCTGCTCGTGGCTTTCCTCGGGACGCTTGTCCTGGTGGTCATCCGAGGCGCACGCCTCTCGCTCCTCGCCGGCCGGGCGCTCCCCACCACGCGCGGCGCGGCGGTAGCGGCCGCCGCCCAGCTTGCGAGCGGAGTGCTGCCCCTTCGGCTCGGGGAGCTGGCGCTGGTCCCGCTCCTGCAGGCGGCGGGCCTGCCGGGGGCGATCCGCGGGCTCTCGCTTCTGGTCCTCGTCCGCGTGCTCGATCTGGGGACGCTCCTGGTGTGGGCGGTAGTGGCCGCTGCGGTGATCGGCCGCAGCCTGGCCGTTGCCGTCATGGGCCTGGTGATTCTCCTCCTGGGTT
>MEKI01000063.1:4314-4578 GCA_001766905.1 Acidobacteria bacterium RBG_13_68_16
GTGCGGCGATCGCCCTGCGCTGGCTGCGGCGGGTCGCCCGGACGTGGCGGCGGCGGCAAGGCTGGCGCAGGCGGCTCGTGCTTCAGTTGCTGCGCGTACGCAGCGAGCTGACACTCGCGGCCCGCTCCCCCGTTCGCGCGTGGGGTAGCGTAGTGCTGTCGCTCTCGGTGTGGGGTGCCATCTGGGGCGTCACGCTCGCGCTGCTGCGCGGGATGGGTCTGTCATGGCCGCCCGGTCCGGTGCTGCTCGGTGTCGTCGGGGCCG
>MEKI01000063.1:4593-5061 GCA_001766905.1 Acidobacteria bacterium RBG_13_68_16
GGCGAGGGAGCTCCTCGCCAGCGTGAGGAACTTCCTCAGCTCCGGTCGGGCGGCGTAGAGCGTCAGGACGATCCCGGCGCTCGCCGCACCGGCGACGACCTCGGTCAGGAGGGCCTCGCCGACCCCCCGTTCGCGCAGGAGCCTCAGGATCGCGCCCTCGTCCCCCGAGAACGGCGCGTAAGGGTCCACCACCTCGCCGAGGTAGACGCCGGGTGGCAGCGCCAGCCACAGCTCGGGGCGGCGGTGGGCGTCGCCGCTCGCGAGGGATGTGCGAACCCGTGCCGCGACAACGTCCCGCCTGGGGGCCAGAGCCACCAGGACAGGCTCCTCGCCGGGAACGATGCCGATGCACCCCACCGTGCGGCCGAGCAGGCTCGCCCCCTCTGCGACCAGGCCGCTGATCGCCCCAGAAACCTCGGCGAGCCGCCCCAGCGGGACGTCCAGCTCGCAGCGCAGAGATGCAACCTC
>MEKI01000063.1:5148-7949 GCA_001766905.1 Acidobacteria bacterium RBG_13_68_16
CGCCACGGCGAGCAGGGGGAACGACGCGAGCGCTAGGCAGCCCCGGCGCGCGCCTAGGCGGGTGGCCAGAGCTCCCTCCCCGCGACCTCGCGGTCGAGGGAGGCCGTGAGGGCGTTTATGGCCTGGGCCACGCCCCTGAGCACGTCGGTGCTCTCCCCCGCCAGCCGTTCGGGTGGCCAGGGCTCGCCGTACGCGACAACCACCTTGGCGAAGGGTCTCGGCAACACCATCCGGTCCCACGAGCGCAGCACCCACGCTCGGCGACACGAGAACGTGATCGGAATCAGGGGGGCCCTCAGCCTGCGTGCGAGAGCGATGACCCCCGGCTTCACCTCTCGCCAGGGGCCACGCGGGCCGTCCACGGTGAGCGCCCCGAACGGCACGGCGCCCCCCCGCATCATGTCCTCCATCTCGGACAACGCCTCGCGCCCGCCGCGTGACGAGGAGCCGCGGGCCGCCACGATCCCGAGCTGCTCCGCGATCCCGGCCGCGAGCGCGCCGTCGTTGGAGCGGCTCACCATTGCGACACACCCGGTGTCGAAGTTGTCCATCAGGGAGCCGATCATCCGCCCGTGCCAGAGAGCCAGCACATAGGGGGACGTGAGCACCTCGCGGTTGCGTGCCTCGACGCGCACCGTCAGGCGCCACGCGCGGAGCAGGAGGCCGACTGCCCTTCCGGCCGGGTACCAGGTACGCTCGCCCACGCGGCGATTCTAACCGGAGGCCGTCCGGCCCGACCGCCGTGCTAGGATGCGGCCGTGCGGAGTTTGAGAATCTTTCGCCGCGTGCTGGCTTACTACCGTGGGCACCTCACCCCGACGGTACTCGGCGCCGGCAGCGCGGTGGCCGGCGGGGTGGTGAGCCTGGCCGCGCCATGGATCGTCGGCCACGCGATCGACACCCTCAGGACCGGCGCGCCGCTCGCCTTCATTTGGCGCTACGCCGCCATGCTGGTCGCGGTGGCCCTGGTTTCGGGGGTGTTCATGTTCACGCAGCGGCACCTCCTGGTCTCTATCTCGCGCCAACTCGAGCACCGCCTGCGCACCGACCTCTACGATCACCTCCTCCGTCTCCCGCCCGCCTTCTACATGCGCGAGCGCGTCGGCGACCTGCTCACGCGCGCCGTCAGCGACGTGGGAACGGTGCGAATGGCCGTTGGACCCGCCCTCATGTACGCCGTCAACACCGGGACGATCCTGCTGGTGAGCGTGGCGCTCATGGTCCGCATCCACCTCCCGCTCACGCTGCTCTCGTTGTGCGTGCTGCCGCTGGTCGCGGGAGCCACGAGGTATTTCGGGACCCGCATCCACGTGCGCTGGGGTCAGACGCAGGAGGCTCTCTCCCACTACACCGCCCGCCTGCAGGAGCACCTGGTCGGCCTGCGCGTCCTGCGCGCCTACAACTGCGAGGAGGCGGAGAAGCTGGAGATGGGCGCGCGCAACCGCTCGTACGTCGTCGCCGGCGCCCGCTTGATCAGGCTCTCCGCGCTGTTCCAGCCGATCCTGCAGGGGCTCATCGGCCTCACCTTCGTGGCGGTCCTCGGGGTTGGCGGCAACGCCGTGCGGCTCGGCACGATCTCGCTCGGCCAGTTCGTGGAGTTCAACCTGTACCTCGTGCGCCTCATCTGGCCGATGATCGCCGTCGGCTGGGTGGCCAACCTCGTGCAGCGCGGGGCCGCCTCCATGAGCCGAATCGAGGCGCTCTTCGCCGAGCCCCCGCTCCCGGAGATCGTCACCGTGGCGGACGAGCCCGCGCCCCGTCTGGGCCCCGCCGGCCTGGAGCTGCGTGAGGTCAGCTTCTCATACGCGAGGGCGTCCGATACGGCTCTCTCCAAAGTCTCGTTCACGGTTCGGCCGGGAGAGCGCGTGGCGGTGGTGGGGGGCGTGGGCTGCGGCAAGAGCACGCTGCTCTCTCTGATCCCGCGGCTCCTGGAGCCGGCGCCCGGGAGCGTCATGCTGGACGGCGGCGACGTACGGGCGCTTCCGCTCGGGCAGCTGCGCCGGGAGGTGGCGCTCGTGCCGCAGGGCAGCTTCCTTTTCTCCGCCTCGCTGCGGGAGAACATCGCGCTCGCCGTCCCTTCGGCAAGCGACGAGGAAGTTCTTGCGGCGGCGCTGGCTGCAGGCCTCGAGGAGGACCTCAAGCGTCTGCCCGAGGTGCTCGACACGGTCGTGGGCGAGCGTGGGGTGACGCTCTCGGGCGGGCAGCGCCAGCGCGTGGCGATCGCCCGCGCCCTGCTCACCAAGCCACGGCTGCTCCTGCTGGACGACTGCCTCTCGGCGGTAGACACCCAGACCGAGAGGGTGATCCTCGACGGGCTCCCGCGCACCACTCTCATCTTCGCCACCCACCGCCTGGCGGCCGCGGAGCTGTGCGACAAGGTGTGCGTGCTGGAGCGCGGTGTGGTTCTCGAGGCCGGCACGCCGGCCGAGCTCGCAGCCCGGGGCGGCCGCTACGCGCACCTGCTCGCGCTGCAGAAGCTCGAGCAGCAGGAGAGCTGGCCCCGCGCCGCCTCCGGCGGCGCCTGAAGCCATCCACCGACCAGCGGCCGTGCGCACGCGGGGCACCATCTTGGCCGTATGATTCGAGCGTGAAGCTGCGGGTTGTGCTGGTGCGGCCGCGGTACCCCGGCAACGTGGGTGCTGCGGTGCGCGTGGCGGCCAACTTCTCGGTCGCCGAGCTTGCCCTCGTCGAGCCTGCCTGTCCGCTCGACGACGAGCCCGAGTTCGTGCGCATGGCGATGGGTGCCGAGAAGCTCGTGACGATCTCGTCAGCACTGACCCTCGCCGAGGCGGTCGCGGACT
>MEKI01000063.1:8335-11024 GCA_001766905.1 Acidobacteria bacterium RBG_13_68_16
GGCGCCGATCATCGTCGGACCTCCGGTGGCGTACTGGCGCAGCCAGTCCTCGAACGCCTCCAGGGGAACGCCCCGGATCGTGGCGCCGACCGGCGTCAGGCCGATGAGGACGCCCCAGAACTTCTCCCGGGGCGCCGTGCAGCTCACGAGCACCAGCGAGCCAATCTCCATACCTCTATTCTCCCCCCTGGCACAGCTCGATGAGCACGCCGCCCGCCGACTTGGGGTGGATGAAGCACACCTGGCTACCTTGGGCGCCAGGCTTCGGCTCCTCGGAAACGAGCCGGAACCCCTGCCCGGCCAGCTCCGCCATCGTGGCGCGAATATCGTCCACTTCCAGACAGATGTGGTGGAGGCCCTCGCCCCGGGCGGCGATGAACTTCGCGATCGGCGAATCCGGTGCCGTGGGCTCGAGCAGCTCGATGCGCGTCCCGCCGGCAGAGAAGAACGCGACCCGCACCATCTCCGAGGGGACCTCCTCGCCGGCGGCCACTTCGAGGCCGAGCGCACGGTAGAGCGGGACCCTCTCCTGGAGCGAGCGAACCGCGACGCCGATGTGATTCACCCCCTTGATCAAGGGCGCTCCTTACAGAACCCGTCCAGCAGCCGCCGCGCGGCCGTGTAGGGATCCACGTCGCCCTCCCCAACCTCAGCCAACGCCAGTGCGAGCGCCTCACGGTGCGCCGTCCGCATCCGTTCCTGGATGAGCGCAGAGAGCAGCCGCTCCACCCGCCGTCTCGCCCTCCGGCGGTGCGCCTCTCGCCTTCGCTGCCCGCCGTCAAGGAAGTGCTGATGCTCAAGCATGGCTGCGAGCAGTCCCTCGACCCCCTCGCCGGTCGTGGCGGTCGTCCGGACCACCGGGGGCCTCCAATCCGCGGGCGGCGCCAGCGCCAGCATCCCCTCGATCGCGGCCACCTGGGCGTCCGCGCCGGACCGGTCGGCCTTGTTGACCGCGAAGACGTCGGCGATCTCCATCACTCCCGCCTTGGCCGCCTGAACGTCGTCACCCATGCCGGCCACCGTGACCACGACGACGGTCTCGACCTCGCTTGCGACGTCGACCTCGTCCTGGCCGACGCCCACGGTCTCGAGCACGACCCAGTCGAACCCCGCTGCATCCAGGACGTCGAGCGCATCCGATGCCGCCACCGCGAGGCCGCCGAGCGCGCCGCGCGTCGCCATCGAGCGCACGAACCCTCCGGCAGAGAGGAAATCGGGCATCCGCACCCGGTCGCCAAGCAGGGCACCTCCCGAGTACGGACTGGAGGGGTCCACCGCCAGGACGGCCACGCGCTCCTCGCGCTTGAGAAGGGCGAGGCCGAGCGATTGCACGAGCGTGCTCTTCCCGACCCCTGGTGCGCCGGTGATCCCGACGCTGCGGGCGCGGCCCACGCGCCCGCGCAGGCCGCGCAGCAGCTCCTCCGCCTCACGCCCGCCCCGCTCCACGACGCTGAGCGCCTTGGCGACTCCGCGGGTGTCGCCCGCGAGGAGTCCGGACGGCTCTACCATGTCGCGGAACCTACCCCCCGAGCAGCTCACGGGCAATGACGAGGCGCTGGATCTCGCTCGTGCCCTCGCCGATGGTGCAGAGCTTCGAGTCCCTCCAGAACTTCTCCACGGGGTAGTCCTTGATGTAACCGTACCCGCCGTGGATCTGAACCGCCTCCTCGCAGACCCGAACCGCGATCTCAGACGCGAACAGCTTGGCCTGCGACGCGACAAGCGTCACCCTTTCACCTGCGTCCTTGGCCTCGGCGGCGCGCTCGGTGAGCAGGCGCGCCGCAGCCACCGACGTTGCCATGTCGGCAAGCTTGAGCTTGATCGCCTGGAACGCCGCGATCGGCCGGTTGAACTGACGGCGCTCCTTCGCGTAGGCAATTGCGGCATTCAGGGCGCCCTGCGCGATCCCGACGCCCAGGGCGGCAATCGAGATCCGGCCCCCGTCCAGCACCTCCATTGCCTGGATGAACCCCTCCCCCTCCTTGCCCAGGAGAGCGTCCCCGGGGAGGCGGCAGTCCTCGAGGATCAGGGAGGCGGTGTCGGAGACGCGCATTCCCAGCTTGTCCTCCTTCTTGCCCACCGCCACGCCCGGGACGTCGAGGGGGACGATGAACGCGGAGATCCCGTGGTGATCGGTCCCTGGGGTCGTGCGCGCCATCACCACTGCGACCCCACCCACCGAGGCGTGGGTGGTGAAGTTCTTGCTCCCCCGCAGCACCCAGCCGTCACCCTCGCGCACCGCGACGGTCTTCGTGCCGCCCGCGTCCGAGCCGGCCTCGGGCTCGGTGAGGCCCCATGCGCCCAGGAGCTTTCCGGTGGCCAGGGGCGGCAGCCATCGCTTCTTCTGCGGCTCGGTCCCGTAGACAAAGATGTGGTTGGTACAGAGAGAGTTGTGGGCGGCGACCGAGAGCGCCACGCCGCCCTCTACCGCCCCAAGCTCCTCGACGATCACGACGTAGTCCTTGTATGTCAGTCCGGCGCCCCCGTACTCCTCCGGCACCAGCACACCCAGGAACCCCAACTCCCCGAGCTTGCGGAACACCTCGCGCGGGAAGAGGGAACGTTCGTCCCACTCCCGCGCGTGGGGCGCAAGTTCGGTGCGAGCGAACTCCCTCACCAGCTGCCGAATCTCGCCCGTGGCGCCGTTCATGGTCTCCCCCCTTCCCAGCGACCTAGCTCCACGCCAGTG
>MEKI01000064.1:0-551 GCA_001766905.1 Acidobacteria bacterium RBG_13_68_16
GACACCTGGGGATGATCACGCTCGGCTCCCTCGCCCATTGGGAGAGGGATGAGGGAGAGGACATTAGCCCCCTCTCCCTTGGGGAGAGGGTGGGGTGAGGGTGAAATCGATGGCACAATCGCGTGGTGATCAATCGCCGCAGGAGCGATCGTGTTCGCGTACTGCGTCGTTCGATGACCGACGCCGAGCGTCACCTGTGGAGTGTTCTGCGCAATCGTGGCCTCGGTCCGAAGTTCCGCCGGCAAGTCCCGATCGGGCCCTTTGTGGTTGACTTTGCAGCGATCAACGAGCGTCTCGTGATTGAGGTCGACGGCGGCCAGCACGCCGAAAGCGCCGAGGATCAGAGCCGTGGCAATTACCTGGGAACACAGGGCTTTCAGGTGCTCCGGTTCTGGAACACAGAGGTGCTGACGAATCTCCAGGGCGTCGTCGCAGTCATTCGGAGGGCGTTGATCGTCCCCTCACCCTGCCCTCTCCCCCTGGAAGAGGGAAGGACGGCCCAGTGCGTTCTGCCGTCCCCTCACCCTGCCCTCTCCCCCAGGGAGAGGGAA
>MEKI01000064.1:964-1251 GCA_001766905.1 Acidobacteria bacterium RBG_13_68_16
ATGTCCACGTACTCCAGGCCCATCCGCCGCAGCGACTGGTCGAGGCTGGCGAGCAGGTACTTGCGCGACCCCCAGTCGCCATAGGGCCCGGGCCACATGTCCCATCCGGCCTTGGTCGAGATGACGAGCTCGTCGCGGTACGGAGCGAGATCCTCGCGAAGGATCCGCCCGAACGTCTCCTCCGCGGACCCTATCGGCGGGCCGTAATTGTTGGCCAGGTCGAAGTGCGTCACGCCCAGATCGAAGGCGCGGCGCACCATCGCGCTGGAGTTCTCGAACGTATCGAC
>MEKI01000064.1:1274-5038 GCA_001766905.1 Acidobacteria bacterium RBG_13_68_16
ACCCTGCCCTCTCCCCCTGGGAGAGGGAAAGTCCACCGGCCGTGCTTCAGGCTCGTGACGCTCGGCGCCCTCTCCCCCTGGGAGAGGGGACAACGACCAAAGACACCTGCGGATAATCACCCGCGGCTCCCCTACCGGTTGCGGTTGCTGGCGTCGATGTAGAGCGCCGCAGCCCCCAGGATGGCCACGTCCTCGTTCTCGCTGCAGGCAATCACCAACTTTTTGAGGGCATGTTGATACGCAAAGCTCTTCAGCCTCTCACGCATGCCTCCCTCGAAGAACGAGAATGCTCGGGCAATTGACCCGCCGAGCACGATTAGCTCGGGGTCATACGCGTAGAGGATCGTGAGGATCGCGTGGCCGAGTTCGTACCCGAAAGCGTGGAAAAGACGCACAGCTTCGGCGTCGCCCCGCTCAGCGCGCTCGAACACGACGTCTCCGCCGACGCCAGCCCTGTCCTTGAAGAACGGTCCGGCCGCGTAGCGCTCGATCGTGGCATCGCGGTACGGGATGGAGCCGATCTCCCCGGCGCCGCAGTTGGGGCCGCTGTACAGCCGCCCGTCGATGATGATCCCGGATCCGAGACCGGTCCCGATGGTGACGGCCACCATGTTGCGGTAGCCCCTGCCTTTGCCGAAGTGCAGCTCGCCGAGGGCGAACGCGTTGGCGTCGTTGTTGACGTAGGCCGGGCAACCGTAGCGGCTCTCGAGCTTGTCCTTGAGGGGCACCTCACGCCACGCAGGGATGTTCTCGACGGCATAGACGATTCCCCGCTTGACGTCCACCACGCTCGGCACACCGATCCCGATGCCCGCGACACCGCTGCCGATGACCTCGTCGATCGTCTCGAAGATTTCCCCGAGGACCACCTCCTCGGCGGCCTTCCCGGAAACCCGGCGCACCGCACGCGCGACGATCTTCCCGCCCCGCACCGCGGCGGCGCGGACGTTTGTCCCTCCGAGATCCACGCCGACGATCACGTCGCCGGCCATCACTCTGCCCTCGTCCTCTTCTGCAGCGCCTTCGGGATCGCCAGCGCGAGCTCCCTGAAGCTCACCGTCGCGTTGTTGACCAGGGGCTTGGCCCAGAACCCGATGGCCAGGATGTAGGCGAGCGTCAGAAACACGAGGTGCATGCCCGCGCGCAGGCCGAAGACGTTGCCGACCTGTCCGACGAGCATCGGGACGACGGCCCCGCCGATGATCCCGGTGCACAGGATGCCGGAGAACGTGCCGTGGTGCTCCGCCAGCGAGTTGAGGGCGAGCGAGAACACGATCGACCACATGACCGACAGGCAAAAGCCGACCATCCTGAACGCGTTGGCGGAGACGGTCGCGGAGCCCCACAGCGCCACCGCGAGGCTCACCATCGCAGCAACGCTGAACACGACCAGGATCTTGCGGCTGTCGAACAGCTTGAGGAGGACCAGCCCCAGCAGGCAACCTGCCGTCATGAGCCCCCAGAAGTGCGACACCACGGCGGCGCCCTCCGTTTCCGGGTTCATGCCGTGGTAGGTCTGCAGAAACTTCGAGATCCAGTTCGCCACGCCCTGCTCGGTGCCCACATAGGCGAAGATCCCCACGAAGAACAGCCAGACGATCGGCTTGCGGAAGAGCTGGGCGTAGGTCGCCCACGGGCCCGGCCTCTCCTCATCGGTCAGCTCGACCCTGGGCAACCTCACCAGGGCGAGGACGACGACCATGGCGAGGGTGACCACGGTGAAGAGCCAGTACAGCGACAGCCAGGGCAGGTTCGTCGGAACGACGCGGGAGAGCGTGTCGACTAGGAAGTTGCCGCCGCCCGAATACCCCTTCAGGCGGGCCACGAGGTAGGAGTAAACGTACGGGCTCAGGAACGACGCGGCGCCGAACACGAGCTGAGCCATGACCGAGTAGAAGGCGAAGTTCTCCTCCCCTCCCGCGACCCGCAGCAACGGGTTGATCGCCACCTGCAGCAGGGTCATGCCGATCCCGATCGTGAACAGCGAGGTGAGAGCGATCGTGAAAGTGGCCTGAGTGGCAAAGAGACAGGAACCAGCAAACGCCAGCAGCCACGCTCCGATCAGGACCGGCTTCGCGCCGAACCTCTCGAGCAGCATGCCGGCTGGGATGGACATCACCCCGTACGCGATGAAGAACGAGAACGGCAGAAAGCTCGCGAGCGCGAGGCTCAACGCGAAGCCGCTGATGATGTCCGGCACCAGCGGTCCCAGGATGTTGGTGATGAACGAGATCACGAAGAAGATGAGGAACACCAGCAGGACAATGGGAAAGCTGCGCTTCATGGCGGTGTCGCTCCCTTCTCCCGTGGTTCCCTACTGCGGCTTCACGTTGTAACCGGCGTAGCGCACGACGACCGGCTCGCTTCCGGTCACGCGTGAATCGACGGTGGCCGTGAGCTCACGGCGTTCGCCGGGCAACAGCGAAACGTAGTTGTCGTCCCAAAAGACCGGCAGCACCGTCTTTCCGGACTTCTCCCCCACCAGCCTGAGCTCGATGAAGAAGGCGATCGCCGGCGAAGGGTTGACGAGCGTGAGGTGCACCCGTTTCCGCCCCTCGACCTCCTCGATGCGCTGGGTCACCTGGATCTCGACCTCGGGAAGCCGGGCGAGCGCCGTGAAGTCGGCGAACGCCTTGTTCGGGGTCACGAACCACTCACTGCCCTTGGGGTCGAGGATGTCTTTCTTCGTCGAGAGCCAGTAGAAGCTGGAGGCAAGCGGAGCGCCGTCCCGACCCTTGAGCCGGAGGTCGAGGAAGTACACGGGAGTGAGATCCTTGACCGCCGACAGCTCGGCGACCTTGACGGGCGTGTCGGCCTGGATGTCGAGGGTACGCGAGGTTGCAAACACCTCCTTCGAGTGCAGGTCGAGCACGCGGACCTCGGCGGTCGCCGCGACGACCGGGTCGGGACCGTCGTTGACGGCCCACACCGCATGCGCCCCGTAGTCGTAGATGAGGTTGCGCGGCCGACACGCCGTCCGTGCCCCGAAGTAGGCGCCGTTCGGCATCAGGTAGTAGTCGTAGAGCTGCCAGAAGAGCTTGGGCCACGCCGCGTTGTACATCCACTGGACGATCCCGGTGGTCACCGGCCGCCGAACCATAAACGCCTCGAACATCGCGCGCATCGCCTCGTAGTTGGCCAGTTGCGCCGTGCGGGCGAAGTCCTCGACGCCGACCGGCCGCGGGTAGCGGTTCTCGAGCGCCTTCATGTAGCGGTCAAGGGTGTTGAACTCGTTGCGCGCGCAGTGGTAGTTCCACATCGCGTCGATCGGCCAGAGATGCTCGGGGGGGAGCATCCGCTTCAAGCTCTCCAGGGGCGGCGGCTGCGGGCCCGGGCCGGTCTCCGTGTTGAACCCGAACGCGCCACCGTGCTCGGTGTCCTCGTACCAGTAGTTGGGCGTCACGTAGTCGTACGGACCGTTCATCTTGACGCCGGTGGGGCCGCTCACCTCGCTCGTCCTGACCGAGCACGCCGTGAGCACCGGGCGCGTCGGGTCGGTCTCGGCGAGCATGGAGCGGTACTTCTTTTCCAGCTCAGGGCGCGGCAGCATGTCGGAGCCGACGACCCACACGAAAACGCTGGGGTGGTTGCGCAGCCACACGACCTGGTCGTGAAGTGAGCGGTTGACGAGCTCCATGTCCTCCGGCGTCTGCACGCCGCCGAACTTCTCGTCCACGTCCTTGCCCAGGTAGTCCTTCCACTCCCACTGGCAGCTCCAGCCGGCCATGAGCATGATGCCGTAGCGGTCGGCGAGATCGTAGAGC
>MEKI01000064.1:5092-5270 GCA_001766905.1 Acidobacteria bacterium RBG_13_68_16
CTGGCGTACGCAACCTCGGCCTCCAGGCGGGCCGGGTCCTCACGGAGGAAGAGATCGTCGACCCACCCGCCCCCCTTGATCAGCACCGGCTTGCCGTTGATGCGGTAGCCCCGGTGGCCCTGCTCGTTGATGTAATCGGAGACGGAGCGCACCCCGAACGAGACCTCCTGCCGGTCCG
>MEKI01000064.1:5351-5541 GCA_001766905.1 Acidobacteria bacterium RBG_13_68_16
GGTTCTCGAGCCGGAGCTGCGGGAACTCCGAGGCGGACAGCGTGATGCGCCGCTTCTCTTTGGGCGCCAGGGTGACATCCTTGAAGAAGCGCAACTGCTCTATGGTCCCGGCGATCGAAGCCTTCACCTCCCGGTCGCCGTTGTTGGTCACCAGCGCGGAGATCGCCAGCGAGGCCTCTTTGAGCGAAGA
>MEKI01000064.1:5619-6749 GCA_001766905.1 Acidobacteria bacterium RBG_13_68_16
CCTCGGCGCTGTAGTTGACCCCCTCGAGGACGAGCCGGACGTTGCTCGATGCCGTCGCGCCGTCAAGGGTGAACTCGGTGCGGTACCACCACGGCTGCCGAAACTGCTCCGTCTCGATGGCCTCGAGGTTGCGGCCGAAGAAGGGGTCCGGGTACTTGCCGTTCCGGATCATCGCCGCGAGCACCGTCGAGGGGGCCGTCGTCGTATACCAGCCCTTGCTGTCGAACCCGGGCGTGGCGATGGCCTCGGCCGGCGTCGTCACGAGGCCGGAGGCCTGGATCGCCCACCCGTCCGCGAGGCGAATCGTGTGCTCGAGCGCACCTCGCTCCGTCCGGGCGCACGAGACGAGTGCGAGACTCGCCGCCGCCGCGACCAGGATGCCCAAGGGCCGCCCCACCAGTGTGGCGTCTCTCGAACGGCGAGCAGCTGTCAACCGGTTACCGGAATGACCAGTCATGGGGTTGTGCTCCTTTTCCCTGTGCCTCGTGGAGTTGGTGTTTCGCGCGTTCGCACGCGCACGGACACGGTGGCGATCGTGCTGCGCACTCCCCCGGGGCTCCAAGGGAGGTCGGCGCTCGTGCCGGCGGCCAGCAACACTCCTGTGCGATTCGAACGGCGGCATTCGCACGGGATTGTACCCCGGCCGGGCGCAACCGAGCCGGTCCGCCCCCTCCCCGGCCCCGCCCTCTCCGCGCCGAGCTGTGGCAGAATCGAGCGGTCGCAGGAGGTGCCGCATGGGCCGTGTCTCCACCGTGACCCGCTGGGCGATGGTGGCGGGCATCCTCGCCGCAGGCGCCCTGCCCGGCCTAGCGCAGGAGCGTGAGTACCACCTCGTCGGCAAGGTGCTGGATGCGAGCAAGCAACCGATCGCCGGCGCGACCGTCGAGCTGCGGGAGCGCACGAGCCGTCGCGGCTTCAGGACCGAAAGCGGCGCCGACGGGAAGTTCAAGCTGGTGGGACTCCCGCACGGCGTCTACGAGGTGAAGGTCGCGAAGCCGGGATACCAGACCAGGACGGCCGAGTGGGACCTGCACGAGGCGCAGGACAGCCTCAAAAAGGTCGAGTTCGATCCGTTCGTGCTCCTGAGCGAGGCGCAGGTCAGCGAGATCCAGCACCACACGAAGCTGAAA
>MEKI01000064.1:6978-7260 GCA_001766905.1 Acidobacteria bacterium RBG_13_68_16
AGATGGCCGGCTACTGCCAGCTGCAGGCCCTCAAATACGCCGAGGCGTTGAAGTACCTCGAACGGGCGCGCGCCCTCATCACGGATCCGGCGCGAGCCGCAACGCTCGACGAGGTGCTCAAGGAACTCCGTCCCCGCGTGCAAGCCACACCTTCCCCCGGAAGCGGTGGTTGACATGACAAACGGCCAATCAAACCGATTCAACACGAGAACTCGCCTGGCTTGGCTGCTGGCTTTCTCGTGCGTCCTCGCGGCGTGTGCGGGGATCCGGCAGCCGCAGCCG
>MEKI01000064.1:7274-7607 GCA_001766905.1 Acidobacteria bacterium RBG_13_68_16
GCCCTCTGCCGTTCCACCGGGCGGCCTGGCACCGCAGCAGGTGCCGCTGTTCGTGTGCTTCGGAAGCGACGACAACGGCTACTCAGGGCTGGAGGCCTCCGGAGCACAGGGGGGGCTGCACTTTCTGACAGAGCTGTTCGCCGGCCGCCACAACCCGGCCGGGACCGGAGCCACCGAAACCTTCGACGGCACACCGGTGCACTACTCGTTCTACGTCAACACCCGGTACATCACGGCCGACGCGAGCGGCTCGGCCTATGGTGAGCAGGCGCCGGAAGACCCGGCGTGGGTGAGGCGGGCTTGGAGGGAGGCGGTGGAGGCCGGGCACGAGAT
>MEKI01000064.1:7653-7729 GCA_001766905.1 Acidobacteria bacterium RBG_13_68_16
GGCCAGTGGGAGGACGAGATCGGGCGCTGCACCGAGATCCTCGAGCGACCGTACTCCGCGCAGGAGGTCCCAGGCA
>MEKI01000065.1:0-89 GCA_001766905.1 Acidobacteria bacterium RBG_13_68_16
GCAGCACGTACCCGGCGAGAGCGAGAACCACCAGCGCTCCCTGATAGAGGCTCGCCGCCACCGCCGCTGCAAACATGAGCGCCGCCCAA
>MEKI01000065.1:102-13272 GCA_001766905.1 Acidobacteria bacterium RBG_13_68_16
CGATCCCCAGCTCTCCGCTCGCCACCGGCCGGAACCTCTTCACCGGGTCGTTGCGGTCGGCCTCGCGGTCGAGTACATCGTTGACGAGGTAGCCCGCAGATGAGGCCAGACAGAAGGCCGCCGCCACGGTCACCGCCTTCGCCATCGCGGGGGCGTCGAACGCATGGCCGGCGAAGACGGCCGGGGCGAGAACGAAACCGTTCTTGAGCCAGTGGCGCGGCCGCATCGCCCGCACGAGAGCGGAAAGAGCCTTTCCAGGCATCACGAATCCAATGCTAGCATCGCTCGTGCCCACCAAACGAGTTCGGCTCGATCAGCTCCTCGTCGAGCGGGAGCTTGCCCCTTCGCGGGCACGGGCCCAGAGCCTAATACTGGCCGGGCTGGTGCGGGTCGAAGGAGAGCGGGCGGACAAGGCGGGCAAGACGTTTCCCCCCGAGGTCTCCGTCGAGGTCATCGCGGCCGACCACCCCTGGGTCTCTCGCGGCGGCGTGAAGCTCGCGGCGGCGCTGGAAGCGTTCGGCGTCTCGCCCGCCGGTAAGCGTTGCCTCGACGTGGGCGCCTCCACAGGCGGCTTCACCCACGTGCTCCTGGAGCGTGGGGCGGCGCAAGTGGTTGCGCTGGACGTGGGCCGGGGCCAGCTCGACTGGCGGCTGCGTCATGACCCGCGCGTGGTCGTGAAGGAGGGTCTCAACGCCCGCTACCTCGCGCGGGAGGACCTTCCGGGTCGTTTCGACGTCATCACCGTGGACGTCTCGTTCATCTCGTTACGGCTCGTGCTTCCGGCGCTGGTGCCGCTCCTCGCCGAAGGCGCCGATTTGGTTGCCCTGGTGAAGCCCCAGTTTGAGGCTGGCCGGAAGCAGGTCGCCAGGGGTGGCGTGATCCGGGACCCCGCTGTCCGGGAACAGGCGATCGAGGGTGTCCTTGCCGCCGCGCGTGAGCTGGGTCTTGAGTGCCTCGCCCGCATCCCGTCGCCGATCGCCGGGCCAGCTGGCAACGTCGAGGAGCTTGCCCACCTGCGGCCGCGGGGGCCGGAGCGCTGAAGCCGCGCCACGGTCGACGACCGGCCCGCCTCCAGTGGGACCCCAGCTCACTTCCTCGGCGTGTTTCCCTGGTTCGGCTCCAGGCCGAGTGAGAACGTACCGTCGGCCTCGCGTCTGGAGAGGCACCGGAAAGCCACCAGCGTGTTCGTGCGCTCGACGCCGGGGAGCGCCGCGATCTCGCCGGTCACCAGCTCCTCGAGACGCTCGTTTCTCGAGGTGCGCAGGACGGCCACCAGATCGTACGCACCCGCGACCGAGTAGAGCTCGTGCACGCCCTCGCGTTCGAGGAGCGCCTCCGACACCGCGTGCAGCTGGCCCGGCTTCACGTTGATCAGCACCACCGCCTCCGGCATGGAACCCTCCCTGCGCTAGGGTAGCAGCCCCTTCGGGGACCGGTCACGCGGCTCCCGGCGGCGATGTCCCCGGGGCTAGAATGCGGCCAGAGGAGCGACTCATGAAGCTGGTTGCGACGCTGCCGGGCCTGTCCGCAATGGACGGCGGATGAGCCACCCCGAAACGACCTCGCCGGCGATTCGCCTCTTCCACGAGAACGACATCGGGTTCGCCCTGGCGCAGACCACTCGGGAAGGGTGGGACTGCACGGCCGCGACGTTCGCGCTCCACCTCGCCCACGACGGCGACGGGTGCTTCGTCGCCGAGGTTGACGGCAAGCAGGCGGGCATGGTGACCAGCACCCGATACCGCCGAACAGGCTGGATCGGAAACCTCATCGTGCCACCGGAGCGGCGAGGGTTGGGGATCGGCTCACGGCTCATGGAGCAGGCCATCCGGCATCTTGAGCACGCCGGTATCGCCACGATCCGGCTCGAGGCCGATCCCATGGGTGTCAACATTTACCGACGGCTCGGTTTCCGGGACGAGTTCGAGTCGCCGCGGTTCCGGTGCGAACCTCGCAGCACGCCTGGCGCGCGGCCTTGGCCACCGCTTCTCGAGGCCGATCTCGAAGCCGTGGCCGCCTTCGACGAGCCGAGGTTCGGCGAAGACCGCTCAGGGCTCCTCCGGCTCCTGCACGTAGGTGCCCTCACTTCCTGGCGCACTCCGGAGAGCGGCAAGCTCGCCGGGTACCTGATGGCGCAGCCCGCGGCGGCCGGCGCCCGCCTCGGCCCGTGGGTCGCGTCGGATGTCGGGGTCGCCGGCGAGCTCCTCGACACCGCCCTCGGCTGCTTCGGTGACGGGGCGGTAATCCTGGCCGTGCCCGGCCCAAACATCGCGTGCCGAGAACTCTTGGCGTCACGAGGGTTTTTCGAGACCCCCTCCAGCCTCAGGATGGTCCGTGGCCCCGACGTCGGCCGCGGACAGCCCGAGAACGTCTACGCGCTCGCGACCGGGGCGGTCGGGTAGCGCGGATCTACCCGCCGAACCTCGCCCGGTGCGCACACCTGATTCCGCGCGCCCGTCGGTGCAGGCCGGTGGCGGCCCTC
Organism: Acidobacteria bacterium RBG_13_68_16; assembly: GCA_001766905.1. GTDB lineage: Bacteria > Acidobacteriota > Thermoanaerobaculia > Thermoanaerobaculales > Thermoanaerobaculaceae > RBG-13-68-16. The sequence continues at coordinate 2,585 of MEKI01000065.1, forward strand.
GAGGGCCCGCGGCTTGGCAAGCGTGCGTCCCCGTGTCAGGATGCCGCGCCATGAGGTTGTCACTCGTCGCGCCGAAGGGACGTGCGGGCGTGGTCTTCGACTACGTGCAGATCGTCGTCGGCTCGCTACTGGTGGCCGCAGGCACCAATCTCTTCTTCGTGCCAAACAACGTGGTCTCCGGTGGGGTCACGGGGATCTCGATCATCGCGCACCACCTGCTCCGCACGCCGGTGGGCCTGGTGGTGCTGCTCCTCAACCTGCCGCTGCTGTGGCTCGGGTGGCGGTTCGCGGGCGGGATGCGCTTCTTCGTCCGCACAGCGGTCTCAGTGGTCGTGCTCTCGCTGGGCATCGATTTCTCGGCCCCGTTTCTCGTACCCCCGACACACGACCGACTCCTGGTGATCTGCTACGGCGGCCTCGTGGACGGGTTGGGGATGGGCCTGGTGTTCCGTGGCAGGGGGACCACGGGTGGCACCGACGTGCTGGCGCGGCTTGCCCACCGGTACCTCGGGTTCGGCGTCGGACAGGCGCTGCTGGCGCTCAACGTGGCGATCTTCGGGGCGGCGGCGTTCGTGTTCGGCGCCGAGGCGGTGATGGTCGCGCTGGCGCTAGCGTTCGTGTCGGCGCGAGTCCTGGACCTGGTCCAGGCAGGCTTCTCGGCCGCGCGCTCAGCGCTGATCATCAGCTCGAGCCCGGACCTCGTGCGCGAAGCCGTCCTGGGAAGGCTCGGGCGGGGCGTCACGATTCTCCAGGGACACGGCGGCTACACGGGTGAGCGGAGACCTGTCCTCTACGTGGTGGTGGCCCCGCATGAGGTGGGTCGGCTCAAGCGTCTGGTGGCACAGGTGGACCCGGCCGCGTTCGTGGCGATCACGCCGGCACAGGAGGTGCTGGGAGAGGGCTTCGCGCCCCACGGGGGCGAGGAGGGATCGTGATGAGCACTCTCTGGCGCTGGGCGCTGGCGGTGGTGATCACTCTCGGCACGCTGGTGTGGCAGCGGATGACGGGCCCCACCTACCCGGCGCGCGGCACCGTGAAGCTCGGCGGGCAGGCCATCAACATGAAGCTCGAGCGCTCGAACACCACGGCCTCGGACCAGCGAGTGCGTGTGCAGGTCGCCGACCCCGAAGTGACCGGCGAGGTCGTCTGGCGCCGGTATCCCTCCTCCGAGCCCTGGCAGGTTCTTGAGCTGAAGCGGGAGGGCGGAGAGCTGCAGGCGATGCTGCCCAGTCAACCAGCCGCCGGCAAGCTGGAGTACCAGGTCCGCGTCCGGCGTGGCGCGGAACAGGCCGTCTTCCCCGAACGCCCGGCCATCACGCGTTTTCGGGGGGACCCGCCGGCGGCCGTGCTGATCCCGCACATCCTGGCGATGTTCGTCGGGATGCTGTTCGCCACCCGGGCCGGGATCGAGGCGTTGGCCCCGCGGCGCGACCTGCGACTGCTCGCCTGGACGACGCTCGGGCTGTTCCTCCTCGGGGGCTTCGTCCTGGGCCCGCTGGTGCAGCACTACGCCTTCGGGCAGTGGTGGACCGGCATCCCGTTCGGCTGGGACCTCACCGACAACAAGACGCTGCTCGCGGCCCTGGCCTGGGTGTTCGCACTCTGGCGGCTGCGCGGCGGACGGCCGGCGCGCGGCGCGACGGTTGCCGCAGCGCTGGTCACGCTCGTGGTGTTCGCGATTCCTCACAGCGCCTGGGGATCGCAGATCGACTGGGGCAAGATCCCTATCGGCCGGGAAACGCCTGGTGCGAATCGCTAGCCCGTCGTCGGGACCACCAGCACCGGGACCCTGATCCGGTGGCGCAGGCGATCGACTGTCGTGCCGTGCACGAAGTCCCCGACCCCCCGGTGGCCGTGACCCCCCAGGACCACCAGGTCGGGCGCGTGGGTGCCGACGAGCGCGGCGAGGGCCTCGGCCGGGTCGCCGAAGCCGAGGTCGTAACTTGCCTCCACGCCAAGCTCCCCGAGTTCGTTGCGGTAGAGCTCCAGGCGTTCCTGGTCGGCGCGTGCCTCGTTGTCCTGCATCTCGTCGCCCATTAGGCGGGCACCGACCGACTCCACCACGTGCAGCAGGAGCACGCTGGCGCCGCGCCCGCTCGATCTCGCCAGCGTCACCGCGTGGGAGAGGACCGCGGTGTCGGCGCCTGAGAAGTCGACAGCCGCGGCGATACGCCTCGGCGCGCTGGGCGGCGCCACGGCGGGCATCGCGCTCGGGCCGTGCACGCCGGCGACCACCGGGGTAGGCTCGCCGCGCCACCGCTCCAGAGCCGGTTTGACGGTCACGTACACCAGCAGGCCCACCAGCCCTGCGGCCGCGGGAACGACCGTGATCCACAGCAGCCAGCCGTGGCTGCCGGCCCCGAGGAGCCAGCGCGAGATCTCACCGAAGGCGAGCTTGAGGTTGAGGGCCGCGATCACGCCCGCCACGACCCAGGCCATCACACGTAGCAGCGGCTTGATCGTGTACTGTCCCATCCAGCGCCCGTCCGAGACCAGGTGGATCAACGGGATCACGGCGAAGGAGAGCTGCAGGGAGAGCACGACCTGGGAGAGTAGGAGCAGGTTGCCCGTGGCGTGTTCACCCAACGCGACGATCGTGATCACGGCAGGAATAATCGCGAGGGCGCGGGTCAGCAAACGGCGGACGATCGGCCGCAGCCGCAGCTGCACGAACCCCTCCATCACGATCTGACCGGCGAGGGTGCCGGTGACCGTGGAAGATTGACCCGAGGCGATCAGCGCAATCGCAAAAGCCACCGGCGCAATCGAGGCGCCAAGGATCGGTTCCAGGAGGCGGTGGGCGTCCTGGATCTCGGCGACATCGTGGAGACCGGACTGAAAGAAGGTCGCAGCCGCCATCACCAGCAGCGCAGCGTTGACGAGGAATGCACCGTTGAGCGCAACCACCGAGTCGATGAAGTTGTACTTCACCCCGCTGCGAATCCCGGCGGGTGTGTGGGTGATGCGGCGCGACTGCACGAGCGCCGAGTGAAGGTAGAGGTTGTGCGGCATGACGGTGGCGCCGAGGATCCCGATGGCGAGGTACAGGGCGCCCTCGCCTGGGAGCGACGGGACCAACCCGGTCGCCATCGAGCCCCATTGGGGCTTGGACAAAACAATCTCCACTGCGAGGCACGCGCCGACCGTGAGAATCAGCGCCACGATGAACGCCTCCATCATCCTCACGCCCCGGCTGTGCAGAAACAGGATCAGGAGGGTGTCGAAGGCGGTGAGGATGACGCCGGCCAGAAGGGGAAGACCGAACAGCAATTGCAGCCCGATCGCCGAGCCGAGCACCTCGGCGAGGTCGCAGGCTGCAATTGCGATCTCGCACACGACCCACAGAGCCCACGAGACAGGGCGGCTGAACATGGCCCGGCAGGCCTGCGCGAGGTCCATCCCGGTCACGATGCCGAGCCGCGCCGAGAGGCTCTGCAGCAGGATCGCCATCACGTTGGACATCAGCAGCACCCATAACAGCGCGTAGCCGAACTTGGAGCCGGCGGCGATGTCGGTGGCCCAATTGCCGGGATCCATGTACCCGACGCTGACCAGAAACGCCGGACCGGAGAAGGCGAAGAGCCTCCGCCAGAAGGAAAGCTGGGGTGACACTCCTACCGAGCGGTGAACCTCGGATAGGGAAGGCGTCGATGGCCCCCGGTTGTGCGACGAAGGTGAAACCACGTCTCAAGTTTCCATCCGCCGGGCGCGCCTGTCAAGCACCACAAAGGCGGCTACGGAGTCACCAGCGCGATCGTCGTGGGGTCGCGGGTCAGGCTGTCGATAAGCGCTGCGTAGGCCCACGCCTTGCCCTCGGGCGTCAGAACCTCGACGGTGGCGTAGGCGGTGTCCTGGTTGCCGGCCCCCACGCTCGCGAGGAAGTCGTACTGCTGTACCCACCGCCCGCCTTCCACGGTGAAGAGCCTGGTGCCGCCGACCTGCGAGCCAGAGGTGTCGAATGCCTTGACGGCGACCGTGCACGTCGCGGTGCCGAGGTTCACGACCCCGAGGTTCGTGTAGAACCCACCTCCGCGCCTGAGCTGCGGGAGGACCCCGAGGCGGCCCGGCAGGAGCGCGTCCGAATCGGTGAGCGCACGGAAATCCTGCCCCATCGTTCCCTGCGGCCCGTCGCTGTACGAGCGGGCCGTAACGGCGAGCGGCGCGTCGGAAACCACTTCGAGGCGGCCCGCAGTGTTCCCCGTCGGAGCGAGGCCGAACAGGCTCTCGAGGACGTTGCGCCACTCCACGGTGCCACCCGTGTCCAGGCTGGCAAGTTGCGTGAGCTGGAGGTCCGTGGAGGCGTAGGCGACCGAAAAGGTGGCCGTAAGGCCGGAGCGGTTGACGACGGCGACGTCCGTTCGCCACCTTGTGCCGCCGGCCCCGACGTTGTGGGCGACCGCGGGCACGCGGTAGGTGTAGCCGGCGGTGACGGCGGGATCGGTGAGTCTGTAGACGTCCCCCGCGTTGTAGTCGGGCATGTAGATGTTGCCAGCCTCGTCCTCGCCGAACGTGCTGACCGCGAAGGTGCCGTCCAGCAGCTGTGCGCTCTGCCACGAGCTTCCGGTGCGGCGCAGCGCCCACAGCCGCCCGCTGCAGTAATCGGCCAGGAAGTAGACGCCCTGCATCCGTGGGTAGAGGGCGCCCCGGTAGACAAAGCCTCCGGTGACCGAGCAGCCGCTGGAGTGTTGGTACTCGAAGACCGGCGGCACCAAGCCGGTCTGGATGCAGGGGTCTGGGGTTAAGCAGTGGCCCGCCTCCATGATCCGCCAGCCGAAGTTTTCGCCCCCGGAGCTTCCCGCTGGCTGAAAGTCGACCTCCTCGTACTGGTTCTGACCGACGTCGCCGACGTAGAGATCGCCGGTGCGACGGTCGAAGGAAAAACGCCAGGGGTTGCGGAGGCCGAACGCCCAGATCTCGCCCCGGTACCCGGCGCGTCCCGCAAACGGGTTGGAGGCCGGGACGGAGTAAGGCGCCGCACCGGATTCGACATCGATCCTCAGGAGCTTGCCCAGGAGAGAGGCAGGGTTCTGTGCGTTGTTCTGCGGGTCGCCGGCTGAACCGCCGTCGCCCATCCCGATGTACAGGTAGCCGTCGGGGCCGAACGCGAGCTGACCACCGTTGTGGTTGGCGTACGGCTGAGCGATCGTCAACAGGATCTGCTCGCTTCCGGGGTCGGCGGCGTCGGGGTCGAAGGAGAGTCGGAAGCGGGAGATCACGGTGTCGCCGTTGGCGTTCGTGTAATCCACGTAGAAGTAGCGCTTGCTGGCGTACCCGGGGGGGAATGCGACGCTCAGCAGGCCCCGCTCGCCGCAGCAACTGACGCGTGAGACGATGTCGAGAAAGGGAACGGGGAGCAAAGCCCCATCCCGAGAAACGCGGATTCGGCCGGCTTGCTCGACGATGAAGAGGCGGCCACTGCCGTCGCCGGCGTGATGGATGTGGACGGGCCGGGTGAGACCCCGCAACACCCTGATAAGCGAGATTTGCGGCCACTCGCCTGCGCTCGGCGCCGCCGACCCCAGCGCGAATCCGGTGGCCAGGGCCAGCACCATGGCACCCCGTTGCCGGGCCGCGGAAGCGGTTCGAACCTGTCGGGGGAATCCAGCCTGGACGTTCATCGCACCCTCCGTCTCTCGGTTTGGCCAACATCGGCAGGGGCTGATGGATTTCGCCGGAATCGGGGCGAAAACACCCCCGCGCGTTGACCTTGGCGGGCAAGGCTGGTATTCTTCGCGTTCCCCGAAGAGGGGGTTCGTGTGCTCTGGATCGACCTGACCCGCGCCGACACGGAGCCGCTGGCGTTCAGCGAGCGTCCGGTCCTGACCCCGCACAGTGGCGGCGAGGACGTCGTGTCGGTCGCCGGGGTAGAGATCGAGGGGCGCGTGGAGCGCGCGGGCGAGGGTTACCTCCTCGAGGGCCGCGTGAAGGGCGCCGCCCGGTTGCGCTGCGGGCGATGCCTTTCCGAGTTCGACTTCTCGTTTGCGGAGCGCCTGGAGCTGCACCTCCTTCCCTCGTCGGCGCTGCCGCAAGAGGAGGAGAAGCGCCTCGAGATGGGCGACCTGGAGGTGCACTTCTACGACGAGCCAAAGCTCGATCTTGCCGAGGTCGCCACGGAACAACTCGCGCTCACGATGCCGATGAAACCGCTGTGCGCCGAGACCTGCCGCGGGATCTGCCCACGCTGCGGCGCGAACCTTAACCTGGGGCCGTGCTCGTGCCCCGAGACAAGTGATGATCGCTGGGCGCCGCTGCTCGATTGGCGGCCGGCCGACTAGACGTGGGAGGATTCTCCGATGCCGAACCCAAAACACCGCCACTCCAAGGCTCGCCGGGATCGCCGGCGCGCCAATGATCACCTAGCGGAACCTGCGCAGTCGGTGTGCCCGAACTGCTTCCAGCCGAAGAAGCCGCACCGCGTGTGCCCCCACTGTGGGATGTACGAGGGGCGCCAGGTCCTGCACGTCGAGGAGATCGGCTGACCCAGGCAGTAGCATGGTCAAAGCGGCCTCGGGCGCTGTGGCGCTGGACGCTATGGGGGGCGATCACGCCCCTGCGGCGACGGTCCAGGGTGCGGTCGAAGCCGTTCGGCAGTTCGGGATACAGGTGCTGCTCGTGGGCCGCGAGGCCGTCCTGCGGAAACACCTCGCTCGCCTCGGGGGCGCACCCCACGGGCTCAACGTAGTCGATGCTCCTGAAGTGGTGGCGATGGACGACCCGCCCACCGCGCCCGTCAGGGGCAAGCGCGATTCCTCCATGGCGGAGGCTGCGCGCCTTGTCCGCGACGGCAAGGCATGTGCGTTCGTGACCGCCGGAAACAGCGGCGCTGCGATGATCGCCGCAAAGCTCATCATCGGCACCATCGCGGGCGTAGAGCGGCCGGCACTTGCTGCCCCGGTTCCCGGCCTCGACCACCAGACGCTGGTGGTGGACGTCGGTGCCAACGTCGACTGCAAGCCCCACCACCTGGAGCAGTTTGCGGTGATGGGACACTTCTACTCCCAGGCGGTGCTAGGGGTCGAGCGTCCACGGATCGGGCTGTTGTCGATAGGCGAGGAAAAGGGCAAGGGTGATCGCGTGACGGTCGAAGCGTACCGGCTTCTTTCCGACACCGGCCTCAACTTCGTCGGCAACGTCGAGGGGCGGGACGTGTATTCGGGGACCGTCGATGTCGTCGTCTGCGACGGTTTCGTTGGAAACGTGGTCCTGAAGGTCTCCGAGGGGATGGGCGAGATGATCTACGGCATGCTGCGGCGCGAGGGCCGGCGCTCGCCGACCTCCGCCATTGGCCTGCTGCTCGCTAAGGGGGCCCTCACGGCGCTCAAGCGCAAGGCGGACTACGCGGAGTACGGGGGCGCCCCGCTCCTCGGCGTGCAGGGCGCGTGCCTGGTGGGACACGGCCGCTCCAGTCCGAAGGCGGTCAGGAACGCCCTCCGCTTCGCCCACGTCTACGCAACCCACGGCGTCGTATCCCACATCGAATCGAAGGTCGCGGAGCTGCGGGCCCGCCAGCGTTCGGAGGAGGTGTAACGTGCACGACCAACACACGCTCACCGCACGGATCGCGGGTCTGGGGACATTCCTTCCCGAGAAGATTCTGACCAACAAGGACTTCGAGCGCATGGTGGACACGTCGGACGAATGGATCATGTCGCGCACGGGGATCCGCGAGCGCCACGTTGTCGGGCCGGAGGAGAGCGTAGCCACCCTGGCGATCGAGGCCGGACGGCGGGCCATGGCCGACGCCGACGTCTCCCCGGAGGAGGTCGAACTGCTCATCCTGGCCACCGCCACCGTGGAGCAGCCTATCCCGTCCACGTCGGCGATCATTCAACCGGCGCTCGGCGTAAAGAACGCCACCTGCTTCGACATCGCCGCCGCCTGCTCCGGGTTCCTCTACGGGCTGCACATCGCCCGCCAGTTCATGGTCACGGGAGAGGTCAAGACAGCAATGGTGATCGGCGCCGAGACGCTTTCGCGGTACACGGACTACACCGACCGCGCCACCTGCATTCTGTTCGGGGACGGCGCGGGTGCCGTGGTGCTCAAACCCGCCCCTTCAGGCGAGGGGATCCTGCGCAGCGCCCTGCACACCGATGGGACGTACGCGGACTTCATCCAGATGCCGGGTGGGGGCAGCAAGTACCCGCCCAACGTCAAGGAGCACATCGATGCCCGCCTCCCCTTCATCAAGATGCGAGGCAACGAGACGTTCAAGGTCGCGGTGCGCGCCATTACCGAGGTCTGCCAAGAAGTTCTCGTCGCCGCCGACGTGCGTGTGGAGCAGGTGGACCTCTTCATCCCCCATCAGGCCAACCTGCGCATCATCAGCGCCGTCGGGGACCGGCTGGGCATCGCGCCGGAGAAGGTGTACCTGAACCTGGAGCGTGTCGGCAACACCTCGTCGGCTTCGATCCCGCTCGCGATGCAAGAGGCGATCGACCGGGGCGTGCTCAAGCGCGGCAACCTGGTGCTGATGGGTGCGTTCGGAGGCGGGCTGACCTGGGCTGCCACCCTTCTGCGCTGGTGACACCCGCGACACACTAATCCTGCGGACGCGGGGGATCTCGGTAGCCCGCGCATCGAGACGGAGGGGCAATGGACCACTTCCTCACCGATACCCAGAAGGAGATGGTGTCACTCACGCGCCAGATCGCGGAAGGAGAGATCCTTCCCGTGCGCGCCAAGCTCGACCGGGAGGAGATCTTCCCGCGCGAGATCATGAAGACGCTGGGCGAGGCCGGGCTTCTGGGCGTGTTCGTGCCCGAGGAGTACGGCGGCCTGGGCGGCACCGTGATGGACCTCTGCCTGGTGACCGAGGAGCTCTCCAGGGCATGCCTGGGTGTCTCCACGACCTACGGCGCGATCGCCCTCGCCACGCTTCCGATCCTCATCGCGGGGGATCAGGAGACGAAAGCCCGCGTGCTGCCCAAGGTGGCGAACGGGTCATGGGTGGGCGCGTTCTGCCTCACCGAGGCCGAAGCCGGCTCCGACGCCTTCTCAATGCGGACGCGGGCGGTGCGCGACGCCTCCTCCTACGTCATCAACGGAACCAAGCAGTGGATTACCAACGGCGGCGAGGCAGACTTCTACGTGGTGATCGCGTTGACCGACCCGGCGCGCGGGGCACGAGGTGCTTCGGCTTTCCTGGTCGAAAAGGACGCAAAGGGTCTCTCGTTCGGCAAACGCGAGGACAAGCTGGGGATCCGCGCCTCCGCGACCCGTGAGGTGGTCTTCGAGGACGCGAGGGTGCCGGAGGCCAATCGCATCGGACGCGAAGGCGCGGGTTTCCTGCTCACCATGCGAACGCTGGACCGCGCCCGCGTCGCGGTGGGGGCGCAGGGCGTGGGCCTTGCGGCAGCCGCGCTCGAGGCAGCGGTGGCCTACGCACGGGAGCGCAAGCAGTTTGGCAAGCCAATCGCGGCGTTCCAGGCCGTGGGCCATATGCTGGCGGACATGGCGATGCGGGTGGAGTCGGCGCGCGCCCTGCTCTACGCGGTGGCGCGCACGATCGACGGCGGATGTGAGGACTTCGGCATGGAGTCCTCGATGGCCAAGGTCATCGGATCCGATGTCGCGATGTCGGTGGCGTTGGACGCCGTGCAGGTGTTTGGCGGCTACGGCTACATGCGCGACTACCCGGTGGAGAAGATGCTGCGAGACGCCAAGATCCTGCAGATCTACGAGGGCACCAACCAGATCCAGCGCAACGAGATCTCCCAGGCTTTGATCAAGCGCTCGGCGAAACGCGGAGGTACCTGATGGGAAAGGTCGCTCTCGTCTTTCCCGGGCAGGGGAGCCAGTTCGCTGGGATGGGGAAGGACCTTGCGGAGCACTACCTCGAGGCCCGTGAGGTATTCGAGCGCGCCGACGCGGCGCTCGGCGAGCCGCTCTCGCGTCTGTGCTTCGAGGGTCCCGAGGAGCAGCTCAGGCTCACCGCCAACACCCAGCCGGCAATCCTGACGGTCTCCCTGGCCGCGTACGCTGTGCTGGCGGCCCGCGGTGCGGCGTTCGAGGGGGTGGCTGGCCACTCCCTGGGTGAGTACAGCGCGGTTGGCGCCGCCGGCGGCCTAAGCGTCGAGGACCTGGTGCGCACCGTGCGTCGCAGGGGCCGGCTCATGCAAGAGGCGGTGCCGGTTGGCGTGGGCGCCATGTCCGCAGTGCTGGGTCCCGCCCGCGACGACGTCGAGGCGGCGTGCCGGGAGGCGAGCATCATGGGTGAGGTCGCGGTGCCCGCCAACTTCAACGCACCCGAGCAGACGGTGATCGCCGGTCACGCCGGTGCAGTGGCCAGGGCGGGGGCGCTGCTGGCGGCTCGTGGTGCCAAGCGTGTGGTTCCGCTGCCCGTGTCCGCGCCGTTTCACTCGCCGCTGATGCGTCCGGCTCGGGAGGGGCTCGCACCGGTGTTGGCCGCGCTGGATGTCAAGGTGCTCTCGGTCCCGCTTTTCAACAACGTGGACGCCTCCCCCGTGCGGGAAGGCCAGGCGGTGAGCGACGGCCTAGTGCGGCAGGTCGATGCCCCGGTGCGCTGGGTCGAACTGGTTGAGCGCATGGCTGCGGACGGGTTCGACACCTTCATCGAGATCGGTCCTGGTGGCGTGCTGTCCGGTCTCATCCGGCGGATCGTCCGCGGTGCTGCTACCATCCAGGTCGGCACCGCTGAGCAGGTGGTGGCGTTTCTGACGCGTGGG
>MEKI01000065.1:13302-41119 GCA_001766905.1 Acidobacteria bacterium RBG_13_68_16
CTGAGGAGTGGCGCCAGAGGCGCCACGACGAAGGATCCCACCGCATTCAGAGCGCGGTCGCCATAGGTGAGGAGGCAGGCATGTCAGGACAGCTCCAAGGCAAGGTGGCGTTGGTCACAGGGGCGGCGACCGGTATCGGCGCCGCGTGCTCGCGTGCGCTCGCCCGCGAAGGTGCGGTGGTCGTATGCGCCTCGCTCCCGACCGACCCCACCCAGGCGGTGGTGGACGAGATCAACGCCTCCGGCGGCAAGGCGATCAACAAACCGCTCAACGTCACCGATCCCGAGTGGTGCCAGAGGGTCGTCGAGGAGGTCGCGTCCGAGCTGGGCGGGCTGCACATCCTCCTCAACAACGCGGGGATCACCGACGACGGGCTGTTCATGCGCATGAAGCCGGAGTCGTGGCGCAAGGTGCTCTCAGTCAACCTGGACGGCGCCTTCAACGTCACGCAGCCCGCCGTGAAAATCATGGTCAAGCAGAAGGAGGGGCGGATCATCAGCATCTCCTCGGTGATCGGTCTGATGGGCAATGCGGGCCAGGCCAACTACGCCGCCTCCAAGGCGGGCCTGATCGGCCTCACGAAGTCGCTGGCCAGAGAGCTCGGCAGCCGCAACATCACCGTCAACGCCATCGCCCCCGGCTACATCCAGACCCCGATGACCGAGAAGCTCACGGACGAGCAGCGCAAGGCGCTGATGGCCAACCTCGCGATCCCGCGCCTCGGCACGCCGGAGGACATCGCGAACGTGGTGCTTTTCCTGGCTGGGCCCGCCGGGTCGTACGTCAGTGGAGAGGTGATCAACGTCTCCGGTGGGCTGTACATGTAGCTTCCTGGGCGCCGCCGATAGCGGACCATCTGCGGCGTTGGACCTCGGCGGCTCGCGTGCTCATGTAGCCTCCGGCTACACTCCGCTGTGTCCACCTCGTCCGCCTTGCATCTGGCCCACTCTCGGCGGCGCGGCTACATGCACTCCGCCATGGCCCTGCCGGAATGCGATTCGTGGGGCGGCAACCCCAGCCGGCGGTTCTGGTCGTGCCGAAGCTATGGCTATTGGGGCGGGTTGAAGGCGAGGTCCGTGGGCGGGATCTCGATGTCGATCTCGGGGGTGTAGGTGGTGATGCTCTCCGAGGTGTAGGTGTCGAAGGTCTTCCGGTCCTCGACCTTGCGCAGAAGAAGCGTGGCGCGATCGATCCACAGCGTGATGCTCTCGTCCTGCACGGTAAACGTCTGTGTCCCCATCGTGAGCATGTAGGGTGTCTTCTGGCTCTTCCCCCTGATCCGAAAGCACGACACGCCGCGGTCCGAGGCGTCCTGGATGCGCTCGGCGGCGATGACGATGGGCCCTTCACCAATGGAGCGTGGCAAGAGCAGGCCGGGGATGCGGGTCGAGGAGCCCCCGGAGGGCGCCGCAGCCACCCCGAGCGCCGACTGCAAGGACTCGGGCCGGCGGACACCCGGCTGTGCATCCCACCAGGAACGCACCTCGGTCCCCTCCGTCCACACGATGTACGCGGACGAGCGCTCGCCCAGCCCAGTGTCGGTAAACTGGAATCGCAAGCGATCCGGCCTCACGAACGCGGTGCGGAACGGCCGGTCGTTGCCGGCGCGGCCCCCGTCGGTGAGCAGGGTCGTCCTGACCTCGCCGCTGTCCCGGTAGCTCCGGAATGTTCGGTACGCCCTCGCCATCCTGAGCAGGATCGTCTCCGGGGCCAGAGTCGCGTCATCACCGTGGGCCGGGCTTTCCTGCGCCGGTGCCGCGGTAGCCAGCGCGACAACACACAGCGGGAGGATCAGTCGCCAAAGCCTCCTCGTGGTGGCAAGCACCTCCGAACCCTCCTTTGCCGGAGCAACTCCTCGCCGCACCGCTTGGATGATACCGCTCGGGTGCGCGCGCCACGATGGTGATCCGCTACCCGATGGCCGTGATAAGCAGACGATGGACTAGCCGGCCTCGAGCCGGAACTCCATCACGTCGAACCAGGTCCCGTGGCCGGCGATCGCGTCGATCTCCGCCTGGACGATGAGGAGGTGTGCGGTCTCGATCTCGAGGAAGCGCGCGAAGAGCGGGCGCTCGGAGGGCGGCAACGTCTCGACGAGCTGCCGGTAGAAGCCGCTGGTCTGGCGCTCGAGGTCGAGGGCGATCTTCAGCAGCTCCAGCTCGTCCTTCACGGCGATCGTGCGCTCGGGGTCCCGCTGAACCCGGGCCTTCGCCTGGTCGATCCAGTCCATCGAGGGCAGGATCGTGGCGAGCTCGGGGGTGGAAATCTTGCCGTCCGTGTGCCACTCCTCGAGACGGCTATTGAGGTAGGCGAGGTGGCCCAGCTCCTCCTTGGCGAGGGTCGCGAAGACTTTTTTCCCCTGGGGGCTCAGAATCTCCCTCGCGCCCTTGGCGTAGTGATCGTGCACCTTGGTCTCGTAGCCGATCGCCGTGGTGAGCGCCTCCTTCAGATCCATCAACGCCTCCTCGCTGGGCCGCGCCTGTCCCAGGCCGGGGTCATGATACCCCGCTCCTGCGCGGTCTCGGGCGCCCATCCTCCTTCTTCCCTCTTTCTCCTTCCTTCTCTTCTTGCGGCGGAGGGGTGGGCGTGCAGCCGCAAAGCCGCCCGCAGCGGGAGCGAGCGGGACTTCACGTCCTGTGAGCGTGGGGGTTCGGGGGGCACTTTTGCGGCGGAGGGGTGGGCGTGCAGCCGCAAAGCCCCCCGCAACAAATGCAACGGCGCGGGCCCCCCGAAATGGGGAGCCCGGCCGGGTGCAAGGAAGAAGGAGGAAGGAGGATCACCCTCACCTCAGGATACGGATCGGCGCTCGCGCCTGTCTATGCGCACGAAGTCGGCTGGAACGCCTTTCGTACCAGGGCAATCCGGCCGTGTTATCGTTACCGGCCGTGCCGGAGCTGCCCGAGGTCGAGACGGTTCGCCTGTCGCTGGCCCCCCACCTGGTCGGCCACCGTGTGGTCAAGGTCGAGGCTCGACGGATCAGCTTGCGAGAGGGGATCGAGCCCGCCTCCTGGCGCGCGCGTTTCACAGGGACGCGGATCCTTGCCCTCGAGCGGCGCGGGAAGTACCTGCTGGCTCGCGCCGAGCGAGCGGTGGCGCTCTTCCACCTGGGCATGTCGGGGCGGATGGTGCTGCGCCGCCCTGACGAGTCCCGCGAGGCCCACACGCATCTGGTGCTGCGCATGGACCACGGGCTCGAGGTGCGCTTCGTGGATCCGCGGCGCTTCGGCGTGGCGGTCGTGCTGCGCGCCGAGGAGCTGGAGACCCACCCCGGTCTCGGCCGCCTCGGGGTCGATCCTTTGGGCGACGGGATGCACGAGGCGCTGCGGCGCGCCGCGGCCCGCTCGCGCGCGCCGATTCGCAGCGTGCTGCTCGACCAGACGGTGCTGGCCGGTCTCGGGAACATCTACGCCAACGAGGCGCTGGCCCGTGCCGGAATCTCGCCGCTGCGGCGCGCCCGCGCGATCTCATCCAAGCGCGTCGGCGTCCTGGCGGCTGCCGTCCGTCGGGTGCTGGAGGAGGCACTGGAGGCTGGCGGAACGACCCTGCGTGACGGCGGGTTCGTGAACGCCTCCGGGGACGGCGGCTACTTCTCGGTGAGGCTCCTCGTCTACGGGCGGGAGGGCGAACCGTGCGTCGGCTGCGGGGCGGCGATCAGGCGTCGGGTCCTGACGGGCAGGTCGGTGTTCTATTGCCCGAGGTGCCAGCGGTGACCAAGAGGTTCCGTCCCCTGGCGGCCCGACCTGCCGAACAGAACAACGGCCGCCTGTTCGGCGGCCGGCCCTCGGCGAATCGGAGGCTGCTACGAACTAGCTGTGGGGCTCGCGGCGGGGACCCCGGTCGCGGGATCCACGGTCGCGACTCTGCCCACCGCGGCGGTCACGGTCACTGTGCGGGCGGCGCGGACGCTCTTCCTCGGTGCCCTCCCGCACAGTGCCTTCCGGGGGAGGGGGCAGCAGGGCGCGGTGGGAGAGCTTGATCCGGTCGTTGCCGTCGATGCCGATGATCTTGACCTGGATCTTGTCCCCCAGCTTGAGCACGTCCGAGACCTCGCGGGTGCGCTCGTGGGCGATCTCGGAGACGTGCAGGAGGCCGTCGCGGTTGGGCAGGATCTCCACGAACGCACCGTACGCCTCGATGCGCTTGACGGTGCCCTCGAAGACCTCGCCCATCTGCGGTTGCCGGGTAAGCCCCTCGATAATCTGGACGGCACGGGCCGCGGCCGCCTCGTCGGACGTGGCGATCTCAACCCGGCCGTCGTCCTCGATGTTGATGCGCGCCCCGGTCTCTTCGCAGATGGCGCGAATGGTCTTGCCGCCGGGTCCGATGACGTCGCGGATCTTGTCGGGGTCGATGGTGATGCTGATGATGCGCGGCGCGTACGCGGAGATGTCGGGCCGCGGCTTCGCGATCGTGGCCTCCATGGTGTCCAGCAGCTGCAGGCGGCCGCGCCGGGCCTGCTCCAGCGCCCGCTCCATCACCTCACGGGGAAGCCCGGACACCTTGATGTCCATCTGCAGGGCGGTGACGCCCTCGCGGGTGCCTGCCACCTTGAAGTCCATGTCGCCGTAGTGATCCTCCTGGCCCGCGATGTCGGTGAGGACCGCGTGGCGCGTGCCGTCGGAGACCAGGCCCATCGCCACGCCGGCCACCGGGGCCGCGATCGGCACCCCGGCGTCCATGAGCGAGAGGGTGCCGCCGCACACGGTGGCCATCGAGGAGGAGCCGTTGGACTCCAGGATGTCGGAGACCACCCGCAGCGTGTACGGGAACGTCTCCCGAACAGGCATCACCGGCGTCAGCGCGCGGCGGGCCAGGTTGCCGTGCCCGATCTCGCGCCGGCCGGGGCCGCGCATGAACTTCACCTCGCCCACGGAGAACGGCGGGAAGTTGTAGTGCAGGAGGAAGCGTTGCTGGCTTTCCCCCTCCAGCGCCTCGATGATCTGGATGTCTTCGGAGGTGCCCAGGGTGCAGGTCACCAGGGCCTGGGTCTCGCCCCGGGTGAAGAGGGCGGAGCCGTGCGTGCGGGGCAAGAGGCCGACCTCGCAAGTGACCTTGCGGATCTCGTCGAAGGCCCGGCCGTCCAGACGCTCGTTCTTGGCGAGCACGGCCCCGCGGAACTGCTCCTTGACCATCTCGTGGAGGATCGAGCGCACCCAACCCTCGCGCTCCGCCTTTTCCTCCTCTGGAAGCGAGGCTACCGCTTCCTCCTCGATCCTGTCGATTGCCTCACCCTGGGCAAGCTTCCCGCGAACGCGCAGCGCCTCGTCCAGCGGCCGCGCAAAGCGCGAGCGGATCGCCGCCGCGAACTCATCGGTCCACGCCGGCGCGGCAGGCGTCCAGATCGGCTTCGGCTTGCCGACCTGGGTCTTCAGGCGGCGCTGAGCGGCGATGATGTTCTTGATCTCGCGGTGGGCAAGGTCGATGGCGTCCAGGATCACTTTCTCGGGGACGCCCAGCGCGGCGGCCTCGACCATCACCACGGCGTCCTCGGTCCCGGCCACGACGATCTCCAGCGTTGCCTCGGCGCGCTGCTGGTGCGTAGGGTTGAGGACCATCTGGTCCCCGATCATCGCGACGCGGACCGCCCCGACCGGCGTATCGAAGGGCGCGCCGGAGACCATCAGGGCCGTCGAGGCCCCGTTGATCGCCAGCACGTCCGGGTCGTTGGCCCCGTCGGCCGAGAGCACCGTGCCGACGATCTGGGTCTCCTGCGCGTAGCCCTTGGGGAAGAGCGGGCGCAGGGGACGGTCGATCTGCCTGGCAGTTAGGATCTCCTTCTCGGTGGGGCGCCCTTCCCGCTTGAACCAGCCGCCGGGGATGCGGCCCCCGGCGTAGGTGGATTCGCGGTAGTCCACGGTCAGAGGGAGGAAGTCCACCCCCTCGCGCGCCTCTTTCCGGAAGCACGCGGTGACCAGTACGAAGGTCTCCCCGAAACGCACCAAGCAGGCCCCATCGGCCTGCTTGGCTACCTTCCCGACCTCGAGTTCCAGTGTTCTTCCTTCGATTGCTACTCTCTCTGTGACTTCCATGGTGCTCCTTCGTGTGAGCGGGGGACGGCGCTCAGCGCCGCAGGCCGAGCCGGTCGATCAACGCCCTGTAGCGGGAGAGGTCCTTCTGACGCAGGTATTCCAGAAGCCTTCGCCGCTGCCCCACCAGCATGAGCAGGCCTCGGCGCGAGTGGTGGTCCTTGGCGTGCGCCTTGAAGTGCTCGGTAAGGTACTCGATGCGCTTCGTGATGAGAGCAACCTGAACCTCGGGAGAGCCGCTGTCCCGCTCGTGGCGGCGAAACTCCGAGATGATCTGCTCCTTGCTGGCAACGTACTCGCGTTCGGTCATCGTCTGCTCCACGGCTCCAAACCCTTCCTCGTGTGGCGAGGAGGGGGGTCACTCTATCACGGTTTTGTAGTGGTCTCAAGTTCCGCCAAAACCATGCGGGGGGCCACGTTCACCGTCCGTGCCCTCACCAGGTAGGCGAGCGCCACCCCGACGCCGACAAGCTCGCCGCCTCGGTCCCGCACCGCCACCGGCGACCCCGGTACGAACGTGCCCTCCACCTCGCGCACCACCACCTCCTGGCCATGCGCAAAATGGTCCAGGGCGGTGGGGTTGAGCACCACCTCGGGGAAAGGCAGCACGGCCGCGGCGAGAGAGATGAACGCCCTGGGGTCGATCTCGTGCGGGCGGTTGGCCAGCACCTCCGCATTGACCGCGTCCTCGACCCTCCACGGGCCGATCCGAACGCGCCTAAGCGTGGCAAGGTGCCCGCCGCATCCGAGGGCTTCCCCAATGTCGTGGGCAAGGGACCGGAGGTAGGTTCCGGACGAGCAGGTCACCCGGAAACCCAGCCGTTCGGCGCCGACGGACTCGAGTTGGATCTTCTGCACGTGCACGCGCTTGGGCTCACGCGGGACCGCCTCTCCGGCGCGTGCGAGCTCGTAGAACTTGCGTCCGCCGACCTTCTTGGCCGAGTAGGGGGGCGGGAGCTGCTGGAACTCGCCCGCAAAGCGGGTCGAAAGGTCTGAGAGCACGCTTGCGCCGAGGTCGGGCACGGGGCGCGGTGGCGCGAGCGGCTCGCCCTCGGAATCGTAGGTCGTGGTCCCCCAGCCGAGGCGGATCTCGCCGTGGTAGGTCTTCTCCCACGCCAGCAGGTACTGCTGCAGCCGCGTCGCCTTCCCGATGCACAGGAGGAGCAGGCCCGTGGCGGCCGGGTCGAGGGTGCCGGTGTGGCCGATCCTGCGCTCCTTGATGGCGCGGCGGGCGGCCTGCACCACGTCGTGGGAAGTCGGGCCGACCGGCTTGTCCACGAGGAGGAAACCGTGGCGGAACAGGCTCATGCAGACCCCACGACCGGGAGGAGCGTCTCCAGGAGGGCGTGCCGCGCCTCGGCGAGGTTCCCCGGGATGGTGCAGCCGGCCGCGTTCCTGTGTCCACCGCCGCCGAAGACGCGAGCGACCGAACGCACGTCCAATTCTGCGCGCGAGCGCAGGCTTGCCCGGACCGACCCGTCGCGGAACGCCTTGAGGAAGACCGCGACCCGAACGCCTTCGATGGCGCGAGGGATGTTGACGAGGCTTTCGGTGTCCTCCGGGAACGCGCCGGCCGCCTCCAGCATCGCGCGGTCACAGGTGATGACTGCCAAGCGCCCGTCGGCTAGCAGCTCAAGGGTCCCGAGGACCGCGGCGGTCAGGCGCACCACGCGGGCCGGGTTGTGCTCCCAGAGCTGCTCGGCGATCTCAGCCGGCCGCGCCCCGGCTGTCACCAGTCGGGCCCCCGCTGAGAACGCCCTCGGAGTGGCGTTGGAGTAGCGGAAATCACCCGTGTCGGTGACCAGCGCCGCGTACAGGTTTACCGCCATTGTCTCCGTCACGGTGGCGTTTCCAGCTTCCGCCATGGCCAGCACCATCTCGCCGACCGCTGGGGCCTCCTCGTCGAGATAGTTCAGCAGGCCGTAGCGTGCGTTATCCAGATGGTGGTCGATGTTGAGGAGTGGGAGCCGTTCCAAGCCCGGGAACCCGGGGCGACCGAGATCCGGGCACTCCAGAACCACCGCCAGGTCAAAGCTGCGTTCGAAGCCGGCGGGCAGCTCGCTGACCACGGAAATGCTTTCGATGCCCGGGAGAAAGGCGAGCGAGGCCGGGTGTGGGTCGCGGTTGAAGATGGCGGTCGCGGCGCCGAACTGCCGTGCCAGCTCGGCGAACCCCAGCTCGGACCCGATCGCGTCGCCATCGGGAGCGGTGTGTGCGGTGATCAGTAGGCGTTTGATCTTGCGCAGACGCGTGACGACCGCCGAGGGGTCCCGCGTGACGTCACTCATCGCCGCCGCCTTCCTCGTGTCCTGTGCCGTGCCCCCTTCGGCCCGTCACCTCGTCCAGGATGCGCTGGACGCGGTCCGCCCGCTCGAAACCCTTGTCGCGGCGGAACTCGAGGTCCGGGGGGTTGTGGATGCGCATGCGCCGCCCACTTTCGTGCCGGAGGAACCCCCGCGCCTGACGAAGCCCGTCCGCGGCCTGCCGCTCGCGCTCCTCGTCGCCAAAGACCGAGAAGTAGGCGCGCGCGAGCTTGAGGTCGCCTGAGAGCTCCACGGCGGAGATAACCACACCCGCCAGGCGCGGGTCCTTGATCTCGGTGAGTAGAAGCTCCGAGAGCACCTCTCGCATCGCTTCCGCCAGCCGCTCGCGCCGAACCGCCGGATCACGCACGCTCCACCCCCTCAGCGGACCTGCACGACCTTGACGCGCTCGTCGAGAACGACGCCCGAGAAGGTCTCGTGGACCACGTCGAGGGCGCGTGCCACGGTGCCCCTCGCCGCCTCCGCGTCGGTGGCCATGGCGCTCACAGCCAGCGCCGCGCGCTGGTGAAGCTCCTGGTGGTCGCTCTCCACGACGAGCACCGTAAGCCGGTGACGCAAGCGCTCGACCAGCGACCTGATGTCCTGGCGTTTGTCCTTCAAGGTGCGGGCGCCCGGCAGGTGGAGCTCGATCTCCGCGACCGCGACGAAGAGCGGGCTTTCGACGTCCACCTAGACCCCGGGGGCGACTTCCACGGTGCGGTAGGCCTCGATGACATCGCCCAGCTTAATGTCCTGGAAACGATCGAGCCCGATGCCGCACTCGAAGCCGTTCTTGACCTCGGCCACGTCGTCCTTGAAGCGCCTGAGCGAGGCCAGGCTGCCCTCCCACACCACGACGTTGTCGCGGAGCAGGCGTGCCTTGGCGGTGCGGAGGATGTTCCCCTCGACGACCATGCACCCTGCAACGGTCCCCACCTTGGAGACCTTGAAAACCTCGCGCACCTCGGCCCTACCGAGCTCCTCCTCCTTGAAGGTGGGTCGGAGCAGGCCCGTCATCGCCTTCTGCAGCTCCTCCATGAGTTGGTAGATTACCGAGTAGAGGCGGACATCCACCTTCTCGCGCTCCGCGAGCTCCTTTGCGGAGCGCTCCGGCCGCACGTTGAAACCGATCACGATGGCCTGGGAGGCGGAAGCCAGCAGGATGTCGTTGGCGTTGATGGCGCCGGCGGAAGCGTGGATCACGTTGATGGCGACCTGCTCGGTGGAGAGCTTGGCGAGCGTGTCGCGCAGCACCTCGACGGACCCCTGCACGTCGGCCTTGAGGACGACGTTGAGCGCCTTCACCTCCTCGGACTTGATCTTGTCCATCAACCCTTCCAGGCTGACCCTTCGGCCTCCCGCCATCTGCTCCTCGCGTTGCTTCGCCCGGCGGTGGCCTGCAACTTCGCGAGCGCGGCTCTCGTCCTCCACGACCTGGAAGGTGTCCCCAGCGTCGGGGATGTCGTCCAGGCCCATGATCTCGACCGCGTCCGAGGGCCTGGCCTGGCGCACCGGCTTCCGGTTGGTGTCCAGCATCGCCCGCACGCGACCGTATGTGGCGCCAGCGAAGAAGTAGTCGCCCTGCTTGAGCATCCCCTGCTGCACGAGAACGCTGGCTACCACGCCGCGGCCGCGCTCTTTGCGGGCCTCCAGCACCGTGCCGCGCGCCATCCCGTCGGGCACCGCCTTGAGGTCGGCCATCTCGGCCACCAGCAGGATGACCTCGAGGAGGTCCTCGATCCCCTGCCGCTTGGTGGCGGACACCTGGACGACGGGAACCTCGCCGCCCCACCCCTCGAGCAGCACTCCTTCCTGGGCGAGCTCCTTCTTCACGCGTTCCGGGTTGGCGTTGGACTTGTCGATCTTGTTAATGGCCACGATCACCGGCACGTGCGCGGCGCGAGCGTGGTTGATCGCCTCGACGGTCTGCGGCATCACGCCGTCGTCCGCCGCCACGACCAGCACGACCAGGTCGGTGACCTTGGCACCACGGGCGCGCATTTGGGTGAAGGCCTCGTGGCCCGGGGTGTCGATGAACACGATCGTCCTGCTGTTGTGGGCGATCCTCGAGGCGCCGATGTGCTGGGTGATCCCTCCGGCCTCGCCCGCGGCCACCCGCGTCGACCGGATGGCGTCGAGCAGCGAGGTCTTGCCGTGGTCGACGTGTCCCATCACCGTGACGACCGGCGGACGCGGTTCCGGCTTCGCCCCCGCTTCGGCGGCACCTTCCTGCTGAATGTCGATCTCCTCCTCGAAGGTCACCACCATGGCCTCGACCCCGAGGTCCTCGCAAATCTTCTCGGCGAGCTCCTGGGGAAGTGCCTGGTTGGCGGTCACGAGGATCTTCTTGGAGATCAGATAGGCCATCAGGTCCTTGACCAGCACGTTGAGCTTCTCCGCCAGCTCGCGGACGGTCACCGCCTCGGAGAGATAGACGGACCCCTCGGGCTTGACGCCGTCGCGGAAAGCGACGGTGACAGCACGAACCTCGACCGGGGCCTCGCCCCTCTCGCGCTTGGGCCGGTGCATCAGCTTTCCGCGGCCACCCATCGGGATCGGGGGGCGCGGCGCGGCGGCGGTTTCGGCCGCGCGCACCTTGGATTCCTCGAACTTGGCCAGGAGGTCGCGAATCTCGTCGGCGTCCGCGGCCGCCTTGGCCTTGCGAGAGGCTTTGCCACGCCCCGGGGCAGCCGGCTTCTCGATGGGTTTCTCCGCCGCCTGCTTGGCGGCGATGATGCGCTGCTTCACCTCGTCGTCTGTAAGCTCGCGGAGCTGCGCCTCGAGGGGTGCCTTGGCACCCTTCTTGGCGGGCTTGGCTGTTTCTCGGACCGCGACGGCTCGCGGCTTTGCCGGGGCGGGCTCGGGAGGTTTCGCGGCGGCCGCGGCCTTGGCCGCCTTCGGGGCCTTTGCCGCCTTCGCCTTGGTCGGAGCCGGTGCGGGCGCTTCCTCGACGACGACCGGCCTGGCGGGGGCTTCCTCAGCGCCGGCCTCCGCCGCCTCGACGCCCTCCTCCTCGGCCTCGTCCGCAGCCCTGGCAGTCGGCTTGCTGGACGCGGGGAGCGCCATCGCGGCCAGGTTAGGCACCTCGTCTGGCAGCTCCTCATCGAGGGAGGTCGCTCGCCGCCCGGGGCGTCGGCGCTTCAGGCGCTCCATCGCCGGAACCGGCGTCTTGCGCTGCTCCTCGGCGGCGGCGCCGGCCTGCCGGACGATGACCTCGCGCGGGCGCCGGACCAGCGTCTGGCCGGTAATGATGTCGCGCACCGTGGAGAGGTCGAGGGTGTTGTCCGCGCTCGTCACGTCAACGCCGATCGAGCGGAGCTTGAAGATCAGCTCCTCGGCCGTGACGCCCATCTGCTGGGCGAGATCGCCCACACGAAACACCTGCGGCATGCTCTACTCCTCGGCGCCCGCGGGGGTTTGCGCCGCGAGCGCCGCCTTTGCCGCCGCGATCAACTTTGCGGCGGAGTGTGGACCGATTCCGGGGATCTCCATCAGCTTGGCGGGGTCCGCGGCGGCAAGCGCGCCGGCGTGGGAGTAGCCATGCTCGAGCAGGCGCTCCCGCATCTTCTCGCCGACGCCGGGCAGCTCGTCCAGCGGCAAGTGCGTGTCATAGTCGATGGGCGCCGCGGCGGGCTCCGCCTCGGCCGGAACCTGCTCCGTCACCCCTTCGACCTGCCGCAGCATTGCGGCGAGCGCTGCCGCGACCTCGTCCTTGACAGCCTCCTCGCTCTTGATCTCGATCCGGCAGCCGAGCAAGCGCGAGGCCAACCTCACGTTTTGACCGCGCTTTCCGATGGCGAGGGAGAGCTGCTCGTCGGACACGATCACGTCCAGCACGTTCTCGGACCGCTGGTGCATCAGCGGCTGGCCGTTTTCGTCGAGCGCCGGGTTACCCTCGGTGTCGGTTATAGGGATTCTGAGCTCCTGCTCGCGCAGTGCCACGCGGTTGATCTTTGCCGGTGCCAGCGCATTCTGCGCGAAGGTCACGACGTCCTGGTTGTACGGGATGATGTCTACCTTCTCGCCCTTGAGCTCGCGCATGATCGCCTGCACGCGCGAACCTTTCATGCCGACGCAGGCGCCCACCGGATCCACATCCCGGTCCTTGGAGGCGACCGCGACCTTCGCACGCTCCCCCGGCTCGCGCACACACCCCTTCACGATCACGGTGCCGTCGTAGATCTCCGGCACCTCCATCTCGAGCAGCTTGATGAGGAGCTGCGGGGCGGTGCGCGAGAGAACGACCTGGGGCTTGTTGGCGTCCTTGGTGACCTCGACAATCACAGCGCGGATGCGGTCGCCCTGGCTGTAGCGCTCGTGCCGCACCTGATGCTGGCGCGTCACAACGCCCTCGGTTCGCCCAAGCTCGATCACTATGTCTCCGCGTTCGAATCGCTTGACGATGCCGTTGACGAGATCGCCCACCTTGCCGATGTAGTCGTTGTAGATGTTGTCCCGCTCCGCCTCGCGGACCCGCTGGAAGAGCATCTGGCGGGCGGCCTGGGCAGCGATGCGGCCGAGCTGGGCGGTGTCGAGCTCGCCTAGCACGATCTCGCCGCCGACCTCGGCCTTGGGATCGAGCTTGAGCGCCTCTTCGAGCAGGATCTCCGCCGTCGGGTCAGTGACCTCCTCGGGTGTGGCGACAACCTTGCGTATCCGGTAACAGGTCATCTCGCCGGACTCAGGGTCGATCTGCGTGCGCACGCCGCGCTCGTGGTAGTGCTTCCTCGCAGCCTGCGAGATGGCGTCCTCGAGCGCAGTGACCAGGCGCTCCGGCTCGATCTCGCGCTCGTGCGAGACCTGGCGGATCAAGGTGGCGAGTTCCATTCTCATCACCTACTTCCTTCCCTGATGCTGCGGTGTTTCCCTCTCCTCGAGCGCAGGGGCGAGCCTCGCGTCGAGCACGTCGCCCTCGGGCAGCCGGTGTGTCACCCCGCCGTGGTCGCGCACGCGAACGAAGCCGTCGGCGCGCCCCTCAAGGGTGCCGCCGAAGACTCTCGGCGCCGGCCAGCCGGGCCGCATCCGGATCCGCACCGTGCGCCCCTCGAAGCGAACGAAGTCTTTGTCGTTGTATAGTTTCCGATCCAAGCCCGGGGAGGACACCTCGAGGGTGAACTTTCCCGGAATCGGGTCGTACGCGTCCAGCATCACGCTCGCCTGCCGCGAGACCGACTCGCAGTCCGCCAGGGTCACCCCTGCCGGCTCACGGTCGAGGACGAGGCGCACCACCGGCTTGCGGGCGGTACCCCCGACCTCGACGGCCACCAGCTCGATTCCCTCGCTCTGCGCGAGGCGTCCGAGCCTGGCCAGCAGATCCTGTGGCAAACGCGCCATCGTCGTTTTCGCCCCCTAAAAAAAAGTGGGACCAGGGTCCCACTTTCTTTCGAAAGCAGCATCCGGCTTCTTATACACCCTTTTGCTGCACCGTGCAAGGCCGGCGGACGTTGTGATCGCCCTCGTCCAGTGGTATCGTGTGCCCCGCATCTGAGCCGTGGTCAGCGGTGCGGACGACACGCCGGGAAAGGTGGGAGCCACCGATGAAGAAGCCCAAGATCACCGTGATCGGGGCCGGAAACGTCGGTGCCACGACAGCCCACAGGCTCTCCGAGGGGCACCTCGGCGACGTGGTCCTCGTGGACGTGCTGGAGGGGGTGCCGCAGGGGAAGGCGCTTGACCTCTACCAGGCGGCGCCGGTCGTCCACCACGACTGCATGCTGGTGGGTGCCAACGACTACGAGGCGACGGCGGGGTCGGACATCATCGTCATGACCGCCGGCCTGGCCCGCAAGCCGGGTATGAGCCGCGACGACCTCCAGGATGCCAACGCCAAGATCGTGGCGGAGTGCATCTCCCGTTCGGTCCGGAAGTCCCGCGACTCGATCATCATCATGGTGACAAACCCGCTCGACGTGATGTGCGAGGTCGCGCGCCGGGTGTCGGGGTTCCCACGCGAGCGGGTGATCGGCATGGCCGGCATCCTGGACACGGCCCGCATGCGCGCGTTCATCGCAATGGAGATGGGCGTCTCAACCGATAGCGTGTTCGCACTGGTCCTCGGCGGGCACGGCGACAGCATGGTGCCGCTGCCGCGCTACACAACGGTGAGCGGTGTGCCCGTGACGGAGCTGCTGTCCAAGGAACGCCTCGACGCGATCGTGCAGCGCACCGCCCAGGGCGGGGGTGAGATCGTGAAGCTGCTCAAGACCGGCTCGGCCTACTACGCCCCGGCGGCCGGCGTGTACGAGATGGTCGACTCCATCATCAGGGACAGGAAGAAGATCCTGCCGTGCGCCGTCTACCTGCAGGGCGAGTTCGGCCTCAAGGACGTTTTTGTGGGCGTCCCGTGCAAGCTCGGCGCCGAGGGCATGGAGGGTGTTTTCCAGCCGAAGCTCAGCGCCGAAGAAAAGGCGCTGCTCCACAAGAGCGCCGGCGACGTGGCCGCCCAGATCGGCAAGCTGCCGGCGGACCTGGGCAAGAACTGAGAAGTCGAGCAGGGGAGCACGGGGGCAAGGGTGCAGAAACGAAGCGAAAGGGCGACGGACGAGGGCCGGGGGTTCCCCCGGCCCTTTGAATTTACGGCGTCTCAGTTTCCGGGAGGTCGATCATGGCGCAACAGTTGACACACGATGTCCTGATCCTGGGCGCGGGCCTGGCCGGGCTGCGGGCCGCGGTGGAGATCTCCCGGCGCACGGAAGGCAAGGTGGACATCGGAATCGTCTCGAAGGTGCAGCTTATGCGGGCGCACTCGGTGTGCGCGGAGGGCGGCACCGCCGCGGTACTCCGAACGGAGGAGGGCGACTCCTTCGAGCTGCACGCCTGGGACTCCGTGAAGGGTTCGGACTTCCTGGCGGACCAGGACGTGGTGTACCGCTTCGTGCGCGCGATGCCGGAGGAGATCCGGCTGCTCGACCACTGGGGCATCCCGTGGACGCGGGATTCCAAGGGGCGGATCGATCAGCGCCCCTTCGGCGGCCACTCGTTCCCCCGCGCCACGCTTGCCGCCGACAAGACCGGCTTCTTCGAGATGCAGACCCTGTACGACACGCTGCTGCGCTACAAGTGCTTCACCCGCTACGACGAGTTCTTCGTCACGGACATCCTGGTGGATGGAGGTCGCTTCGCGGGGCTGGTGGGCATCCACGCTGGGAGTGGTGAGACCGTGGTGCTGCGCGGCAAGGCGCTGCTCATCGCCACCGGTGGAGGTGGGACTCTGTACGGCTTCACCACCTACTCGCAGACCGTCACAGGCGACGGCATGGCGATGGCGTACCGCGCCGGTCTGCCGCTCGAGGATATGGAGTTCCTTCAGTTCCACCCCACCGGCCTGGTGCCCTCGGGGATCCTGATGACCGAGGCGTGCAGGGGCGAGGGCGGCTACCTCAGGAACAACACGGGCGAGCGGTTCATGGGGAAGTACGCGCCCAAGCTGATGGAGCTCGCGCCGCGCGACATGGTTTCCCGCGCCGAGACGACCGAGATCCTCGAGGGCCGAGGCTTCCGATCGGAGGCGTGGGGCGACTACCTCCAACTCGACCTCACCCACCTGGGCGCGGAGAGGATCAACACCCGGCTGCCGCTGATCCGGGAGGTGACGATGAAGTTCCTCGGGATCGACCCGATCACCACGCCGATCCCAATCCGTCCGGTGGCCCACTACTCGATGGGCGGGGTCGAGACCGACATCAACGGCCTGACCCGCCTGCCAAACGTCTGGGCGGCGGGCGAAGTTGCGTGCGTCAGCCTGCACGGCGCCAACCGGCTGGGCTCCAACTCCACCGCCGAGTGCCTGGTCTGGGGCGGGATCAGCGGTGAGGAGATCGTTAAGGCCCTGCCGAAGCTCAACCTCCCCGGCGTGCCCGAGGGCAAAGTGAGGGCGGCGGACGCGCACGTCGACGCGCTGCTCAAGCGTGAAGGCTCCGAGAACCTGTACATCCTGCGCCGCGAGCTGCGCGCGGTGATGGACAAGCACGCCGGGGTCTACCGCACCGGCGAGGGGCTGGCAGCGGCGCTTGCCACGTTGCGCGACCTGCGCGCGCGCTCGCTGCGTGCGCCGGTCAACGACAAGAACCGGACCTACAACTCCAACCTGTTCCACGCGCTGGAGTTGGAGAACCTGCTCGACCTGGCCGAGGTCACGGTGGCCGGTGCCCTCGCGCGGCAGGAGTCGCGCGGCGCGCACGCTCGCCGCGACTTCGCGACCCGTGACGACGAGAAGTGGCTCAAGCACACCTTGGCCTGGTGGACCGAGACCGGGCCGCGCTTCGACCACAAGCCGGTGACCATCACCACGTGGAAGCCGGTGGAACGAAAGTACTAGGGGGCGGACAATGATCGAAAGCAAGGGTCATCCCAATCGACTGGGCCTGTGGGGCTGGTTTGGGGGCGGCCGCTGGGGTGTGGAGCGCTACCTCTACACTCTGCACCGGCTCACCGGGCTCGGCCTGCTGACCTACTTCCTCTTGCACATCCTCGTCACTTCCAGCCGCGCGCTCGGACAGGCCAGCTGGGAGTGGGCGATGGGGACGGTCAGCGGGCCGCTCTTCAAGTTCGGCGAGTACCTGGTGTTCGTGGCGTTCGCCTTCCACGCCATCAACGGCATCCGGCTCGGGATCAACGAGCTGGGGTTCGGCGTCGGGCCGCCGATCGAGCCGGTCTACCCGTACCGAACGTCGCTCGACTTTCAGCGCCCTCTCGTGGTCGGCGTGCTACTGCTTGCCGCGATAATCGTCGTGATGGGCACCCTGAACTTCTGGGTGCTGGATTAGGAGGCGGCCATGATGCGCGATCAGAAGCTCTGGACCTGGCACCTCGCGGCGGGGGTCGTGATCCTCTTCCTCCTGGGGATGCACATGACCGTTATGCACCTGAACGTCACCGTCCCGCTCAAGGGCCTCAACCCGGCGGGCGGTCACCCCATCGACTGGGCCAACGTCGTGGCGCGTGGGAAGAGCGCGTTCTTTATGGTGACTTATGTTGTGCTGCTAGGGGCCGCACTCTTCCACGGGCTGTACGGCTTCCGCAACATCCTTTTCGAGCTGAATCCGGCCTCCTGGCTCAAGAAGGCGGTCTCCATGGTCCTGCTGCTGTGCGGCCTCGCGCTGTTCGTCTATGGCACCTGGGCGGCAATCGCTGGCTTCTCGCTGGCGAAAGCGATGTAGGGGGCCAACATGAGCGAGAAGACTCTCTCCGAGATTACGTACCGAATCAGGCGCTTCAACCCCGAGCGCGACTCCACCCCGCACTGGGAGGAGTACCGCATCCCTTACAGCGCCGGCATGACCGTGCTCGACGGGTTGTGGAGAATCAAGGAGACGCACGCGCCGGATCTCGCGTGGCGCTCCTCCTGCCGCATGGGTGTGTGCGGCTCGTGCGGGATGCTCGTCAACGGCAAGGCGCGCCTGGCCTGCAACACCCAGGTAACGGAGCTGGGCGGCGGCACGGTCGTCGTGGCGCCGCTGCCGAACTTCGACATCGTCCGCGACCTCGTTCCGGAGCTGGCGCCCATGTTCGACACCCACCGGGCTTTGATGCCCTACGTCATTCGCGACGACGCGCAGGAACAGGAGCACCCCACCGGCGAGTTCTGGCAATCTGCGCACGAGCTCGAGCAGTACCTGCAGTTCAGCTACTGCATCAAGTGCGGGTGCTGCATGGCGGCGTGCCCGACGTACGCCACCGACGCCCTCTACTCCGGCCCGATGCCGCTCGGCCAGGCGCACCGCTACAACTCCGACACGCGCGACGGGGGTTTCTCGGCGCGCAAGCGGGTGCTCGCAGGGGAGGCGGGTCCCTGGCGCTGCCACTACGCTGGCGAGTGCTCGCGGGTGTGCCCGAAGGGGGTGGACCCCGCCAAGGCCATCCAGCTCATGAAGCGCGAGCTCGTGCTCGACTACCTGCGGCTGCACAAGGAGCACTGCCCGGCACCGGTGGCCAAGAAGCCGACCGAAGGGAAGCGCCGCGACAACATCCCGGAGGCTCCCCCGCCGACGGTCTAGGCAACGGGACGCGCTAGAATCGGAGGCCTGTCGGGGGGGGTGGCGAGACCCGTGATGCCGTCAGTCCGCGGTTAACTGCAACCAGGTCAGGGCCTGCAGGCCGGAAACGGAGAAACGTCATGCTGAAGAAGATCGGTGTCATCGGTGGCGGCTACATCGGCGGCGTGCTCGCGCAGGAGATCGCGCAACGCCGGCTGGCGCGGGAGATCGGCTTGAGCGACCCGGCCCCCGTGCCGAACCCCTCCGATCCCGAGGATCGCCAGGCGGTGGTCAAGAAACAGTCGGTCTCGATCGGCAAATCCCTCGACATCGCCGAGGGCCTCCCGGTCGTGTCCCGCGACACGAAGGTGGTCGGGTCGAAGGACTACTCGGCCCTGGCCGGCGCCGAGATGGTCATCAACACGGCCGGCGTGCCGCGAAAGGCCCGGCCGGACGGCACGTTCCCCAGCCGGGAGGAGCTGCTTGCGACCAACCTCAAGGTAACCCTCGACGTGGCGAAGGGGATCAAACAGCACTGCCCAGACGCGATGATCATCTCAATCGCGAACCCTCTCGACGCGATCGTCTTCACCCTCGACAAACGCCTCGCCCCGCCCAAGAACAGGCTGATGGGAATGGCCGGCGTGCTCGACTCGGCGCGCTATCGCTACTTCGTGGCCGAGGCCGCAAGCGTGTCGGTGGAGAACGTCAACGCCATCGTGTTGGGCGGCCACGGCGACGACATGGTGCCGGTGCGCAGCTCGTGCCTGATCGCCGGCATCCCGGTTGCGAAGTTCCTCGACGCCGACACGCTTAAGAAGATCGAGGAGCGCACCCGCAAGGCCGGCGGCGAGGTGGTCGGCCTGCTCGGCTTCGGCTCGGCGTTCGTCTCGCCGGCGTGGGCGGCGCTGGAGATGGCCGAGGCGATCATCTTCGACAAGCGGAAGATCCTGCCCGTGTGTGCGAAGCTGGACGGCGAGTACGGCGTCAAGGGGTTGTTCGTCGGCGTGCCCTGCATCCTCGGCAAGAACGGCATCGAGAAGGTGATCGAGCTCGACCTCACCGACGAGGAGAAGGCGGCGTTCGCCAAGTCCACGGCCGGCGTCCGCAAGACCTGCGAAGAGGCGGAAGGGATGCTGAAGACGCTGTAGACGCGTAGACTCACACCGGGACGGACGCGGGCACAGTTGCCTTGGCACCGCAAACGTCGAGCCTGCCCGAGGGGGTGATCGGGTGGCTACTTGCGACGGCAGCATCTGTCGCCGGTGGGTCCGGAAAGGAGGCCTGGATGCTCGAGAAGAAGGACGGCTGTGTCAAACCCGCCAAAGGCCCGATGGTGGCGGGGGCGCCGGCAGCAGAAGCGGCGCCGGCGCCCAGGGAGGTGAGGATGACGCAGGCACGGGTGGGACGGGAAGCGGTGGACTTCGAGGCGACCGCCTTCATCGATGGCGGTTTCGACAACGTCAGGTTGTCGGACTACAAGGGGAAGTGGATCGTCCTGTGCTTCTACCCGGGCGACTTCACCTTTGTTTGACCGACCGAGCTGGCGGCGGCCGCCGCCATCTACAAGGAATTCCAGAGGCTCGGCGTCGAGGTCCTCGCAATGAGCGTGGACAGCCGCTTCGTGCACAAGATCTGGCAGGAGGAGGAGCTCTCGAAGATGGTGCCCGGCGGGGGCCGTTCCCGATGCTCAACGACTCGGGCGGACGGATCGGTGCGGTCTACGGCATCTACGACGAGGACGCTGGCGTTGACATTCGCGGCCGCTTCATCATCGACCCCGACTTCGTGATCCGCGCCGGCGAGGTGCTCACCCCCGAGGTCGGCCGCAGCCCCGAGGAGCTAGTCCGGCAGGTAAAGGCGTTCCAGCACGCGGTCAAGACGGCGAGGTGATGCCGTCCGGCCGGCAGCCGGGCAAGCCCACCCTCAAGCCCGGCCCCGACCTGGTCGGCAAGGTGTGGAAGGTGTGGAAGCCATGAATCCAGGGGGACCGCCGACTTGGTCCCCGCCCGTCCAGGAAAGATGAAGAAAGCGGCCACCTTCGAGTGGCCGCGGTTCTTTTCGCCTGGCCGCGCTGTGCTCGCCCCAGACGACACGTCTCGGTTGACACCACCAGTTTGAGAGCATATGCTCGCAAGGCCGGGCCGTGCGGGAAGCCGCACCCTCGACGAAAGGGGCAGCCATGAGCGAACCGGTTCGAGTCGGGATCATCATCTGCGATCGCTACCGGGCGTGCGCGGGCGGCAAGTGCCTGCGTGCGCTACGCCAGCGCGAAGGAGCGTTCTCGGTGTACGCCGGTCGGGAGGTCGAGCTGGTCGGCTACACCACCTGCGCTGGGTGCCCGGGCGGCAACGTCGAGTACGCCCCGGAGGAGATGAAAAAGAACGGCGCGACGGTCATTCACCTGGCGACCGGCCTCGTCGTGGGCTATCCGCCGTGCCCGTACGTCGAGGACTTCAGGCGCTTCATTCCGGCGAAGTACGGGATCCCGGTGGTCGTCGGGACGCACCCGATCCCCCAGAAGTACCTGCTGACCCATGAGCGGTGCGCCACCTGGCGCGGCCCCGAGTGGCCCGAACTGCTCGCCCCCACGATGGCTGACGAGCCCACCCGGCTCGCCTACGACTGACGCAGCGGAGGAACCCGCCCGACCCCGCGTGGCCTGTGATCCGCCGGTTCCGACCGAGCTTGACAACGGGAAGTTTTGAGCATATGCTTGAAATGGAGCGACCACGATGCCACGGCCACCACACCTCCGCCGAATCGACCGCACCCTCGACGCTGTCGGCTTCAAGCCAATCGGTCGGCCGGTGTGGGAAACACCTCTGGTGACGCTCGGTCTCGACGGCCTGGAGGCGTTGCGGCTGGCCGATCTCGAGGGGCTCTATCAGGAGGCGGCAGCCGAGCAGATGGGTGTGTCGCGCCCGACGTTTGCCCGCATCCTCACACGCGCTCGCGCCACCGTTACTGAGGCGCTCGTCGAAGGCAAGGTCCTCATGATCGGCGAGGCCCCGGTCGTGACCGGTCCGAGTGAGCCAATACCCTGCCCGGTTCATTGGGGGGGTCGGCGGCGTGGGCGGGGTTGTCGCTGCCGGGGAAGGCGCTGGAACGGGGTGGGCGATGCCGCCCCGAAAGACAAAGAGGGCTCGGAGGAGCCCGAGGGAGGTCACGATGCCGGCTTTTGACGGAACTGGGCCGAGAGGCCATGGGCCTCGGACCGGAGGCGGGTGGGGTCGCTGCGCCCCGCCTCCCGATGAAACGGGAGCGCCTCGCGGCGTGGGCCGCGGAGGGCTGCCGCCGGGCGGCGGCCGCGGGCGCTGCTGGGGGGGTGGTCGCTGGGCCGGGGTCTCTCGCCGGTGGGGGCCGGCACCCTCCGTCACCGCGGCGCCCGACATCTCCAAGGGTGAGGGGTCGGAACCAGAGAAGTAGTCCAGCGAGCAGGAAGTGTTGTGAGGACCGCCCTCGGTCATGTGTACGGGCCGGTGCCCAGCCGGCGGCTGGGCGCAAGCTTGGGGGTCGACGTGGTTCCCCTCAAGTACTGCCCCTACGACTGCGTCTACTGCCAGCTCGGGCCGACCCGCACGCTGAGCGCTGAGCGCTCGCTCTACTTCCCTTGCGAGGAGATCCTCGCGGATGTGGAGCGACGAATACGTCTGTGGCCGCCGCCAGACGTGATCACGGTGGCGGGCTCCGGCGAGCCGACCCTGTACGCCGGGCTGGGAGCCCTGATCACCGGGATTAAGGGGATGACTGAAATCCCGGTGGCGCTCCTCACCAACGGTGCCCTCTTCCACCGCGCCGACGTGCGCGCCGAGGCGGCCCGCGCCGACATCGTGCTGCCCAGCCTCGATGCGGGGGACGAGGCGACGTTCCAGTTGGTCAATCGGCCGGCGCCCGGAATCACGCTTGAGCAGGCGGTCGACGGCCTCGCCGTGTTCCGGCGCGAGTACCGTGGGCAGATCTGGCTCGAGGTGATGGTGCTCGCGGGGATCACAGAGACACCCGAGCGCGTTCGTGCGATCGCCGCCCTGGCGCAACGCATAGCGCCCGACCGCATCCAGCTCAACACCCCGGTGCGCCCCACCTTCGACGAGCGCGCCGCGCCGGTAGCGGTGGAGAGCCTCGCCGAGCGGAGCCGGTTGTTCACTCCCGAGGCCGAAGTCATCGCAGAGTGGGGGGGCCGGCACGAGGACGGAGCGGCCCCGCGGGCGCCGGAGAGCAACGACGTCCTCGCCCTGCTGCGGCGGCGGCCGTGCACCGTGGACGACATCGCCGTTGGCCTCGGCCTCCACCCCAACGCGGTCCTCAAGGCGCTCGGCGTGCTGGAGCGTGCTGGCCAGGTTCATCGTGTGCTGCGGAACACGCATGT
The DNA here is from genome assembly GCA_001766905.1 of Acidobacteria bacterium RBG_13_68_16. Lineage (GTDB taxonomy): Bacteria > Acidobacteriota > Thermoanaerobaculia > Thermoanaerobaculales > Thermoanaerobaculaceae > RBG-13-68-16. Next base: position 35,975 of record MEKI01000065.1, read on the forward strand.
CTTCTGGCACGGTTTGTCGGGCGTTGGGCATCGACTGCGCGGCAGACACGGGAAACGCGTATGAACTTGCGGGCCGTACTCGCCGACTCGTTGCTGATCACGGGCTTCGTGTTCGTGATGATGCTCATCGTCGAGTACCTCAACGTGGCCACCCGCGGAGCGCTGCAGCGGCTGACTGGCCGAAAGGGGTTCCCCGCCTACGCTGCGTCCTCAGCGCTGGGCGTGGCACCCGGGTGCCTGGGATCGTTCGCCGCGGTGAGTCTCTATATCCACGGCGCCCTCTCCTTTGGCGCCATCGTTGCGAACATGATCGCCACAAGTGGCGACGAGGCGTTCGTGATGCTGGCGCTGTTCCCTCGCGAGGCACTGCTGCTCAACGCGCTGCTGTTTGCCTATGGGATCCTCGTTGGTGTTCTGGTGGATCGCCTTGCCCCCCAGCTGGGAGTGGCCACGGCATGCTGCCCGACTGGGCTCGCGGTTCACGAGGAGGAGCTGCAGGCCGGGCTGCCGCTGCGCCCCCACGCTCTCGGTCGTTTCTCGCTACAACGGGCGACCCTGGTCGTAGCGCTGGGACTCTTCACTCTGGCGGTGGCACTGGGCGCCTTGGGACCGCACGAGTGGAGCTGGGTGCGGGTGACGCTCCTCGTGCTCGGCGTCGTGGCCCTTTGGATCGTGCTCACCGTCCCCGAGCACTTCCTGGAGGTCCACCTCTACGACCACGTGGCCCGTCGCCACGTTCCGCGTCTGTTTCTGTGGGTGGTCGGTGTGCTTGTGGTCATGGCGGCACTGGAGGCGGCCGGGTTCCCACTGGCCGATTTCGTGCGTGTGCACCGGGGCTGGGCACTCCTCGCCGCAGCACTGGTTGGGGTGATCCCTGAATCAGGGCCGCACCTGGTGTTCGTGATGCTGTTTGCGCAGGGGGCGGTTCCGTTCTCGGTCCTGGCGACCTCGTCGGTGGTCCAGGACGGTCACGGCATGCTGCCCCTCCTCGCCGAGTCGCGGCGCGAGTTCGTCAAGGTCAAGGTAGTCAACATGATCGCAGGCCTGGTTCTCGGAGCGGCGTTGGCGCTCACCGGCCTGTAACGGAGATCGAAAGGAGACGCAAGAAATGTCCAGAATCGCAGTGCCACTTATTGACGGCCGGTTCTCCTCGCATTTCGGCGGAGCAGAGCAGTTTGCACTCTTCGACCTGGATGAGACGACCCGCTCTGTCACCAGCCACCACATCGCGGCGCCGCCGCCTCACGAGCGAGGTGCGTTCCCGGTGTGGCTGAAGGAGCAAGGCGTGACCACGGTCCTGACCGGAGGCATGGGACCCCGGGCGGTCCAGATTCTCGACCGCTTCGGGATCGAGGTCGTGCTGGGGATCGAGGACGGCGTGCCCGAGACACTCGTCCAGGAGTACCTTACCGGGCGCCTGCAGTCGTCCGGGAGCGTGTGCGAAGGCGGCGGGTTCCACGATTGCGGTCACCACGGGGAGCCGTAGCGACTCCCGGGAGCACACATGCGTGCCGCGAAGGAACAATCGTGTCCAGGGGCACCTTGGATGTCCATCTTGCGGTTCGGGGCCGGCGCGGTCCCCCGAGGGATGGCCCCAACCTCATCCGAGCCGGTCGCGAAGTCGGGTCGGGCCGCGCGCGGGATGAGCCCAGTTCGATGACCTCACCGGTGGCCCTCGGCACACTCACTCCGGGCAGGAGAGGGCTCCGATGGGGCGACTGAGAAGGTCCTACTACGACAGGTTCTCGAGGTTCTACGACCGCTTCGTTGCCCTCCATTCGAGCGATACGACAGGTCTGGCCAGAAAGTTCCTCGCCGACCGGCTGCCCCCGAGAGATGCAGGATCGATCCTCGACGTCTGCACCGGCACGGCCACATTGCTGCCTCACCTAAAGGAGAAAGTCGGCCGAGATGGGCGTGTGGTCGGCGTGGATTTTTCCAGGGGCATGCTGAAGGTCGCCAGCGCAAAGGTCAGGAGCTTGCCCAATGTCCATCTCGTGGAAGGGGACGCAGGCAACCTGCCCTTTGCAGCAGAAACGTTCGACGCGGTCACCTGTTCGCATGCCTTCTACGAGCTCAAGGGGAAGACGCGGGAAGGGGCGTTGCAGGAGATCCTCCGAGTTCTGAGGCCGGGAGGGACCTTCCTCATGATGGAACATGACGTACCTGCGAACCCCGTGGTGAGGGCCCTCTTCTACCTTCGCCTCACCCTCGTGGGCGCCGGAAGGGCCGTCGCCTTTCTCCGCCGCGAAGAGGAGACCTTGAAAGGGTGCTTCGCGAAAGTCGAGAAGGTGGAGACTCCGGCCGGCCGGTCCAAGGTCATGGTGTGCTGGAAATGAGGCCACACGTGGTGGGCGGAGATTCGCAGGTTGGCCGCAGTGGGCGACGGTCACAACCTCGACGTGGTTTACCTGGGAAGCTGCATGAAGTTCGCCAAGAACACCGGGCGGTGTCCCATCGACCGCGAGTTCTGCGCAGGAACGCCGGAGCGAAACCGCCCGGGTTCAGGTGCTATCGGGAACGCATTTGTGCCAAGGAGGAGGCCATGAAACAGCAGCATGGAATGGGACCATCGGGAGACTGCGTATGCCTGGGTTGTGGAGCCACGAAGCCCCACAAACCCGGCGTGCCTTGCACGGAGGAGCGGTGTCCGAAATGCGGCAAGGCCATGGTGCGGGAAGGTTCCGAGCATCACCTCGCGTACCTCAGAAAGGTGCGGCAGAAGAAGGGGAATACGCCGTGAGGCCTTGGGGCGATGCCGCCGAAGCCCCACTAGGAGGAGAAGGGAACATGACCACGAAAGATGCCGGATTCAACACCAAGCTTGTGCACGCGGGTGCCATGCACGACCCGCTCGGGAGCGCCGTAACACCCATCTACCAAACCTCCACCTTCGCGTTCCATGACGCCCAGGAGGGTGCTGATCGGTTCGCGGGGAAGGCCGAGGGGTATATCTACACGCGCCTCGGCAACCCGACAATCCGCGCACTCGAGGACTGCGTGGCGGAGCTTGAGGGCGGCTGTGGGGGGGTGGCAACGAGCTCGGGCATGGGAGCGGTCTCAACTGCCTACATCTCCCTGCTCGGGCATGGCGCCCACGTCGTGAGCACGGCCGCTGTGTACGGCCCCTCGCGGAGGCTCCTCGAGGAGCACTTTTCGCGCTTCGGGGTCACGGCCAGCTTTGTGGACACATCGGAGATCCAGAACATCGAGAAGGCGCTGCGGCCGGAAACCCAGGTGCTCTACGTCGAGACCCCCGCCAACCCCTCCATGCAGGTCACCGACCTCGAGGCCGCTGCAAGCATCGCCCACGCGCACGGCGCACTCCTTGTCGTGGACAATACCTTCGCCTCCCCCTACCTGCAGCAACCCCTCCGACTCGGTGCCGACGTGGTGCTCCACTCGGTGACCAAGTTCATTAACGGCCACGCCGACGTTGTGGGGGGGATCCTCGTCGCGCGGGAGAAGCCGTTGCTCGGGAGACTGCGGGCGGTGATGATCGCCACGGGCTGCAACATGGATCCGCACCAAGCCTTCCTCGTTCACCGTGGCCTCAAGACCCTCGCTCTGCGCCTCGATCGCGCCCAGGCCTCTGCTCACAGCATCGCGACCTGGCTCGAGAAACGACCTGAGGTGGCGTGGGTGCGCTACGTAGGGCTGCCCTCGCACCCCCAGCACGAGCTCGCCCGCAAGCAGATGCGCGGTTTCGGCGCCATGATCAGCTTCGAGCTCGTGGGCGGGCTGGAGGCGGGCCGGCGCCTGATGAATCGTGTGCGTCTCGCAACCCTTGCGGTCTCGCTCGGGGGCGTGGAGACCCTCATCGAGCACCCGGCCTCGATGACCCACGCGGGCATCCCGCGGGAAGAGAGGGAGAAGGCGGGCATCACCGATGGCCTGGTGCGCTACTCGGTGGGCATCGAGGCCGTTGATGACCTGATCGACGACCTGGAGCAGGCACTGACCGGTTGAAACGAACATGGCAACCAAAAGGAGACAACGACGAGCCAGCGACTTGAACGAAATCGTGAAGAAGGAATTCGAAGAATCGCGTGACTTTTTGCCGAGCCGTTCGCACCCTGGGAAAGGGGAAAAGCTATGAAGAAGGATCTCGGCATCCACCTCGCCATCTTCGTCTTGCTGATGGTGTCCCTTCCGGGAGTGGCCAGCCCTCAGCAGATCGAGAAGAAGGACTGCATGTTTCTCTCAAGCCTTCATTACACCGCCAGCGGAATGGGCTACTGGTACGACAAGAGTAACGGAGGTCTGGAGGCCGTAACGGGCATCCCATACTCGGAGTTGAGCTGCAAGAACTGTCACGTTTCCTCGTGCGACGACTGCCACAAGACAGAGGCCGACGGCAAGGCCACGTACTCGACCAAGTTCGCGCGGGATCAGGCGATGTGTCTCAAATGCCACGCTCGCGAGGCCTCCATGATGAAGATCGATAAGTTGGAAAATCATGAAGATGTCCATGTCCTTGCCGGGATGCAGTGCATGGATTGTCACACCGGCCGCGATGTCCACGGCAACGGAACCGTGTACGCGTCCATGAAACAGGTCGGTGCGCTGACCCCAAAATGTGAAGGTTGCCACGAGAAGATCGCCCAGACCACCTCGCACACCGTTCATGCCGAAAAGCTCGACTGCAACGCTTGCCACGTTCGCCAGGTTGTCAGCTGCACCAACTGCCACTTCGAGACGCTGGTCAAGACAGGCAAGCGCGTTGCTGTTCCCGTATCAGGCTGGGTGTTCCTCATGAACTCCAACGGGAAGGCGACCTCAGCGAACATGCAGACCTTCGTCGCGCAGGGGAATAATACCTTCCTGATGTTCGCGCCTCAGTTCAGCCACTCCGTTATGAAGTGCGGCAGGACCTGTGAGGAGTGCCATGCGACAGAGGTGGTTGCGGAGGCGAAGTCCGGCAAGGTGAGGCTGCTGTGGCTCGACAGCAGCGGGGTCCAGCACGCAAGAGGCGTTATCCCTGTGCCGTCTGGGGCGAAGTACGAGCTCGTGTTCCAAAACCACCAGGATGGGAAATGGAGCGTCATCGAAAATCCTGCAGAGCCGCCGATTCACTTTGCTGGCTACGGCACACCGCTCTCGGGCGCACAGCTCGAAAAGCTGGCGAGGGTGGAGCGCGGGAAG